>NZ_CP011487.1:0-306290 GCF_001653475.1 Helicobacter pylori | reverse complement strand
CCTGAACCCCTATTTCAAGCACAAAATTTAGAAGTCATAGAAGAAAAAATCATTAAAGAAAGCCACCAGGTTTTGCGTTTTAAGGATAAAGAATGCGTCAAGGAAGCTATTTATTTTAACACTGAGCGGTTTTTGAAAGCGGGCGAAAAGGTGAGCGTGCTTTTTAGCGTGGAATTAGATGAATATTCTAATGAGCCTAAAATGTTTGTTAAAAGTTTGTTGTAGTGCCTTTTGTTGAAGAAGAATTTGAAATTTTAAAACCCACCAAAGCCTTGTTTTTTGTGCACGATGTTTTAAAATGCTCTTTAAAAGAAGCCCAACGGCACCTTGACAAACAACGCCTAAAACACAACCAACAAGTTGTGCGTAAATCCCAAATGATTCAAGGGGTCGTTAGCTTGATTCATTTCAAGCCTAATGAAAAACAAGAAAAGCTTGTTTTTGAGACTAAAGATTTTGGCGTGTTTGACAAACCCGCTCAAGTCTATACCCACCCTAAAGGCTATTTTTACCATGAAAGCTTATTGGATTGTATCCAATCTCATTTTGGCAAAAACGCCCACCCAGCCCACAGACTGGACTATGAAACGAGCGGGTTAGTTTTAGCGGGTAAAACCTTGCAAAGCGCTAAGGATTTAAAAGCGCTTTTCATGCAAAAAAAAGTGAAAAAAACTTATTTAACCCTAGCGCATGGGTTGGTTGATAAAAGTATCATCATAGACAAACCCATTCTAACGCCTAAAAACATTCAAAAAGATTTGCACATTAGATCTAAAATTTCTCCTTTAGGCAAGCCTTCAATTACGCTTGTTGAGCCTTTAAGCTATAATCCTTTTTTAGATATAAGCTTACTCAAAATAACCCCACTCACCGGGCGCACGCACCAGATCCGCTTGCATTTAAGCAGCGTGAATCACAGGATCGTAGGCGAAGGGCTTTATGGGGTCATGGATGAAAACGCCAGAGAATACCTTCAATTAAAGCGTGAAAATAATGCCCCATTACTCATGCTCCATGCCTCTAGTTTGGAATTTGAATTTAAAAAAGCGATCTATAAAATCACTTCTCAAATGCCTAAGCACTTCATGCCTTTTTTAAAAAATTGACCCTCCACTGATTGATTATTTTCTTGATTATTTTCTTTGGGGGGGGGTTTTTGATTAGAATTTCTATATATCCCTTAAGGGTTATTGCTGCTTGCAAAGCATCTTAATAAAATCCTCTTAAATGTTCCCTTCGGTAAATAAAGCGTTCCACGCTCTTTTTAATTCCCCTTATCATTTCTAGCTTTCAATTCCTCTAGTTTTTTTGAAATGATTTCTTCAGTAACGCTAGAGAGCCTTTCTCCATCATGCTTACTCTCTGGGGTTTCTTTGCTCTGTAATTCTTCTTGTTTTTTTAAAATGATTTCTTCAGTAACGCTGGAGAGCCTTTCTTTAGGGGAATTTTTGGCGTCTAGTTGATTGTATCGATTTTTCAAATTCTCCCTAATCCGCCTCTTTTTTTGGATGATTGCAAACATTTTTTGGCTGAACTTATAGCACCGATGCACGCTAAAAACGATCACGCCCCACTTTATTAACAAAGCGCTTAAAAGCAAAACAAACGAGCTAGAAGTATCCAATAAAAACTGGCGCACATCGCTATAAACCCAAATATCCACTAAAATAACCAACAAAGTAATCAGAATAGAAAATACAATGCTTTTAAACCTGAAAAGCCACGCCACTATCACAAACCCTCTCGTGTGCCTGTGGGCTAACAGCCAGCGTTCATTCTTTTCGCTAAAAAACCCCATTAAGCTAGAGATAAAGCTATTTTCCTTGCTCATTTTCGCCCTTTTCCCAAACTTCTTTAAAATGCTTAGTTTGGATTTGTTCTAAAAGCCTTTTTTCTTCCGCTTCAAACATGATTTTCAATTCTTCTTCGTTAAAATCGCTCAATTTCATACCCTTTTCTTTCAAGCGTTTTTCTACGATTTTAACCGCTTGCTCTCTGATTTTTTGAGATTCTTCTTTAAAAAGCGCTCGTTTGGTTTTTTGAAAGACTTCATTAGAATTTTTTTGGATCGTTTGTTTGCAAGAATCTAAAAAATCCCTAACTTGATGCATGATTTTCATTGTTATCCGTTTTTAAAGAATTTTTAAAACTAATGATCTCTGAAAGAATACCAAAAAAAGATTAAAACTCTCTAGTAAAAATATTTTCTTAAAAGAATAGCAAGCCTTCCATTTTGAGCATCAAGCATGCCGTTTCAATTCCTAACTTACAACCCTTTTTTTACAATTTCTCATCGCTTGTTTTTTAAAACCTGCTGGCAATAGCGCTCTAAGATCCTGCAAGCGCTCAAAGAGTCTAACCGGCCGTCTTTGATAGCGAGCCGCTTGTTTTTCTTACCCAAATGCTCTAAATTTTCATAGGCTTCTATGCTGGATCTGTCTTCATTAATAAAAACGATTTCGCCCTTAAAATCTACAAACTTGATAAAATGCTCAATGCGTGCACGGGTATTTGCATAGCTTTCATGGGGCTTGCCCACCACTAGCACTTGAATGTTTTTTTCCTTTAATAAATCGCTCAAATCCCTAGCGGCCTGATTCCTGTTGCGGCGTAAAATCGCTTCTAATGGCAAGATAACGCCGTTTAAAAGTGCAGCGATCCCAATGCGTTTTAACCCCACATCGCATGCCAAAATCACGCTAACACCACGATATGATTGATGCGCTTGATCTTACCCAACAGCTCGTATTCTAAAAGCTTATCCCCAAATTTGAGATACGCTTCTTCATAGCTAGGGTTTTTCGCGCAATATTCTAAAAATTCATCTTCCATTTCAGGCATTTCTTTTAAATGGTAGTCTTTTAAAAGGGTATTTATAAAATTTTGAATATTAAATATCCCTTGAGCCTGCCCTTTTTCTAAAAGCTCATTAGTGCCATCGCTCTCATTCAGGCGCTGGGGTAAAACAAATAAGGGTTTTTGATACTTTTGGGCTAATCTAGCGCTGCTCATAGAGCCGCTTTTTAAATCCGCTTGAGTGATAATTATTGCATCACTTAAAGCGATCACCAGGCGGTTTCTGGCTAAAAAAGAGCCTTTAATGGGCATAAAATCCTTTTCATATTCGCTTAAAATCAAGCCGTTTTGCGCGATTTCTTGGATCACTTTATGATTGTTCGTGGGATAGATAAAATCCAAACTGCAAGGCGAAAGCATGATCGTTTTGGGTAAGGCGTTTTCTTGAGCGATAATATCCACGCCTAACGCTCCTCCACTCACAATAACCGCGCCATTTTTAGCAAGCTCTCTGGCTAGAGTGATGGTGTGTTGCTTGCTGTAAGGGGTGGGTCTTCTTGTGCCTATGATAGCCACTTTTAAAGGCGCATCTAAAAGCTTTATATCGCCCACACCATAGAGCTTTTTAGGGGGGTCTTTGAGCGTATCAAAGGCTTTAGGGATATTCTCTAGCGCGCTGTATTGGAAATTGCTTTTCATTCGTTGATTGACTATTTAGGCAATATGATCTCTATTTCAATCGTTTCCACGCTTTGATTGCCATCAAGGGTTTTGAAATGGATGTCTGAAGATTTAGTGTATTTTTGAATAACGGCAATGATTTCTTTACGCATCTCTTCCATGTAGGGTAAATTTAAAGTGCGCTCTTTGGCTAAAATCAATTTCAATCTGTCTGTTGCGGTAGCCGCGCTCCCTTTGTTTTTAAAAACATCAAACCAGCTCATGAAAATATCCCTTTTAACGCGCTAAAAAAGCCTCTTTTAGCCTTAAATTCCACATATTCCACTTCTTCGCCTAAAATCCTTCTGGTGATGCGTTGGTAAGCTTTCGCGCTCTCGCAATCCATGCGAATCACCGGCTCGCCCTTATTGGTCGCTGAAATAATATGGCCGTCTTCAGGGATGATCCCAATTAAAGGCAGGCATAAAATCTTAAGCACTTCTTCTATGGAAATCATCTCGCCATTTGCCACTAATTCAGGTTTTAAGCGATTGATTATCAAGTGCTTATGCACTTCTTCGCCCCTTTTAGCCCGATTAGACTTCGCATCAATAATGCCAATCACTCTGTCGCTATCTCTTAAGGAACTCACTTCAGGCGTTACCACCACTAACGCCATGTCTGCATGCAAAATCGAATGCTCAAAACCGCTTTCAATCCCAGCCGGCGAGTCAATCAAAATATAGTCAAAATCCGCCCTTAAAGCGTTGATTAGAATCGCTACTTTTTCCTTATCTAAAACATTTTTATCCTTGCTTTGTGAAGCCGCTAAAAAAGAAAGGTTTTTAGTCTTTTTATCCGTGATTAAAGCCTGCGAAAGGTTGCAATTTTTTTCCATCACATCCACCACATCATAAACAATGCGATTTTCTAAGCCTAAAATCATATCCAAATTCCTAAGGCCTATGTCAAAATCAACCGCCACGACCTTTTTACCGCTCTCAGCCAAGCCGATCGCTAAATTAGCCGTGGTGGTGCTTTTACCCACGCCCCCCTTACCTGAAGTGATAGTAACTACTATTGCCATATGGTTCCTTTTAATTTAATGATTTATTTTTTATGATTGAATGGGGCACGTAAAATTTCCCCAATTTGTTCTATTTTAGTCTCTTTAAGGGCTTTCCTCTCTGTGTTTAACCTAGGGTAATTCAAACTCTTTTCTAGTAAAAAATCCTTAGCGAATGAGCCGTTTTGGATCTTTTTTAAGATTTTTTGCATGCGTTTTTCCAACCGATTTTCCATAGGCTCTCTATTTTTAATCGCTCCAAATTCAGCGGTGTTAGAAATATGTTTCCTTAAGCCCTCTATCCCCTTATAATGCAATAAATCCGCCACTAATTTCACTTCATGCACGCATTCAAAATAGGCTAATTCTTCAGGGTATCCTGCCTTAATTAAAGTTTCAAACCCCATTCTCACAATCGCTTCTAACCCCCCGCACAAAACCGCTTGCTCGCCGAATAAATCGCTCTCGCATTCTTCTTTAAAGCTCGTTTCTAAAACCCCCATTCTCCCCCCACCCATCGCTTTAGCGTAGCTTAAAGCCACTGCTTTAGCGTTATTTTTTGAACTTTCTTGCTCTATGGCGATCAAATGGTATAAGCCCCTATTTTTAAGGTATTCCTCTCTTAAAGCGCTCCCTGGCCCTTTTGGCGCGACTAAAATCACGCCAACGCCTTTTGGAAGAATAACCTGATTGAAATGCACGCTAAAACCATGAGCAAAGCCCACAATTTGCCCCTCTTTTAAAAAAGGAATCACTTCTTTTTCTAACACTTCCTTATGCAATTCGTCCGGGAGTAATACCATGATCACATCAGATTGTCGGGCTAATTCTTTGACTTCTAGCACCTCAAAGCCCTCTGCTTTTGCTTTTGAAGTGCTCAAACTCCCCTGATACAAGCCAATACGCGCTTTCACTTTAGAGTCCCTCAAATTGAGCGCTTGGGCTTCTCCTTGTGCGCCATAGCCAATAATGCCCACTTGTAAGGATTGGATAACGCCTAAACCAATGTCTTTATCATAATAAACGGGTAATGCCAAAATCAAATCTCCTAGCGTGTTTAAGCAAGCGTTCATTTTACCATAATGGGAGCGATAATGTTTAAAAACATGCAGAATATTAAGAAATGGTGTGCTCGGAGGGATTCAAACCCCCGACCTACAGGACCGCAACCTGTTGCTCTATTCAGCTGAGCTACGAGCACCTTTAAAGAAGTGAAACGATGATTATAGCAAGAAAAGCTAATTTTTCACTTAAACGATGCGTTTTTTCTATTATAATTTAAGGCATGCAAAAAGATTACCAAAAACTCATCGTTTATTTATGCGATTTTTTAGAAAAAGAAGCGCAAAGACGAGGCTTTAAAAAAGTTGTTTATGGGCTGAGTGGGGGGCTAGATAGCGCGGTCGTTGGAGTGCTGTGCCAAAAAGTTTTTAAAGAAAACGCCCATGCCCTTTTAATGCCCTCTTCAGTCTCTATGCCAGAAAGTAAAACAGACGCTTTAAATTTGTGTGAAACATTTTCTATCCCTTATACAGAATATTCTATCGCTCCCTATGATGCCATCTTTGGCTCTCATTTTAAAGACGCAAGCCTTACCAGAAAGGGGAATTTTTGCGCAAGATTACGCATGGCTTTTTTATACGACTATTCTTTAAAAAGCGATTCTTTAGTCATTGGCACGAGCAATAAAAGCGAAAGAATGCTAGGCTATGGCACTTTATTTGGGGATTTGGCGTGCGCGATTAACCCGATTGGGGAATTATTTAAAACCGAAGTTTATAAACTCGCTTGCCATTTAAATATCCCTAAAAAGATTTTAAATAAGCCCCCTAGTGCGGATTTATTTGTGGGGCAAAGCGATGAAAAAGATTTGGGCTATCCTTATAGTGTGATCGATCCTTTATTAAAGGATATTGAAGCGTTGTTCCAAACAAAGCCCATCCATTTAGAAACGCTCACTCAATTAGGCTATGATGAAATTTTAGTAAAAAACATCATAAGCCGTATCCAAAAAAACGCTTTTAAATCAGAATTACCCACTATCGCTCAAAAGTTTAACCCTAAATGAAAAGCGATAAACCCTTTTTAGAACGCTATTTTTATAATCCCACTCTTTTGCAAAAGGGGTTGATTTTTGCGCTCTATCCTTTTTCTTTAATCTATCAAGGCATCGCCACCCTTAAACGAAAAACCGCCAAAAAACATGATTTTAAAATCCCCATTATCAGCATAGGTAATTTGATCGCTGGGGGAAGCGGTAAAACGCCCTTTATTTTAGGAATCGCTCCAAGATACCAAGAAGTAGCGGTTGTCTCTAGGGGGTACCAACGAGATTCTAAAGGCTTAGTAGTGGTGAGCGTTAAAGGAAACATTTTAGTTTCTCAAAAAACAGCGGGCGATGAAGCCTATCTTTTAGCCTTAAATTTAAAACAAGCGAGCGTGATTGTGAGCGAAAAAAGAGAGCTTGGCGTTTTAAAAGCCCTTGAATTAGGGGCAAAGATCGTGTTTTTAGACGATGGTTTTAGGTTTAATTTCAACCAATTCAATGCGCTTTTAAAGCCTAAAGTCCCCCCCTACTACCCCTTTTGTTTGCCCAGCGGGTTGTATAGAGAAAGCGTTAAAAGCTATAAAGAAGCCCATTTAGTCATTACAGAAGATAAGGATTATAAAAGAATAACCTCTATCACCCGCCCCACCAAACGCATGCTTTTAGTAACGGCTATCGCTAATCCTAGCAGGCTTGATGCGTTTTTGCCCAAAGAAGTGGTTAAAAAATGGTATTTTAGAGACCATGCCCCTTTTGATTTGAAGCTTTTAGAAAAAGAGTTTTATAAAAATAACGCCACTTCCTTATTGGTTACTTCAAAAGATCTCGTCAAATTACAAGATTGCAACTTGCCCTTAAGCGTATTGGATTTAAAGCTAGAAATTTGCCCTAAAATTTTAGAGCAGATCGATCATTATATCCTTTCTTATCCTTGTAATACAAAAGAACATCTATAAATCCCTTTTCTTTAGAGATAAAGCCTTTCAAACGCCCCTCTAACTCATAATGGTTTTTTTCATAAAAAGCGATCGCTTTGAAATTGTTTTCCATCACTTCTAAATGTAAAGAATTTAATTGGAACTCTTCAAAAGCGATGCATTCTAAGGCTTTTAAAATAGTCTCTCCTTTATTCTTCAAAAAAGGGTTTTTATAGATCCCCAAATACCCATGCTTATGAAAAAAATTGATTTTAGTGATAGAGCCAACCCCTAAATAAACGCCCTCTTCTTTAAACAAAAAATACCGGTGGTTAGGCGAGTTTTTTAAATCTTCTATGAATTGCAAATGCGTTTTTAAAGAAATAAAATCGCTATACATCCATAAGGCAGTGTTTGGGTGGTTACGAAACTCTAAAACCAACAACTTTTCTTCATCGTTTAAACGGGTGAAATCAATCGCGTGGATATTTTTATAAGAATAATTTTTTTTCAAATTTCTAAAAACTCCCTTAATGCGCCCTCTAGCTCACTCCCAAAGACCAGGTTTTTTGCCCAGGCTTGATTTTTTTGAATTTGTAATTTTTCAAAATCTTTAGCTAAAGTTTTTAAACTCGTTTGTTTGAAAAGGCCCAAGCTTTCAAATTCTTTGCTTTGAATGATTTGATTAGAAGCAACGGGAATGATAAGAGAGGGCGTTTGAGAAAGGGCTAATTCATAGAGGGTTTGACCTGCAGCGCTAATGGCGCAAGCGCAAAATTTCATCAAATAACTGAACTCTAAAGGGCTTAAAGGGCTGTAATAATGCGTGTTTTTGGGAGGATTTTTGGGGATATGGGGTGAAATGATATGCAAATGCATGCCCTTATTTTCTAAAATTTTGACGATCTCTTTGAGCGTTTTTTGCTCGCTCCCCCCTAGAGTGATCAACACTTCTTTATTTTCTGTATTGATAGGGCGCTCATAGACAAAGCGAATATCAACAGGGTAAAACCCCACCCCCAAATAATACTGATAATCTTTTGATAAATAATGGTAGTGTTTTAAAGCGTTCAGCGTGGAATTTAGGATCTTGGTGTTTTTAGGGTAAAACCCCTTAGCATGCTCTTTATCTTCTATAACCATAAGGCTTTTAGCTTTTTCTTTTAAAAGATAAAAATCCTTTGAATTCAAACAATAGCTGTCTGTAATCAAAAAATCATCATTGCTAACGCCCTCTAAAAAAGCGCTTATATTATTTTGCTTGTGTAAATAAAGACCCGCTTTAACCCCTAATTTTTCTATAAAAGAAAGGATTTTTTCACAACGCCTCACATGCCCTAAACCGCTTGTTAAAAAACAATCGCACAAAATTTTTACTGGCATGCGTTTTTCAAACGGCTGTATTTGAGCTTGGCTAATTCTAAATCTTCTAAAGTGTCAATATCTTGGACTTCTAAAGGCGATAATTCTAAAGCGACAGAATTTTGACTGAAAATAGGCCGCATTTCTTTAAAGGCTTGAGCCTTCCCCATATAAAGCAATCCTGCGTCATGATAGAGCGTTTTTAAATCTTGCGTGCGCATGTTTAAATGCTCTTTAAAAGCCATTTGAACGCCGTTTTCAAGGCTAAAAGAACGATAGGGCGAAGCACTAAATGGAGAACATGTGAAAACATAATCCGTATTTTCTTTTAAAGTTTCAAAAGCGTTTTTTAAATGCTTTTCTTGTAAAAGCACTGATGTGCCATACAAACAACACGCAATATCTTCATCTTTTAACTCTAATTCTTTCATGTGATAGGCCATCACCTCTAAAGTCGTGGCTCTGTCATCCGCTAAAACTTTAGGGCGTAAATTCAAAAAACTCGCCCCATAATTTTTCGCTAAATGGACATACTCCATGCTATCGCTAGAGATAAACACCTTTTCAAAGAGCTTGGAATTTAGCGCCGCTTCAATGGGGTAAGCGAGCATAGGTTTATTGAAAAAATCAATAATATTTTTATTCCTGATCCTTTTACTGGAACTTCTAGCTAAAACAATAGCGATCGCTCTCATGCTAGGCTTTCAAACGCTCTTTTCAATAAGGCATTTGGGTTTCCATCGCATCAGCAGCGAATTTCTTTTTATTGGAATCGCTCAAATGCCCTAAATTCGTGTATTCAATCTTAGCGTCGGCTAAAAACTTGGATTGGATGGTGTTATTCCTTTCAATATCATAAGGGCGGATCACCCCACTCACCTTAAGGATTTGCTTTTCCCCATCCACTAGCACCTCCTTATTCCCATAGATGAAATAATTTCCGTTTTCTAGCACTTTAATGATTCGAGCGCTCAACACAATCTCTAAATCTTCGCTCTTTTTTTGCGAGCCACCGCCTTTAAAATTCGTGTTATTGCTAGATTTGGTGAAATTGTAATTATTCTTATCGTCTAAATACTGCACTTCTTTTTTCTTTCTTTCATCTAGCCCGTTATAAGTGAGTCTTGGGGGCGTGGAATTACCCCCTGAAGCGCTTTTATAATCTTTAGAGCTGGAATAATTTGCGCTCGCTTTTTCAGAGACAATGATTGTGATCAAATCGTTAGGCTTCATCGCCCTCCTATCCGCAAATAAAGGGCGCTCGCCCTGCCCAAACAAACTCCCCAACTTGTTCAATTCAGGGATAAATTCTTTAGAGGGGGTTTCTTCTACATAATTAGGAGGGTTAAAATCAATTTTTGGCTCATTGGCTGATGCTATGCTGAATGCAACGCTAAACGCAACAGTCCCTAAATAAAGCACTTCTTTCATCCACTAGCCTTACTTGAGTTATTTTAAGCCTTTAAATTATACTCTCTTATAAAGAATAAATGCTTAATTTTGAGTAAATTGTTGTAAAATTTAGATCTTTATAATGAAACTTAACTTGCAGGAGATAAAATTGAGAGCCTTGTTAAAAATGTTAGTTGGCACAAGCTTGCTAACACACGCCTTAGCCGCTAAAGAAGAAAGCGCAGCACCTTCTTGGACAAAAAATTTGTATATGGGAGTCAATTACCAAACAGGTTCTATCAATTTAATGACTAATATCCATGAAGTTAGAGAAGTTACTAACTATCAAACCGGTTACACCAATATTATGACTAGCGTTAATAGCGTTAAAAAACTCACCAACATGGGATCTAATGGGATTGGATTAGTCATGGGCTATAACCACTTTTTCCATCCGGATAAAATCTTGGGCTTGCGCTATTTTGCTTTTTTAGATTGGCAAGGCTATGGCATGAGATACCCTAAAGGCTATTATGGCGGCAATAACATGATCACTTATGGCGTGGGCGTGGATGCGATATGGAATTTTTTTCAAGGGAGTTTCTATCAAGATGATATTGGCGTGGATATTGGCGTTTTTGGGGGGATTGCGATTGCAGGGAATAGTTGGTATATTGGCAGTAAAGGGCAGGAATTATTAGGCATCACTAACAGCAGTGCGGTTGATAACACCTCTTTTCAATTCCTTTTTAATTTTGGTCTCAAGGCTTTATTTGTAGATGAACATGAATTTGAAATCGGTTTTAAATTCCCCACTATTAATAACAAATACTACACCACTGATGCGCTCAAGGTTCAAATGCGTAGGGTCTTTGCCTTTTATGTGGGGTATAATTACCACTTCTAAAGGGCTTTAAAACCCAACGCAACTCCCTAACATCTTTTGGTAGTAACTCTTGGCTTTGAGGATTGTCTCTGTGTCATCGGTTTTTAAAAGCACTTCATAATTGTTTTCAAAAGCGTTTTTGCTCCAGTTCGCTGAGCCTAAAAACACGATCTTATCATCAATGATCGCTACTTTTTGGTGCATGATGCCGTAATAATTCCCGTTTTTAGCCTTAAGCCCTTTCAATAAGCACACTTTCGTGTTAGGGTATTTGTCCAGATAGCCAATAGTGGATTGCTTGTTATTATGATTGCTTTCATAATCATAAATGATTTGCACCTTAACCCCCCTACTCGCTACGCTTTTAATCGCTCTTGCAATATCTCTGTGCGTGAAACTATAGATAGCGATTTTCACGCTCTCTCTGGCGTTACTAATGCCAGAAACCAAAGAATTGAGAGCGTCTCTTTGCTCATAAGGTAAGACAAATAAGCTGTTTTTAGCTTGCAAAACCCCTAAACAGCCCACTAACACACTAACGCCAACGATTTTTTTAAACTTGTCTAACATCAAATGATCCTTATTTTAAATTACACTCATGATAAAAACAACCAACCAAGTGGATTTTTGATTATAATAAAAGATTTAAAAAAAGCGATAAAAATTGATAGGCTTAAAGAAGCGTTTCTTATCAAATAAGGAGTCCCTAAAATGAAAATGATTCTATTCAACCAAAACCCCATGATCACAAAGTTGCTTGAGAGTGTCTCTAAGAAATTAGAATGGTCTGTGGAAAATTTTAACCACTATCAAGAGCTATCCGTGCGCCTTAAAGAAGATCAAGAATGGATTTTGATAGCCGATGATGAATGTTTGGAAAAACTAGACCAAGTGGATTGGCTAGAATTAAAAGAAATCATCTCTCAAAATAAAAACAGCGTGTGCGTGTATAAAAAGGGCAATGAAGTGCAACCCTTCTTAGAGGGCTTTGAGATGAAAATCAAAAAACCTTTTTTACCCACTGAGATTTTAAAAATCCTTCACAAAAAGCTTGGTTCTAACATGAGCGAGCTAGAGCCTAGCCAGAATTTAGACCCAACTCAAGAAGTTTTAGAAACCAATTGGGACGAATTAGAAAATTTAGGCGTTTTAGAAGCCCTAGCCAAAGAAGAGCCTAACAATGAAGAGCAACTACTCCCCACTTTAAACGCGCAAGAAGAAAAAGAAGACATTAAAGAAGAGAAAAAAGAAACTCCCCAAGAAGAAGAAGAAAAACCTAGAGATGATGAAACACAAGAGGGTGAAACTCTCAAAGATAAGGAAGTTTCTAAAGAGTTGGAAACGCAAGAAAAAGTTAAAGAAGAAACGCAAGAAGAGTCAATCAAAGAACAAGAGCCAATCAAAGAAGAAACACAAGAAATTAAAGAGGAAAAACAAGAAAAAACACAAGATTCCCCAAGCACGCAAGAATTAGAGGCCATGCAAGAATTAGTCAAAGAAATCCAAGAAAACTCTAACGGCCAAGAGAATAAAAAAGAAACGCAAGAGTTAGAAATCCCTAAAGAAGAAAGCCAAGAAAAAGAAACGCAAGAAAATACAAAAACCCCACAAGAAATACCGCAAGAATTAGAAATCCCACAAGAAACCCCACAAGAAAGTGCAGAAACACCGCAAGAAAAAGAAGCACAAGAAAAAGAAACCCAAGAAGACCATTACGAAAGCATTGAAGACATTCCTGAGCCGGTGATGGCTAAAGCGATGGGGGAAGAATTGCCTTTTTTGAATGAAGCCGTTGCAGAAACTCCTAATAATGAGAACGATACAGAAATCCCTAAAGAGAGCGTTATAAAAACCCCGCAAGAAAAAGAAGAAAGCACAGAAACCCCCAAAGAAAGCGATAAAACTTCTAGCCCCCTAGAATTGCACTTGAATTTGCAGGATTTATTAAAAAGCCTCAATCAAGAGTCCTTAAAAAGCCTTTTAGAAAACAAAATCTTAAGCATTAAAATCACTTTAGAGGATAAAAAACCTGATGCATAATGATTTTAATTTACTCATCCTTTCAGGCCCTAGCGGAGCGGGTAAAAGCACCCTTACAAAGTATTTGCAAGAAAAAATCCCAAAAACCCATTTTTCCCTTTCCACCACCACACGAAAGCCTAGAGAGGGCGAAGTTGATGGCTTGCATTATAACTTTGTCAGCAAAGAAGAATTCAAACAAGGCATAGAAAAAGGGCAGTTTTTAGAGTGGGCGATCGTGCATAACCACTATTATGGCACTTCTAAAATCCCTGTAGAAAAAGCCTTAAAAGAGGGCAAAATCGTCATTTTTGATATTGATGTGCAAGGGCATGAGATCCTTAAAAAGCATTACCCCAACGCATGCTCTGTGTTTATTAGCACTAAAAACCAAGAAATTTTAAAAGAGCGCTTGCTTTTAAGGGGGACGGATTCTAAAGAGACGATAGAAAAACGCTTGATCAACGCTTATAAAGAAATGCAGTGCTTGGAGAGCTTTGATTACCTTATCATCAATGAAGATTTAGAAAAATCCAAAGAAATCATCTTAAGCATCGCAAAAACTTTAGTCCATCGCTTAAAAGCGTTTAATTTTGAAAAAATATGCAAGGCTTGGAAAAACGAATCCTTATAAAACCTATCAATTATTTTTTAAAAAAGCTATAATTCAAGGAAAAACTAACCAATAGATTAAGGAGTAAAATATGGGCGGGTTCACAAGCATATGGCATTGGGTCATTGTTTTATTAGTGATTGTGTTGTTATTTGGGGCTAAAAAGATCCCAGAGTTGGCTAAGGGTTTAGGCAGTGGGATTAAAAATTTCAAAAAAGCCGTGAAAGACGATGAAGAAGAGGCTAAAAACGAGCCAAAAACCCTAGACGCTCAAGCAGTGCAAACCAAAGTGCATGAGAGTAGCGAAATTAAAAGCAAACAAGAAAGTTAAACATGCACACTCTCATTAAGGGCGTTTTAGAAGAGATTTTAGAAGAAGAAGTCATTATTGAATACCCTAAAGACAGAGAGCATGGGCATTACGCTACGCCCATTGCTTTCAATCTCGCCAAAGTTTTTAAAAAATCGCCCTTAGTTATCGCTGAAGAGTTAGCCCTTAAAATCAGCACACATGAAAAAACTCAAGGGCTTTTTGACAGCGTAGTGGCTTGTAAGGGCTATATCAATTTCACGCTTTCTTTAGATTTTTTAGAGCGTTTCACCCAAAAGGCTTTAGAATTAAAAGAACAATTTGGCTCTCAGCCTAAAAGCGAGCGTTCTCAAAAAATCTTTTTAGAATTTGTGAGCGCTAACCCCACAGGACCCTTACACATAGGGCATGCTAGAGGGGCGGTGTTTGGCGATAGTTTGGCTAAAATCGCTCGCTTTTTAGGACATGAAGTTTTGTGCGAATATTATGTCAATGACATGGGATCTCAAATCCGCTTGCTAGGGCTTTCTGTATGGCTCGCTTACAGAGAGCATGTTTTAAAAGAAAGCGTAACTTATCCGGAAGTCTTTTACAAAGGCGAATACATCATTGAAATCGCTAAAAAGGCCCACAACGATTTAGAGCCAAGCCTTTTTAAAGAAAACGAAGAGACGATTATTGAAGTTTTAAGCGGCTATGCTAAGGATCTAATGCTTTTAGAAATTAAAGATAATTTAGACGCTTTAGGCATTCATTTTGATTCTTATGCGAGCGAAAAAGAAATTTTTAAACATAAAGATGCGGTGTTTGAACGATTAGAAAAAGCGAACGCCCTTTATGAAAAGGATTCTAAAATCTGGCTCCAATCTTCACTCTACCAGGATGAAAGCGATCGGGTGCTCATTAAAGAAGATAAGAGCTACACTTATTTAGCCGGCGATATTGTCTATCATGATGAAAAATTTAAGCAAAATTACACCAAATACATCAACATTTGGGGGGCAGACCACCACGGCTATATCGCTAGAGTGAAAGCCAGCCTTGAGTTTTTGGACTATGATTCCAACAAGCTTGAAGTCTTGCTCGCTCAAATGGTGCGCTTGCTCAAAGATAACGAGCCTTACAAGATGAGTAAAAGAGCGGGTAATTTCATTTTGATTAAAGATGTGATTGATGATGTGGGTAGAGACGCTTTAAGGTTTATTTTTTTAAGCAAACGGCTTGACACCCATTTAGAATTTGATGTCAATACTTTAAAGAAGCAAGACAGCTCCAACCCTATTTACTATATCCATTACGCTAATTCGCGCATCCACACCATGCTAGAAAAATCGCCCTTTTCTAAAGAAGAGGTTTTGCAAACCCCTTTAACCCATTTAAACGCTGAAGAAAAATACCTACTTTTTAGTGCTTTAAGCTTGCCTAAAGTCATTGAATCTTCTTTTGAAGAATACGGCTTGCAAAAAATGTGCGAATACGCAAAAACCCTCGCTTCAGAATTCCACCGCTTCTATAACGCTGGTAAAATCTTAGACACCCCTAAAGCTAAAGAGCTTTTAAAAATTTGTTTAATGGTGAGTTTGAGTTTAAGCAACGCTTTCAAACTTTTAGGTATAGAGATAAAAACCAAAATTTCCGCTAAAGATTAAGCTAATATTTAATTTTTTGTTATAACATTCCCCTTATTTTTTTGAAACTAAGGAGAATATTATGCTTAATCGTATTATAGAACACATGAACGCCCACCATGTAGAAGACATGAAAGCTTTATTGAAAAAATTCGGGCAAGTCCATCACGCTGAAAATGTCGCCTTTAAAAGCGTGGATCCTCAAGGCGTTGTGATTGGTTATAACAACAATCAAACCTTAAGGATTGAATTCAACCACGAAGTCAAAGATCCTAAAGACTACAAAAACGCGATCATTGAATTGTGCCAAAGCGTAGAAAAAACCCATGATTTAAAAGGCGTGGAAGAAGAAGTTAAAGCCTTTAAAGAAGGCTTTGATTCTGTTTGTTTAGCGACCTTACACCCTAATGGGCATGTGGTATGCTCTTATGCGCCTTTAATGAGCGATGGCAAACAATACTACATTTATGTGAGCGAAGTGGCTGAACATTTTGCCGGTCTTAAAAACAACCCCCACAATGTGGAAGTGATGTTTTTAGAAGATGAAAGCAAGGCTAAATCAGCTATTTTGAGGAAACGCTTGCGTTATAAAACCAACGCTCGTTTTATTGAGAGAGGGGCGGAGTTTGACAAAGCGTTTGATTCTTTCATTGAAAAAACCGGCGGAGCTGGGGGCATTAAAACCATTCGTGCCATGCAAGATTTCCATTTAATCGCATTGGATTTCAAAGAAGGGCGTTTTGTGAAAGGCTTTGGTCAAGCTTATGACATTTTAGGCGATAAAATCGCTTATGTTGGGGATAAAGGCAACCCGCACAATTTCGCTCACAAGAAATAAATCTTTTATTCAAACCATTTAGAAAGATTTCCCGAACACCTTAGTGTTTGGGATATTAGGATAAATAGAACGCATGCGTTAAACTAAATCCCACCACTTGTCAATCGTTTAATTCTTTTTGCTCAATCGTGGGGTCTCTTTAGCGATATGATAAAGGACGCTCCTTAAATTTATTCTTATCTTGCTTCCATTATGCGCTATCAATTAACAAGTTTCAATATAATACAAAATCTTTTTATAACTTGTCGTTTGTTAAGGATCAAAATGCGCGTGTTTGTTTGTTTTTTAGGGGTTTTTGTGTCTAACGGCTTGGCTCGTTTTGGCTATGTGGTTTTAATCCCCCTACTCATTTTATCAGGGAGTTTAACCCCACACCAAAGCTTCCAATTGGGTATTGCGGTGTTAATGGGCTATGTTTTTGGGAGTTTTTTAATCCAATTCTTAAGCCCATTGATGTCATTAGAAAGCATCGCTAAAATCAGTTTTGGTTTGATCGCTTTGAGTTTTTTAATCTGTTATTTTGATAGTATCCCTTTCTTTTGGCTTTGGATCTGGCGTTTTATCGCCGGTGTGGCTAGCAGCGCGTTAATGATTTTAGTCGCTCCTCTCTCTTTACCCTATGTCAAAGAAAACAAAAGGGCCTTAGTGGGGGGGCTTATTTTTAGCGCTGTAGGCATTGGATCTGTCTTTAGCGGGTTTGTTCTGCCTTGGATTAGCTCTTATAATATCAAATGGGCATGGATTTTTTTAGGGGGCAGTTGTTTGATAGCCTTTATTCTTTCCTTGATTGGGTTGAAAAACCATTCTTTAAGGAAAAAATCCGTTAAAAAAGAAGAAAGCGCGTTTAAAATCCCCTTTCATTTGTGGTTATTACTCATTTCTTGCGCACTCAATGCGATTGGTTTTTTACCGCACACGCTTTTTTGGGTGGATTATTTGATCCGCCATTTAAATATCTCCCCCACCATCGCTGGAACTTCATGGGCGTTTTTTGGTTTTGGAGCCACGCTTGGCTCTTTAATTAGCGGTCCCATGGCTCAAAAGCTAGGGGCTAAAAACGCCAATATCTTTATCCTTATTTTAAAATCTATCGCATGCTTTTTGCCCATTTTTTTCCACCAAATCTCTTTACTCAATTTAAGCATCTTTATAATGGGAGCGGCCACAACCGCCAATATCAATTTATTCAGCATGATGGCTTTAAAAATTGCAGGCGCAAAACATTTCGCTAAAGCGTCTTCGTGGGTGGTGTTTTCTTTTGGCATTTTCCAAGCGCTTTTTTCGTATCTTTTTACGATCTTTTTAGGGGATTTGGGCTATCTTTTGATCTTTGTTATTTGTGGGGTGTGTTTGGTTTTAAGCTTCATCGTTCTTTTCCCTATCAAAATGCAAACAGCTATCCATAAATAGAAAAATTATTGGGTTTCAAAACCCTTAATGCCGAGAAAACCCTTAAAACCCTCTAATGAATTTAAGATTTTTTCACGCTCTAAATGGCGCATGATAAAAACGAGGTTAGAGCCGTTTTGATCCTTTAAAATGTGCTTGGGCGGGTAAATGATATGCATCACGCCGTTAATGCTCACCAAAAAGCCGCTTCCAGTGTCAATAATCCCCTTGATGCGTAAAATCTGTGTGCCGTATTTATGCAATAACAAACTCAGCCAAATCCCAAACGCGCTCCATTCCATCGCCCCTTCAAAACTGATGCTTAAAACCTCAAAGCCTTGCGAGTGTGAATCTTTTGGCATTCTTGGCATAAAATTTCGTGCCCTATTTTTGCGTGAAAAAAAGCTTTCGTAATTGATATTTTTCTTGTCAAAAATTTCTGCACTAGGGTTAATGGCTTGAATCCGCTCTTTTAATTTGATTAAAGCCACGCTGTCGTTTTGCAAATCCGTTTTGGTCAATAAAACGCTATCAGCAAAAACGATTTGTTCTTTAGCTTCATTGTTGGTTAAATGCATTCTAGCATTCAAAGCATCCACGCAAACCACCACGCTTTGAATCTCAAAATGCGCCCCTAAAAAAGTATCGCTCAAAATCGTCCATAAAATCGGTGCCGGGTTGGCTAAACCGGTGGTTTCAATGATGATGCGCTTTAAAATTTCGCCGCGCCATTCATAGTTATTGAGCGTGGCTTTTAGAGACTCCACTAAATCCATGCGTTTGTTGCAACACACACACCCTGCGTTAAGATAGAGCATTTTTTCACCGCAATATTGAACGCTTAAGATGCGCTGATCCAAGGCGGCTTGACCGATTTCATTGATGATAAGAGCAACGCCTTGGTGATCTATTTGGTTTAAATATTCGCTTAAAAAACTCGTTTTACCGCTGCCTAAAAAACCTGTGATGAGCGTGATAGGGATTTTGGGCATTAGTGAATGGCGTTTGTATTTTGATTTAAAAACGCTAACAGATTAGAATCTAGAGCGTCCATCTCTTTTTTGGCTAAGTTTTGCGCCTTATCCCACAAATCGCCTAAATCATTCACGATCGCACTTTGCCCTTTTTTATCGCACAGCACAAACTTCGCGCCTTGCCAATCATCGATTTTTAGCCCATAAAACGCCAAAATTCTATTGAGCAATCCCACTCGTTTGAGCCGTGCTCTTTTGCGTTCTTTGGCGTTTTCATTGGCACTAATAAGCACATTTTGCTCTTTCAAATTTTCATCATTCTCATAACTATCGGTCCAATGAAAAGAACGGATAAGCTCCCCGCATAAAACGCACATCTTTCAACCTTTTAAATCTAAATCATGCTACAATTTTACTGAAAAAACAAGAATAAATCTCGTGCTTTTTAATTGTTTATTGATTAGGAAATTTAATGCAAGATTATAGAACTCTTACGCTAGAAAATATTTATGCACCAGATGAGATAACAGGCGCACTTTCATTGTTACAATCTTGCGGTATTGAATCGATTGTTAATCCTTCAAATATCACGCTTAATTTTGACATTGTGGATTTAAAAATGCTTGAATCCACTACACAAAATACGCTGGTTCAAAAGACATTAGAGGAGTTGTATAAAATCCGCTCATTTTCTAGTCAAAATGGCAAAATCGTATTTAAGAGCTTCAACAAAGCCAAAAAAGTCGCCAACAAAAAGCAAAACGCAAAGGCAAGATTGGCTTACGAATCTTACAAAAAAGAGTTTAGCAAGGAGACAAATGAGATTCAAAGCTGTCTTAATCAAATTTACTGCGAAGATAGCTTGGAGTTTTTAAAAAAGCTCCCAAATAATTGCATAGATATAGTGCTAACTTCGCCACCTTACAACTTTGGCATCAATTACAACGCAACGCAGGATGCAAATCTTTGGCAAGAGTATTTCAACACGCTTTTTGCCATTTTTAAAGAGTGTATTCGTGTATTAAAAAGCGGAGGGCGAATCATTGTCAATATCCAGCCTATGTTTAGCGATTATATCCCTACACACCATTTTATCAGCAAATTTTTCATTGATGAAGGGCTTATTTGGAAAGGCGAGATTTTATGGGAAAAGAATAACTACAACTGCAAATACTGCACTTGGGGAAGCTGGAAAAGCCCTGCTGCACCATATTTAAAATATTCGTGGGAGTTTATTGAAATTTTTTGCAAAAATAACCTTAAAAAAGAGGGCGATAAAGACAGCATTGACATAACCGATGATGAGTTTAAAAAGTGGGTTTATGGCAAGTGGAACTTTGCCCCAGAACGCAACATGAAACAATATGGGCATGATGCAATGTTCCCAGAAGAATTAGTAAAGCGGTGTTTAAAGCTATTTTCCTATCAAAATGATATTGTATTAGATCCATTTAATGGTGCAGGGACAACGACAAAAGTCGCCAAACAACTAGGGTGCAGATTCATAGGCATAGACATTAGCGAAAAGTATTGTGAAGTAGCAAGAGCAAGACTAAAAGAAGTAACAAATTTATTTAATTGAGAGGTATGATTTGAATTCTATAGAAGATATTATACAAGTTTATAGTAGTATGGTTAAGGGTGTTGATAAAGATGCTCTAGAGCAACAGACAAGGGCGTATGGCGGAGTTATAAGAAGTACCAAAGGCAAATTGCAAGAATACATCAGCGAAGAGATTGTAAAAATAGCGTGGCAAAATATTGGCGCTAAAGCTAATAGGCTTGAAATAAATTCCAATAAAATAAAGATTCCTATCAAAGACAGCTACATAGAAAATATAGCTAACAAACAAGTAAGGGCATATATATTAGAGCATAAAAAAGATTATTATTACGGATTGAGCGTTGATAAACATATATTTATTTGTGGATAATCAATTGGTTATGGGGATAGAGTGTAAAGCCTATACGGAAAATGCTATGCTAAAGCGAATATTAGTAGATTTTCATCTCCTTAAAACTTTATATCCAAATATATCTTGTTATTTATTTCAGCTAGAAAGTCAATTGGGAGGGGATTATTCAGCTTTACCAGAAACCCTATTGGGATCAAAACCCACGCATTCTATAATGAGCTACTTTGAAAGCGTGAATCTAAATATAATAACCTTACTCAAAGGCGAAAGAGACATAAACCAGCCCATACACAAAAATTTCAAACCTTTAGAAAAAGAAAGTCTAAAGAAAACAATCAAACTAATGGAAAATGAATTGAAGGTTTATTTGTAGCAGTTGGTGTGGATCCCGCCAAATTCACACCAACTCAGATACAATCCCAACCGCTATTTTTTTCTGGGGCTTCGTTTTAAGAAATCATCAGCGATTTCATTGAATGTTACCCAACGCACGCCCTCGTGCTTGTTGATATGCTCAATGATTTTTTCATGCATGAGCAACACTTGCGGACGAGCACTCACATCAGGGTGGATTGTCATGCTAAAGACCGCATAATCCATCTCACGATAAACCCAATCAAATTGATCGATCCACATTTGCCCTATATCGTGCGGGCTTACAAAACCAAAACTATTGGGGGATTTTTTGATAAACATCATCGGCGGTAAATCGTCCAAATACCAATTCGCAGGGATTTCCACCAAATCTGTTTCCACCCCACGGATTAAAGGCTTCATCCAATCTTTGGCTTCCAGACTATAATCAATCTTGCTCCAACTATCCCCCACACGCACGAAATAGGGCGTGAAATCATTGTGCATGAGCGAGTGGTCGTATTTGAAGCCGTGTTTTAAAAGCAATTCATTAGTGATATTAGAAAACTCCCACCACGGTGCCACATAGCCTGTGGGGGCTTTGCCGGTGAGATCTTTAATCAACTCAACGCTTTTTAACAAAACATCTTCTTCTTGCTTGGCAGTCATAGCGATAGGGTTTTCATGCGAATACCCATGCGCACCCACTTCATGCCCTGCATCCACGATCATTTTCATTTGTTCAGGGAAAGTTTCAATAGAATGCCCAGGCGCAAACCAAGTCGCATGGAGATGGTATTTTTTAAACAATTTCAAAAGCCGTGGGATCCCCACTTCACCCGCAAAAAGCCCACGCGAAATATCATCAGGCGAATCCTCCCCACCATAGCTCCCTAGCCAACCAGCCACCGCATCAATATCCACGCCATAAGCCACTAAAATTTCTTTTGCCATAATCGCTCCTTTTTAAGTGAGTTTTCCAAACCCCTTTTTGGTGAGTTTGGTGTCAAAATCTTGTAAATAGGGAATTTTTTGGCGTTGCAGTGCCACTTCGTTTAAATCCATTTCAGCGATAATGACTTCATTAAGCTTGGTGGCTTGTGCGATGATTTTCCCATTGGGTGCGATGATTCTTGAATCGCCGGCAAACTCTAGCGTTTGTTTTAATTTAGCATTCGTTTCTTCCCCACTATGGTTGCACGCACACACAAAACATCCATTTTCTAACGCTCTAGCTTTGCTCAATAAATCCCAGTTATAAGCTCTAGCTTTGCCAAACGCACTAGGATAAATTAAAACTTCCGCTCCTTGTAACGCTAAAAGATTCGCGCCCACGCCAAAGCCGATTTCATAGCAAATTTGCAAACCCACTTTCGTGCTAAAATCCCCAAAATCCAGCGTAAAAACCTTGTATTTTTTGCCCCTTTTGAAGCGCGATTTTTCATCGCCCCACAAATAAATCTTGCGGTGTTTTCCAACGATCCCGCCTTTTGGCGCAATGATATAAGCACAGTCGTAGAGTTTTTTATCCGTTTTTTCAATGCTACACGCCACTAAATGCACTTTATTAGATTTTGCAAAATGGCTTAACGCTCTCAACGACTCGTTTTTTAGCGTTTCCTTTCCATGCTCTATCGCTTTAAAATCTATCCCAAAATCCGCATCCTTATCATTCACGCAATAACCGCTGTCAAACAATTCCGGTAAAACAATGAGATTCGCGCCTTTGTCGTGGGCTTCTTTGGCCAGATTGAGCGCTAATTGCAGGTTTTCATTTAAGGCGTAGGGTTTGGATTGTATTTGAATCACAGCAGTTTTTAGGATTCTTTTAGCGAGATTTTTTGTTTTCAAGATCCACTCCCATTTTTGTTTTTATTGTATAGGATTAGAAATTAAAAGAGGGTTAAAGGGGTTAAAATCCACATGAGTTTGTGTCAAAACTTATCATTATTGTTTAAAAATCGTAACCACGCGCTAGAGAGCGAGCTCACAAACACGCCAATAAGAAAGATTAACCCATCAAAAAGATGCCAAAATAAAAGCGCTCCTAAAATGCCTAGTAAAACCACATACCCCCCTAAACGCCACGCATTAAAAGACATTTCCAAGCCCAGGGCGAATTTTTGGAATTTTTGCTTTTCTTCTTTTTCTCCTGAATTTTGTTTTCTTAAATCCAAACGCTTTTTAACGCCGTAATACGAAGACAACGCCACGATAAAAAACCCTAAAAACCCCCCTTCAA
Source organism: Helicobacter pylori (assembly GCF_001653475.1). Lineage (NCBI taxonomy): Bacteria > Pseudomonadati > Campylobacterota > Epsilonproteobacteria > Campylobacterales > Helicobacteraceae > Helicobacter > Helicobacter pylori. The sequence goes on along the minus strand of NZ_CP011487.1, from coordinate 282,881 downwards.
AATTCAAAACCCCTTGAAATGCTTGGAAAAAATAAACGATGATCGCACTAACTATTATATTAATAGAAAGTAAAATAAGCAAGCATTTGATTTGGCACATGGGCTTGTATTTATTTTGTTTTGTTTTGTGTGTATTTAGGGTCTTTGGCTAATTCTTCATAATCTTTTTGCATGTTTTTATAAGCTTTATAGACATTGAGAAAGCTCGCTAACACGCCCCAAATAACCCCAAGCCAAAAAAGCCACGAAACATGAGTGAGCTTTTTAAGCCCATAGCCTATAGCCACGCCCATAAGGATCGCTACCACCATAGAAAGCCCCAAGCTCAAATAATTCGCCCCCTCTATGAATTTATAATACTTTGGCTTTTTCAAAAATTCACACACCTTTTATGATTTCATCAAAACTTTCATCGGCTTTTGCAACCGCTAAATCAATCATCTCTTCAGTCATAGGCTCACAAATAAAGCCGGTTTCAAAGCTTGAACACGCCAAATACACGCCCTTAAAGAGCATTTTTTGGTGGAATTTTGCAAACATTTTCGTATCGCTTTTTAAAGCGTCATCAAAATTGCACACCGCATTTTCGTTAAAGAAAAAGCCAAACATACTCCCTCTATTGAGCGTCTCTAAAGCGATGTTATAGCTTTGAGCACTCTTTTTTAAACTTTGGGTCAAACGAACGGCTAAAGCGTTTAAGCGAGTATAAAGGGTTTTGTCTCTTTTGATTTTATAAAGCGTGCTCAACCCCGCACACACCGCTAGGGGGTTACCGCTTAATGTGCCTGCTTGATACACGCCTCCAATGGGTGAAAGCAAGTCCATAATTTCCGCACGCCCCCCAAAACACGCCAAAGGAAGCCCCGCGCCTATCACCTTACCAAAGGTTACTAAATCCGGCACAACGCCATAAAATTCTTGCGAACCGCTCAAACTCGCTCTAAACCCGCTCATCACTTCATCTAAAATCAACACCGCTTGGTATTTTTCACACAAAGCCTTTAAGCCCAGTAAAAACTCTTTTTGAGCCGGCACTAACCCCATATTCCCGGCAATGGGTTCAATAATGACGCAACCCACATCGCCTTTTTTAAAGCATTCTTCTGTGGAGTTTAAATCGTTATAACGAGCCACTAGAGTGTGTTTGCTAAAATCGTTCGGCACGCCTAAAGAAGAAGGAGATCCAAAAGTGGCACACCCGCTACCCGCTTTCACCAATAAGGAGTCGCTATGCCCATGATAGCACCCTTCAAACTTGATCAAATCGTCTTTTTGGCTATAAGCTCTAGCGAGTCGTATCGCGCTCATGGTCGCTTCTGTGCCGCTACTCACTAAACGCACCTTATCTAAGCCTTCATAACAAGAAATGATTTCCTTAGCTAAAGTGGTTTCTAATTCTGTGGGAGCGCCAAAAGAAGTGCCTTTTTTTAATACGCTAATAATATTTTCTTCAATCTCTTCATCAGCATGCCCAAAAATCAAAGGTCCCCAGCTTTGCACAAAATCTATATAATGGTTGTTATCCACATCATAAAGATACGCCCCCTTACCTTTTAAAATAAAAGGTGGAGTGCCTTCAACGCTCTTAAACGCCCTCACAGGCGAATTGACCCCCCCAACGATCACCTGCTTAGCTTCATTAAAATCATTAATGCTGTGCAACAACTCCATGATCTTTAATTATCCCTTAATCATGCTTTCAAATTGGATTTCCACTTGCGACCAAGTCAAGCCCTCATGAAAACTCTCGCATCGTTTAGCCAAGCTCGCTAATTCGTTTTTCAAGCCAAAATTCAATAAATCCAAGACCCCCTTAACCACGAACTTATCACCAGCAACCGTGTATTGCATAGGCACTTTCACCAACTTTTCATTCATCCTCACATAAGCCGTAAGAGAACCTTCATGATCGCCTTCTATCACATTCCTGAAAGTGACTTTAATGTTAGTGTTTTTAAAAAGAGCGAAAAAAGCTTCTTTAACATTTTTGTTTTTAGTGTCATCGCCTAAATTGACTTTCAAGCTATCCATGCTCGCGTTTGCCCCTTCTAAAAGGGTTTTTAAACTATCTTGAGATTTACCCAGTTTATAGGTGATGCTTTCAAAACTCCCATTTACTGGTGTTTTAGCCTTAGTTTTAAAGGCTGTCCATGTTACCTTAGCCGAAGATAAATCCAAATTCACCGCTTGCAAAAACCCTACTAGTAAAACCGGTACCAAAACCATTTTTTTCATTCATTATCCTTTAATGTGGTCTTATCAATAACGCTTATTATTTTAGTGTAAATAAGCACGCTTACAACTAAAACGATTCATTTTGATAATCATTTGCACTCTAAAGACGACTCAAGAGATACAATTGCGTTTATTTTAAACTCTTTTTGTAAATAATGCTGACTGAACCAAACTTTCTAAACCATTCATAAAAAGGTTAAAGTGCACAGCTATCCTTAAAGCTATAATCTTGAATACAGAAAAATTCACAGCGATCGGAGTTTAAGCCTGAAACCATCTTCGTGTAAATCGCCTTGCTTTAAAAGCTCATCCGCGCTAGGGCTAGAATAATGCTTGGCTAAAATAATGAAATAGGCGTTGTTATGCACCCCGATAAGGTTAGGTTGGAAATAAGGAAAAGTTTCAGGGTTTAAAATCCATGTCGCGACTTTGTTATACGCCACAGAGAGCCTTTTCCCGGCCTCACTACCCCACAAATCATACCCGTTCTCAAAAAGTAATTCGCCTGATATAGTTAGCGCAAGAAGTGCAAAATTGGTATAAGCTATCCCCTTAATGCCCTTTGTAGGGCCACCATGATAATCGCTCGTATCGCCCCTAGTGATCGCACTGGCAATAACCCCATTCTCATCTATGGCTTTAAATACCCACTCTTGCCACCGATTAGCGCTACTTTGCAAAAGGGCATGATCATCTAGCGCTAGCGCAGAGCTCACATCAAAGAGAATGCCCCACGCCCCATGGTTAGTGTTAAGAGCTGATTGAGAATACTGGTGCATCCGCTTAATGAAATCTTCATATTCTGGGCTAGGAAACGCCTTTTTGACAAACCAATAAGCCATGTTCATATAAGGCATGTAAAAATTGATATTATCCTCGCTCTGATAAGTATCTACGCTTTGAAGCTCTTTAGCCCAAGCGTTTAAAATTTCTATAGCTTTTAAGCCGTATTGTTTGTTTTTGCTCACCAAATAGCCTAGCGCTAAGTCATAAGACATGATGGCGGATTTTTTAAAACTCTTTGTGCATGCATCAGGCTCTCTAACTCCGGTAGAAGTGTAGTGTTTTGATGCGTTAAGTTGCGTGCATGGCTGTATTTTTTGGGAGAGCTTTTTATCAAGATGGAGTTTTTGGGGCAAGTCTGTAGATTTAAAATCCCTAAAAAAGTAATCTTGCTCAGCGTGAGCTTGAACGCAAATGCAAACACATATGAATAATAAAAACAAAACAAATCTTTTCATTTCTCGCCTTTCTTTTAATGGATTGGTTTAAAAATAGCGTTTTATGGTAACGCTTCCAACAACACAAATTTAAGCGCATGCACATTAAGAGCGCTAACCGCTGAAAGGGGTAAGACAAAGAGCGCTGATTTTTCATTGGGGTTATTTTCAAAATCGCTGGTTAAATGGGGGTGTAAAAACCCTAAATACGGCTCTAAACCAAACGCCTCTAATTTTTGCACTTCTAAGTTTAAAAAGGCGCAAAAATCCTTAGTCATCTCATCAATGTTTTCTACAACATCGCATTTATTGAGCAACACCCCAAAAGGCTTATTGGCCAAAGTGGGTGAAAATTTTTCCAACTCCAATCTCAAGCGTTGGTATTGCTCTTTAATACCTAAATCCAGCCTAGAAGCGTCTAAAACAAAGGCTAAAACTTTGGTGCGCTCAATATGCTTTAAAAAGCTAATCCCTAAGCCTTTTCCCTCACTAGCTCCTTCAATAATGCCAGGAATATCAGCCATTAGAAATCCACTTTTCTCATCCACGCTCACAACCCCTAAATTAGGCACTAGAGTCGTGAATTCATAATTAGCGATTTTAGGCTTAGCGTTGGAGATTGTGGAAATGAGCGTGGATTTACCCGCATTAGGGAAGCCAACTAACCCTATATCAGCGATGAGCTTTAATTCCAAACGCACGCATTTTTCAACCCCCTCCAAGCCTTTTTGCGCATAAGTGGGTTGTTGTTTAGTCGCACTTTTAAAATGCGCATTCCCTAACCCCCCCTTGCCTCCTTTTAAGGCTAACACCCTTTCTTTAGGTTCCACTAAATCAAGCCACAACTCATCATCTACAAAAACTTGCGTTCCTGGAGGCACAACAATGATCTTGTCTTCGCCCTTTTTGCCTGCGCAATTTCGTGTGCCTCCTGGAGCCCCGTTTTTAGCCTTATGGTGTTTGGTGCCTCTAAAATTCGCTAGAGTATCGGTATTATTATCCACTTCAAAATACACATCGCCCCCATCGCCCCCATCGCCCCCATCAGGACCTCCTTTGATGACAAACTTTTCTCGCCTAAAACTCACCATTCCAGGTCCCCCCTTACCCGAAGCGATGATGATTTCCACGCTATCTACAAACACAGCTTAAAAATCCTTTCTTTTATTCAGCAAATCTTTGCATGGATTTTTCCAAATGCGGCACCGCATTGAGTAATTTCTGCGTATAAGGGTGCTTTGGAGCACTTATCACGCTATCCACATCCCCCGTTTCTACGATTTGCCCTTGATTCATTACGATAATTTTATCGCTTATATGCTCCACCACCCCTAAATCATGGCTGATAAAAATATAAGTCAGCCCCATTTCTTTTTGCAAATCCAAGAGCAAATTCAACACTTGCGCTTGAATAGACACATCTAACGCAGACACAGGCTCATCGCAAATCACCACACTAGGGTGCAAAATGAGCGCCCTAGCAATGCCGATCCGTTGCCTTTGACCGCCTGAAAATTGGTGGGGGTAACGATCGATCCATTCTAATTTCAAGCCCACTTTTTGCATGATCTCTAGCACTTTTGTTTTGATTTCTTTTTTTGAAAAATGAGAATTTAAAAGCAAGGGTTCAGCGATGATCTCGCCCACTTTCCACCGAGGGTTTAGGCTAGAATAAGGGTCTTGAAAAATCATTTGCACCTTTTTGCGGTAATCAAACCAATCCTGTTTGCTAAAATGCAAATGGCGCTTACCATTGAAATAAATCGCCCCGCTATCTTGCCTTTCAATCCCGGCTAAAATTTTTGCTGTCGTGCTTTTCCCGCAACCGCTCTCCCCTACGATGCTTAAAACTTCATTTTGTTCCACTTCAAAACTAATCCCATTGAGCGCACAAATCACTCTTTTAGACTTGAATAGTCCCCTGTCTATCGCATAGGTTTTTTTCAATTCTTTAATTTCTAAGAGCTTCATCGTAACTCCTTTTGAAAACTCAAATAATCTATACTTTCATCCACGGTTTCTAAGCGTTTTTTGCGGTATTCTTTGCCCGGTTTAGGGATCGCGCTTAAAAGAGCTTTCGTATAAGGGTGTCTTGGATCAGCAAAAAGCTCTTTGGCGCTCGCTTGCTCCACCACATGCCCTTTATACATCACCACCACTTCATCAGCGATTTGCGCCACCACGCCTAAATCATGGGTGATAAACAAAATAGAAGTGCCTTTTTTTTGTTGCAACTCTTTCATCAATTCTAAAATCTGTGCTTGAATGGTTACATCTAACGCCGTCGTAGGCTCATCAGCGATCAAGATTTCAGGCTCACACACCATAGCCATAGCGATCATCACCCTTTGGCGCTGCCCTCCACTGAGATTGAAAGGGTATTCGTGGTATTTATCCCCTGCATGGGGAATGCCTACGCGCTCTAACTCATAGACCACCCTTTCTAAGCGTTCTTTTTTATTAAGGTTAGGGTGGTGGATTTTCAACACTTCATTGATTTGAAACCCCACCGTGTAGGAAGGGTTTAAGCTTGTCATAGGCTCTTGAAAGATCATGCCAATTTTTTTACCCCTGATTTCTTTTTGCATTTGCTTTTCTTTGAGCTGCAACAAATCCTGCCCTAAAAATTGAATGCTCCCCCCCACAATTTGACCGGGTTTTTCAATAAGCCCTAAAATAGAAAGCGAAGTGATGCTTTTCCCGCTCCCGCTCTCCCCTACAATGCAGAGCGTTTGAGACTTTTTCAAGCCAAAACTCACGCCATCCACTGCTTTATTCACGCCCTTATCGGTGAAAAAATAAGTTTTTAAATCTTTAACTTCTAAAATCATGCAAGCTCCTTTTAAGAGGCGCGTTTAGGATCTAAAGCATCCATGATGCCATCGCCTACCAAATTAAAACTCATAACCGTTAAAAAAATCATCACCCCAGGGAAAACAAGCATCCAAGGAGCGGTAGCGATATATTGCATGGAGTTAATAAGCATCGCTCCCCATTCAGGTTTGGGAGGTTGGGCCCCAAGACCTAAGAAGCTCAGTGCGGCCGCTTCTAAAACCGTGGAAGCAAAACCCATTGTTGTTTGCACGATTAAAGGGATAATGCAATTAGGGAAGATCACCTTACACATCAAACGAAGATGCGAAGAGCCATTGATTTTAGAAGCGATCACATATTCTTTTTCTTTTTCGCCCAACACGGAACTACGCACCAATCTTGCAAATCCAGGAATCCCTACAAACCCGATAGCGAGCATGGCGTTAGTGAGCGAAGGCCCTAACACAGCGACCACAATCACGATCAATAAAATAGAAGGCAAAGCGAACATAATGTCCATGATACGCATGATAATTGCATCTGTTTTCCCCCCAAAATACCCCGCTATTAGTCCTAGTATCGTGCCAAAAAACACCGCAATCCCCATAGAAACAATCCCTATGGTCAAAGAAATCCTAGCCCCATAGATCAAGCGGCTCAAAATATCGCGCCCCAAATCATCGGTGCCTAAAAGGTATTTAGCATTCCCCCCATGCTCCCATATGGGTTTTAAAAGGCGATCCTGCGCGTTTTGTGCATAAGGGTCATGCGGAGCCAAAAGGGGCGCAAAAATCGCGCAAACCACCAATAAAAGCACAATCCATGTGCCAACTACTGCCGCCTTATTTTTTTTGAATTGTTGGATAAACTCTCTAAAAGACTCCATTATGACAACCTTATTCTGGGATCAATAAAAGCGTATAAAATATCCACCAAAAGATTAGCCCCAATATACATCATGGCAATAATCAAAGACATGGACTGGATAATCGGGAAATCGCGCTGGTTGAGCGCATTAACGATCCACTTACCAATCCCAGGCCATGAGAAAACCGTTTCAGTTATCATGCTCCCCCCTAAAAGCCCGGCCAACATCAAGCCTGCGATAGTCGTTACAGGGATTAAGGCGTTACGCAAAGTGTGCACAAAAATCACCCTAAAGGAGCTACACCCCTTAGCTTTAGCGGTGCGCACATAATCTTCTTTAGACACTTCCGCCATGCTCGCGCGAGTCATTCTGGCAATAACAGCGGTAGAAACCGTGGCTAACACAATGCTAGGCAAAATCAAGTGCTTGATGGTATCCACAAACGCCCCATAATCCCTTGCGATCAAGCTGTCTATCAAATAAAAACCTGTGGGGCCATCTAAATAATACACATCGCTCAAGCGCCCAAAAACAGGCAACCACCCCAATTGCACGCTAAAGATATAAATCAGCATGAGCCCTAGCCAAAACACCGGCATAGAAATCCCGGCTAAAGCGAAAGTCATGCTGGAATAATCAAATACGCTATAGCGTTTGATTGCGGCTAACACGCCAACACTGATACCTAAAACAAGAGCCATAAACAGAGCGATCAAAGCCAATTCCACCGTAGCCGGGAATCGTTGCAAAAATTCATGCATCACAGGCTCACCGGTCATGATAGAAGTGCCAAAATTGCCATGTAACACATTATTGATAAAGAAAAAATACTGCTCTATCAAGGGCTTATTCAAACCAAATTGTTCCCTTAAAGCGTCAATAGCGGCTTGATTGGCCTTTTCGCCTAAAATCACTAACGCCGGATCTCCTGGCACTAAATGCACCATCATAAACACAATGATACTCACCCCAAACAGCGTGGGGATCGCCCACAAAATACGCTTGATGATAAAACTCAGCATACAACCCCTTTTACTTTTCTATATACACTTTGAAGAAGCGATTCACGCTCACTCCAGTCGTTTTATAGCCTTTAACTTTAGACAAGTGCGGCACCACCGAATAAGGGTAGGCTAAAGGGACATAAGGCGCATCTTTATGGATAATTTCTTGAGCCTTTAAATAAAGGGCTTCCCTCTCTTTTTGATCAAAAACCCGTTTAGCCTTTAAAAGAAGATCTGAAAAGGCGTCGCTCTTATAAAAGGAACCATTTTGAGTGGGTATAGCTGAGGCTGCTTGCTTGCTCCATAAGGTGTATAAGAAATTATCCGGATCCGCAATGTCTGCCATCCAGCCTGCAAACGCCATTTCATGCTCGCCTAAGCCCGTTCTTTTCAAATAAGCCCCCCATTCATACACTTCAATTTTCACATCAATGCCAATTTTAGCCAAGCTCGCCTGTATGAACACCGCTCCTTTTGGGTTACGCGTAGCAGTGGTAAAAATGGTGGTTTTAAAGCCGTTAGGATACCCCGCTTGTTTCAATAACTCTTTAGCTTTTTTCAAATCGTATTCATAGGGTTTGATGCTGTAGTTATAACCCCATATGGTGGGCGGGAAAGGATTGACCATTTTTTGGGCAAAGCCTTCATAAATCACCTTAATGTAATCATCCACATTAATGGCATGATTGATAGCTAAACGCACCAAAGGGTTGCTAAAATACTTTTTTTGCGTGTTCAATGAAAGCCAGTTGGCGATTAGTCCAGGGCTTTTATCCACCACGACATTAGGAAGTTTTTCTAACTGCTCCACTTCATTGAGATTAGGCCCGGTCATGAGCATGATTTCGCCGGTCCGCAGTGCCAAAGCGCGAGTGGAAGAATTAGGAATGGTGCGCACCACCACCTTATCCAAATAAGCTTTAGGCCCCCAATAATCCTGATTTTTTAAAAGAATGATTTTTTCATCTTTATTCCACAAAAAGAATTTGAAAGGCCCTGTCCCAACAGGTTTTTTAGCCAACTCGTCTTTTTTATTATTTTGTTCTAAATAATCAGCGTAATCCTTACTCAAAATACTCAAAAAGTCCATGCCTAAATTGGCTAAAAATGGGGCTTCTGGCCCATTAAGGGTGAATCTAATCGTGTAATCATCTAAAGCTTCAATGCTCTTAATAATGTGAGACATGCCCATGCCTTCCCAGTATTTATAGCTTTTAGCCCCTGGGCTATAGTATCGTTTAGCCTTATCCATCTGGCGCTCAAACGAAAACAGCACATCTTTAGCGCTAAACTCTACTTTTTTATTCCAATACTTCGTCTGGTGGAAATAAACCCCTTTGCGTAAATGAAAGGTATATACAAGACCATCTGGGGATATTTCCCAGCTTGTCGCTAAGGCCGGTTCAATTTCTGTGGTGCCGTATTTGAATTGCACGAGCGTGTCATAAATATTGCCCGTTGCCACATAGCTTTCGCCATCAGTCACTAAGGCAGGATCCATGCTTGAGCCATCAGCGCCTCTAGCAAAAACTAAAACGCCTCCAAAACGCTTTTGCTCTTCAACAGAAACACTTTCTTTAGAGGGATTAAGAGTAGCGTTTGGGCTTTCTGAAGCTTTCAAAAAGAACCCAAACAACAAAAGAAAAAAAACAAACCCTTAACAAAAACATTATTCATAAACCAATCTCCACAACGAATTCTATAAAGGATAGAGATCTAAATTATAAATATTTTATTGCGTTTATAGGTGTTTAACAAACACCTAAAAGTTTAATTGACCTTTAAAGGTTACGCTACTCCCCAAAATTTTGACTAACCACAGAAACCTTCTTGCGGTTTCTGTCTTTATGCTCAAACTTCACAACGCCATCTATGAGCGCGTATAAGGTATGGTCTTTCCCCATGCCCACATTATTACCTGGATGCATTTTAGTGCCTCTTTGGCGCACGATAATATTCCCTGCTCTCACAAACTCTGAGCCAAATTTTTTCACGCCTAAGCGTCTTCCTGCAGAATCTCTGTTATTCTGCGTGCTCCCTTGACCTTTCTTGTGTGCCATTGTTTAATACTCCTTTATGCTACAATTTTAGTGATTCTAACGCGAGTGAAATCTCTTCTAAAACCACGCTTGGTTTTGCTGTCTTTTCGGCGGCGTTTTTTGAAAGTGATGACTTTTTTGCCACGCCCTTCATTGATCACTTCCGCTTCAATTTTAGCCCCATTCACAAAGGGTTTCCCGCAAGAGAGCTTGCCCTCCTTGGATACGGCTAACACTTCCACTAATTCCACTAAAGTCTTAGGCTCTTTATTCATTTTATCCAGTAAAACAATATCGCCTTCAACGACTTTATATTGCTTACCGCCATGCTTGAATATTGCGTATGACATTTCTACTTCCTTAAAAATTGAACGCTCTTTTTAAAATAAACGCTTATTATAGTGAGTATTTGCTAAAATTTAACTTTAAATTTAAATTAAATTCATATTGAAAGATTTTTTTTACTCAAAATAACCCCATATTAATCCGCCATTATTATTATCCGCCATTATTACCCCACTCAAACCATTCACCATTGTTATCAACTTGTTTTGGAATACTTTTAGCTTGTTTGTTAAAAAACCAATCAAGGATTTGATCATGCGCGTTACCTTTGGCTCGAAATACAACCAAATGAACAACTATCAAAACGCTTTACAAAACAAAATCAACGACGCTAACACGCAGATAGCTTCAGGGCTAAAAATCCGTTATGGTTATCAAAACAGCGGCATTAACAACCAGAATTTAAAATTCCAATACGAAGAAAACACCTTAGATCAAGGCATTGATGTGGCTCAAAACGCTTACACTTCAACGCTCAATACCGACAAAGCCTTGCAAGAATTTTCTAAAACGATGGAGGCTTTTAAAACCAAGCTCATCCAATCCGCTAACGATGTGCATTCAGAAACTTCTCGCACCGCTATCGCTAACGATTTGGAACGCTTGAGGGAGCATATGATGAATGTCGCTAACACCTCTATAGGGGGGGAATTTTTATTCGGGGGCAGCAAGGTGGATAGACCTCCCATTGATAGCGAAGGGAAATACCATGGCAATGGCGAAGATTTAAACGCACTAATCAGCTCTGATAACCTTGTGCCTTATAATATCAGTGGGCAAGATTTGTTTTTAGGCACAGATAAAGACAAGCACAAACTCATCACCACCAACATTAAATTATTCAATCAAAACAAGCTCCACCCTGATGTGATGGACGCTTTAGAGCATTCTTCATTACCTGAAGAAGTTTTTATTAAACCCAGCGATACCTTGCGAGAACTTATCGGCGATAACGATAAAGACCCCACCAATGACCCTAAAGAGTTTTTTTATTTGCAAGGCATTAGGCCTGATGGCTCTAGTTTTAAAGAAAAATTCGCGCTGGATAAAGCTTATCAAAATCGAGAAAGCGCGACTAAAGTGAGCGATTTGTTGGATAAAATCGGTCATGCTTACGGGAACACTTCGCAAAATAAAGTCGTGGATGTGAGTTTGAATAATTGGGGGCAAATTGAGATTAAAGACCTAACGCCTGGCAGTGAAAATTTGGATTTTCATTTGATCTCTAGCGATGGGGATTTTGATGATTTAGACGCCTTGCGTTCGAGCGGTAAAAGGGTTACTGAATATGTCAAAAGCGCGTTTGTAACTGATAGGAGCTTGAGCCAAGTTAAAGCGGTGCCCAACATGTATAATCCTAAAACGCTTGAAATCCCTAGCGTGTTTGTAACTAAAGACAATGTTTTAGCCAACAAAAACACTAAATTGAGCGAGATTTTTGGCAATAGCGTGGAAACTTTAAAAATCAATGCCAGCCGTTTGGACAATTCAAGCGCTATTAAAATCCCAAATCTCCCTATTGGTTTGGATATTCCCATTCTTTTGGATGTGAAAAATTCTACGATTAAAGATTTGAAAGATGCGATTAAAGAACGCTTTAATAATGAAGTGGATGTGGAAATTGAAACAAATGGGCGTTTGAGGATCATTGACAATTCTTCTAACCAATCGCCTATTTCTTTGGTTTTAAGCACCTTAGACCAAAAAGGGCTAGAAGTGGCCGGTATCCCTACTAATAATGCGAGCGAATACCAAAAAACCTATTTCAATAAAGAAGGGGCAAAATTAAAAAGCAATGCCGCTCAAATCGCTCAAAATGGCGCGGCTAATGGCTCTACTAAACTGAGTGAAGTCTCTAAGGGGAATTTAGAAAACAGCGTTTTCAACATGAAATTAAACGATGTGAATGGCTTGTTTTTAAAAGTGCAAATGATCTTGGATAATAATGGGGCTTTTTTGAGTTTGCCTAATGGCATTAAAATCCCGCTTTATGACCCCACAACCGCTGATATTCAAGCTTCTAAACCCAATGAAGTCACTTACAGGCAACTTATGGATGCGATGAGTATCGCGCTCAATTACAGCAATACTGACCCTACAATCTACCAACAAATCAGCGATAACCCTACTTCAAAAGAAAGCAAGGAGCGATTTATTGAATTGTTAAAACAAGCTAAAGACAACCTTTCTGTTAATTTGAATGAAGAGGGAAAAGTCATTATCCAAGACAACATGCATTCAAACACCAAAATGCAGTTCATGTTTTTTGATAAAGACGCGAATGATTTTTCTCAAAACGCCTTGCACAGCGACAAACCAAGCCTTAAATTAAACGCCAATAACGCTCTAATTATTGACAAGCCAAGCGTGAATTTTTTTGATCAATTAGAAAATATCATCACTTCTGTAAGGAAAGGGATTTATCGCCCGGACGCTTTAGGGGATACTTATTCTAGCGACATGCGTAATTTAGGCATTCAAAACGGCATCACCCTTATAGATCACTTGAGCGATCACATAGAAAAAATGATCGCTAAAAACGGCACTCATGGTAAGGCGTTTGAAAACATTATCAGGCGTAATGAAGTTTTAAAAACGCAAGTTCAAAGCATTCGTGGGGAAACGACTGGTGCTGATATGGCAGAAACTTACAATAAATTTTCCAATCTCACTAACAACTATAACGCCGTGTTGGCTTCCACGAACAAAATCAATAATTTGTCTTTAACGAAATATTTGTAATCTTTTGGTGGTTTTTAAGCGTTCTAAAAAGAGACATTTAAAAGAGACATTAAAATCGCTTTTAAGTTTCTATGAAGCCCCCCTCCTTTTGCCCTTTATTTCGTGGGCAAATCGCCTACAGGACAAGCGGCCACACCCACGCTTGGGCGAGTGAATTTTTCTACATTTTCTTGAGCTTTTTTGGGGTCATTAACCCAAGTTTTATAGAACTCAAAAGGGCATTCCGCCACACCCTTATCCCCATCACCACTAGCAAAAACCCCACTATAACCTCTGTGTAAGAGTTTGAAAAGTTGGTTTTGGCTTTGGTCGTATTTTCTCGCATCACGGATTTGTTGCACAGAAAGCTGAGCGTATTGAAGACCATTTTCTTCTTCCCCACATTCGCCCAAAGTATGCCCGTCAAAACCAATAATGCTAGAATGCCCGAAATAGGAATACACCCCATCAAAGCCGGTCGCATTCGCTACCGCTACATAACATTGATTAGCCCACGCCATAGCTTTCACTATCGCAATTTGTTGCTCCTTAGCAGGATACATGTAACCTTGACAGCGCACAATGAGTTCTGCCCCACGCATCGCACAATCGCGCCAAATTTCAGGGTAGTTACCATCATCGCAAATAATCAAAGAAACTTTCAAGCCCTTAGGCCCATCAACCACATAAGTTTTATCCCCAGGATACCAGCATTCAATAGGACACCAAGGCAAGATTTTGCGGTATTTTTGCACGATCTCACCCTTATCATTGACAAGAATCAAAGTATTATAGGGATTCTTGTTAGCTTGCTCGTGTTTTTCACCAGTCAAAGAGAACACTCCCCAAACCTTGTTTTTCTTACAAGCCTCAGCAAGGATTGCGGTTTCTTCTCCAGGAACGCTTGCAGCTGTGTCAAACATTTCTTGTCTGTCATACATAATCCCATGCGTGCTGTATTCGGGGAAAATAATCAGATCCAACCCAGGTAGACCCTGTTTGACCCCACCAATCACCTTAGCGATATTGCGACAATTTTCCAACACCTCTTCTTTAGTGTGGAGTCTAGGCATCTTATAATTAACTACCGCTACACCCACAGTATCTGGGCTGCTACTAATATCTCCATGTCTCATGTTATAACTATAACTCCTTGTTTTTTGATGAGAGTTCCTACAAACCCTCTGTTTGAATTTATAAAATAATTGTGTAAATGGATCTATAATGAATATGAAAACTTTAATTATTATGATGATTGTGGGCGGGTTTTAACTTTTTTGCTTTATTTGGTAACCTATTTCTAAAAAATGAGGTTTTAGTCGCTCTATTTTGATGGTTATTTTATTTTCACTTCCACTAAGCCATATAGCGCATTAATGCAATAGATTTTGGCCGCTCTTTGCAAGTCTTGTAATTTTAAAGGGGCATGATCAACAAGACCCTTTTTTAACAATCCCATCACACCCGTCCCGTTTAACGCGCCCGCACTAAAATAAGGGGTTAAAAGCCTGTTATGAATTTCTAAAATAAGATTGCTCCTAGCGCCCTCAGTGAGTTCCAAATCCTGGTTATAAAAGATTTCATCAAAAATAACGCCTTTTTTAATGAGTATTCGAGCGTTTTGATAAAAAGGGGCATAAGTGGTCTTGTGGTATAAAAAATCATTGTGTTTATCAATGGGGGCTTCACTCAAACGAATTTCTAGGCTTTTTAAAGGCTCTAAGGTTTTGTATTCTTTAATGAGCTTGCCCTTTTTATTGAGTAAAACCCTTAAAACCCCTTCTTTTTCCAATTCAAAGTCTAAAAGATTTTCATCATGTTTAAAATTAAAATATTGGGCGCTATTCATTAAGCGTTCTTTATGGGCGTTTTTATTATTAATCTCTAATTTTTGATCCTTTTTGATAATTTTCATCGTCTCTACAATCTCAAATTCTATTTTGGGCATCACAAAAAAGGATTTTAAAAAGCTCTCTTCATATTCTTTTGGCGCTTTACTTTTATAAGTTACCCCACTCCCTACCCCTAAATGCAAAAAATTTTCATGCGCTCTTTTTTCTAAAGTGCGGATAGGCACGCTAAAAAGGGCTTTTTTTTCTTCAACCATGCCTATCGCTCCGCAATACACCCCCCTAGGGCGTTTTTCTAAACTTTCAATGATTTGCATGGTTTTTATTTTAGGGCATCCGGTCACAGAGCCGCAAGGGAACAACGCCTTAAAAATCTCAAACAAGCTTGTTTTTAGGGGCAATTGGGCTTCAATCTCGCTTATCATTTGATGCACGCTAGACAAGCTGATGATTTCAAACAATTGATTGACTTTCACGCTATTTTTCAAGGCTAAACGGCTCAAATCGTTACGCAGTAAATCCACAATCATCACATTTTCACTTCTATTTTTGTCATCATTTTGCAAAAACAATCGGTTTTTTTCATCTGTTAAAGGATTATTTGAGCGAGCGATCGTGCCTTTCATGGGTTTTGTAATAATCTTAATCGCTGTATCTAAAAACTCTAATTCAAAAAACAATTCCGGTGAAAAGCTTAAAACGCTCCTAAACTCATTTTCTATAAAAGCTTTAAAAGGCGTGTTTTGGTTGTGTATCACTTCCTTAAAAACGCGCTCTAGCTTGGCTTTAGTGTCTAAAAATAAATCCATTGTGAGATTCACTTGATAGGTATCGCCGTTTTTGAGACGCTCTTTAACGGCTTTAAACTGCTTGAAATAAGTTTTTTGATCTAAAGAGCTATGGATTTTAGGGTAAAACGCATGCTCTTTTAAAGGCTCTAAAGAATATTTTTTTCTTTCTAAAAATTGTTCAAAATACAAAAAAGGGGTTTGGCTTTGAAAAGTTTCATCTAAAAACGCTAAGCGCGCTTCATATAAAAGATACCCCACAAAATACCCATTCCCCCTATTTTGAGAGATGAAATCCAGGGCGTTTTTAAGCTCATTAAGATTAGTGGCTGTGAGTTTTTTAACCCTTTTTTGATATTTAAAATCCCCAAAAATCATTTAATTTTTAGCAACGGCTTCGTATTTGTCTATCAAAAACACCGGGTTATAGCTCATTTTAGACCTTCTCAAACCCTCTAATCCTAGATCTTCTTCTCTGTTAGTGTAAGTCAGATGGCTAAATTCATTCAAAAGCAATTGCTGGTTGATGATTTGATACGCGCCTGCAATATCCATGCGGGCTTTTTCAATGTGAATGAGTGCAGTTTCTTCGTTTAAAACTTCTCCAAAACTAAACGAGACTATTTCGCCATTAACCCTAACAAGCCCCCCTTTCACATCCAAGCTTTCATAATTTTCTAAAACGCTTTGAATGCCCTTATTTTCATTGATTAGCCCTATATCATCTGTCTGGCTTTCTAAAAACCACTCTTGAGAGGCTTCTAAAACTTCCTTTCTGTTTTGAGAAGAAATTTTTTCATAAACAAAATTCGCATGATTAGTTAAAAACTGGTTTAAGTGGTTTTTTTTCTTGTGGTATTTTTTCCCTTTGAGTGCGATCAATTCTTCAATAGAATAAATATAATCGCTCCTATCTCTGTTGTAAGTGAAATCAAACACCCCTACAAAATTGTCTTTCAAATCGTCTTTTTGCTCTAAAGTCAAAGAGTGGAATCTTAAATTTTTTTCTTGCTTCAAAAGCTCTTTTACGCATTCATGCGTATTCTTACCGATAGGATAGAAATAAAAGGGTTTTTGATTTTCATAAGTGGTTTGAATCACCAAACAATCCCTAATCACAGCCACTTGAATGAGCCTTGCGTGCTGCCATAAGAAACAATTGGTAAAACTCACATCCGATAAAACGATTTTTTGAGCGCTTAAAAACCTTGAAAACAAGTCCTTATGCGCTAGGGTAATTTTTTCAAACATAAACAACTCTCTTTTATTTTTTTAACTCTTTTAGGGCGTTTTCTTGAAATTTTCTAGAAATCTTAAAAACCTCTACATAAAAACCCGTAAGAATTTCTTCATTCAAATGCTTGAAACCCCTTTGGCTGAGTCGTTTTAAAATTTCTTGTTCTCTTTTGGGACAATAAATGGGGTTTTCTTGTTTGATGAGAGCGATTTTTAAAGCGATTTCTAAGCGTTTGTCTAAAAGATCACTCAATGCATTATCCAACACATCAATTTCAGCCCTTAAATTTTCTAAAAGACTATCCAAATTCTTTTGCATCTCATCAAACCCCTTTTAAGCCTTCTTCTTCTAACCGCCATAAATCTTCTAAAGCCTCTCTTTTTCTTATCACTCTGATTTTATGATCTTCTAGGGCTAGTTCTAAGAGTTTGGGGCGTGAATTGTATTGACTGGCCATGCTAGAGCCATAAGCCCCAACCTTTTCTATGACTAATTTATCGCCTGGCTCTAATTCTGGCAAATGGACATCTTTTAAAAAAGTATCGCTGCTCTCACACACAGGCCCTACCACATCGCAAGGCGAGATCTTACGCCCTTTAGAGGGCGTTATAACCCTTATGGCATGCTTAGCATGATACAAACTGGGGCGTAAAAAATCATTCATGCCCGCATCCACAACCACAAAGCGCTTGTTTTGGGCCTTTTTTTCATACAAAACCTTCGTGATCAATTCCCCACTCTCAGCCACGATCGAACGGCCCGGCTCACAAATAATCGTCAAATCCAAGCCTTGAAGCGCGTTTAAAATCCCTTGCGCGTAATCATAAAGCTTGATAGTCTCTTCATTTTCATAGCTCACGCCAATCCCTCCGCCCACATCAAAAAAACGCAAATCTATCCCTAGCGCTATCAAAGATTTAGCGATTTTAGCCACCTTTTGGCTCGCTTCTATAATCGGCTCTAAATCTAAGAGTTGTGAACCGATATGAAAATGCACGCTAATAGGCTCTAAAAACGTGCTTTTTTTAGCCCAAAGAAACATTTCTAAAGCTTCTTTTTCTCCCACGCCAAACTTATTTTCTTTCAAACCGGTAGAAATATAGGGGTGCGTTTTAGCGTCAATGTTAGGGTTGATTCTAATGGAAATCCTAGCCTTTATCCCTAAAGATTGGGCGATTTTTTCAATCGTTTGCAATTCCATAAAACTTTCTACATTCAAAAATAAAATGTTGAGTTTTAGGGCTTGTTCTATTTCAAACGCGCTCTTACCTACCCCGCTAAACACGATCCTATAAGGCTTGATCCCGGCTTTTAAAGCCCTATGTATCTCGCCTATGGAAACGCAATCTGCACCGCTCTCTAAATTGGCTAATAAAGAGAGGATACTCAAATTGGAATTCGCCTTTAAAGCGTAACAAATCAAAGACTTACGCCCCTTAAACGCTTCTTTATAATTCAAAAAAGCCTGTTTGATTTTGTCAAAATCATAGAGGTAAAAAGGGGTTTTGTGAGTTTGAAACAGCTCTTCATAATTAAACATAGAAAAACCTAACCATAAAATTTGAACGAAGCATTATAGCAAAAAAGCTAAAACGCCACTCGCATGCCCACATTCCCGGTTATATTAATGTCCTGGTATTGCAGCCCCATCTTAAGCCCCACCCCCGCATTCACATACATCAAACGCCACAAATGCATTTCGCCCCCTGTAACCACGCTCGCAAAAGTGTTGAAAATTTCCCCCTTGCGATACAATAAAGTGTTTTCGCCCACAAAACGCACCGTATTAGTGCCTTTAGATTTGATCAAAAGATCCCTATCCAATCTCACCGTTACAAAATAATAGGAATTTTTACCAAAATATTTACGGCTCTCCAACCCCATGTTGAGCGTTAAAACCGATTCGTTAGAGGGGTTTGAATGCATGGCAAATTGCTCATAAGCAGCACCATTCATTTTGCCTTTCATCCCACTCAAGCCTATAAAATGATAGCTCAAGCCCACTTGAGGTTTTAACACCACGCTTTTTTGTTTGAACATGAAATCATAGCCGTAATTCCCATTCACGCTCGTTGTCCATGTGTTGTAACTATAGCTTTGGCTCAACACAGAAAGCAAGGAGTTAGAAGAATTAATATTACTTGCATTGCCTCCATAAGTTTCATTCGCGCTCAAAGTGAATTCGTTTCTTTTTAAAAAAGCCCTCGCATACATCCCCACATCCACATTATTAGCCAAAGAATGCATGATGTTCCCGTTAAAACCGCTATACCCATAAGCCACATAACCCCCAAGGATCACATTTTTAACCAACCGATCATAGCCCGCATTCAAGCCATAAAGCGTGCCATTGCCCCCAGCAATAAAGCTCGCTCCCCCAATCCCTTGAACCCAAAGGTTATTTGAGTGTTTGTTATATTGTGAATATTTGACAAAAACCTCTCCAGGGTTAGGTTCGCTAAAACGCTTGTTTTTAAGCTCTAACAAGCGCTCAGAAAAATCAGACTCTCCCTCTCTAGTCCTAAAATCAGAAAGTTTCGTTAAACGGCTGGTTTGTTGGGTGTAACTCGCCAATTCTAAAAGGTTGGTAGCGTTATTCCTAAAATTAGGGTTAGAAATCAAGCTTGCGGTGTTTAAAAGATCTTTAGCCACGCCTAAGATTTCATTCAAAGAGTGGTTTTCTAAATAAATCGGTGCAAAAAGCGGGTTTTCTTTAGTCTCCATCATCAATGTTGAAAACCACTTGATAGCGTTATTCCCCCCAACAGCTTCAATTTGATTCAATGCGCTTTGCCCTTGAATGCCCACAATGTAATCTTGTAAAGTAGGGGGAGTAAAATCCATCACTTTATTGCCGTAAGATATTTTAATCTGGTTATAAAGGACAGAAAGGCTTAAAATGTTGTTTTGAGAGGCATTGTTTGAAGAAGGCAACGCTACGCTTAATAATAACCCCTTATCTTGCAACAAAACCCGTTGGCCCAAATAAGTCAATACGCCGTTTTTTTCCTCCATGTGGTTCCCGTTGATATTGATTAAAGTATAGAGCTTCAGATACGATTGCAAGCTGTTTGGGTTGATATTGTAATCAATGTAACGGCTGCTTTTTAATAAAGTGTGAGTCGTATTATCCGCCATGCTGTTATTGGTATTTATAAAAGGCGTTTGGGTGGTGTTGAGATGAATGATCCCTTTTGCTTGAATGAGCGGCGTTGGCGTTTGAATATTTTCTAAATTAAAATGGATCGCTCCAAAATTATTCAAAGCCCCCCCTACTTCTAACCCATAAATTCCGGTGCTTAAAGAAGCGTTTGAAGCGATCGTTAAATTTTGAAATACCTCTATTTTGCGCGTGGCGTTGTTGTTAAACGCCCCTTGAATGTTTAAATTATTCGCTCTAAAGCTAGCGTTTTTTTCTAACACCGCTTGATTGGAAATAGTGAGGTTGTTGGCTTGGAATTGAGCGTTATTGTAAAGATACAGGTTTTTAATGTTTGCAGAGCCTTTAATCTTTGAAAAATCAACCACCCCGTTAGCGTAAATATTGCCTGAAAAATTGAAATCATTCGCTGTAATTATCAAGCTTTCATCGTTATTGTTCAAGGCGATTTGCGCATTATTTGACGCATTACTAGAAGAAGCGCCATTAACGCTTTGGGCAATAAGCACACAAGGGTTTGCAACGCTAGCTGTAGTCGGATCGTTTTGTTCCACACAGCTAGCGTTGATAAGCAGATTGCCTTGAGACACAGAAACATTGTTATTAGTGGCGTTAATCTTAAGGCCGTTGCTGGCGTTAAGTGCGGTAATATCAATGTTAGAAACTTGATCGGACAATAAATTGAGCGTTCCAGTGTGGTTAATGAACGAAATACGATTGTTTCCGGCAAAAATGAGCGAATTTCCTGCATTAAAAGAGAGCGTGCCTCCATTGGCGTTAGAGAAAGTGGAATTTTGCACAAAAACATTGCCTTGCGCGTTGAAACTAAAATCCCCTTTTTGCCACACTTGACTCAAGCCATAGGGAGCGAAAAGCCCTCTTTTACCAAGATTAGGCATCAAATCCCCCAAACCTTGTTTATAAACAGGCCCTAAACCTTTAGCCGCTAGGACTTTGTCTAAAACGCTTTTAATCTGCTGGTTTTGCAGCAAGCTTTCTAAAGAATTGAGCGCGTCTTGGCCTAAAAATTCGCCAATCATTTGTTTACCTAAAGCGGCTACATCGTTTTGTAAAGCCTCACTCGGTTTGACAATATCTTGTAACATCACGCTTATCACTTGCCCTATATCGTTAGCGGAAATAAAGCCGGTAATCTGATTGAACAACTCTTTTTTACTCAATAAATCATTGATTGACATGCTCCCTATAAGCTTTTCAGGGTTTTGCAAATCAATGCCTCCCAATCCGGCTAATCCCCCCACTAGCCCGGTCCAAAAGCCTAATTTTTGTCTGATTAAATCCTTAATCGCCGTATTCAAACCGCTATCATTCATGAGGTTATCAAAGTTATTCTGCCCCAAAAGCTGGCTTAGGGTTTGGTTTTTTTGTTCAGGCGTTAAATACCCTCCAATCACGCTATCACTCCCTAGCGTATCCGCTATCAAATTCCCTAATCCCCCGGCTTTATTAATGGATTGCACTGCTACTTCACCCAAAATATTAGCGAGCCCGGCCTGATTGAAAACCTTATTAATACCCTCTTGACCCAGCATGCTAAAAATCCCATCAGTTTGCGAGCTTACGATATTAGCCTGATTGAGAATGAGCGAAGTTTGGCTGTTAAAAGTCACACTAGCGCTCCCCCCAGTTCCCCATGCGTTCCCACTCCCTAAAGTGCCGGTAAGATAAATTTCTTTAGCGTTAAAAGTCGTGTCAATATAGCCCAAATCAGCCGAGCTGGACTCTAGAAGCTGCCCTAAATAAGTGCCTCTAAATTTTTGGCATACAATATCGGTGTGATCGCAAGGCTTTTGATAGCCTAATCCCCCAAAAACAACCGCGCTATTGGTGTCCGTTTGCCCTATTTTAGCCGCTCCTACAATCAAAGCGCCGTTATTGAAATTTTGCACGACCGAATTGTTTGCGTTATCAATAAACTCATTAATGTTTTTCCAGTCGTTAAGCATGATGAGCTTGGTAAGCTGGTTTAGCGCATTAGAGTTTAAAGCGCTCAAACTTGAGAGCGAAAAATCATTCCCTAATATCTTTTTGATTTCAGGGTAGAGTTTGAGAGCCATTTGGCCTAACGCTTTGATATTATTGAAATGATAGCCCTTGTTATAGACATGTAACGCGCTAATAGGGTTGCCTTGCGCGTTATAGGTTTGCGAGACGATAGAAGACTCAGAAGTTAGGTTATTGTTTTTCGTGGTGTTATTGCTGCCGTTGGCTTGATAGGATTGGTTGGGGTTGTAATAGCCTTTCACATTGCTCGTGAGATAAAACACGCCTTCTGCGTCATCGCTATAAGAATACACGCCATTAGCGTTGTTATAAACTTTTTGGTAGTTAAAGACTTCAGAGCTAATGTTATAAAGCGTGTTTTTAACGCCCGGAATTTGAGAGAGCGTAACGCTTAGTTGGTTGTCTTTAAAGCTCTCGGTGATTTTTAGGGCGTTATTGAGAGGGTTAGTGAAACTATAAGTTTGGTTAATAGCATCATAGATCCCATCATTGATGCGCATGCCAAAGAAGTTGATACGCTCATACCAATTCTTATTCATACCCGCTTGAATGATGTTATACACACGATTTTTATTATCGTTTAGATCGCTTAGTAAATCAATGTTAGCGATGTTCAAACTCCCTTGATCGCTAAAAACAAGCTGGCTGTTTTTCAAATTAAGCGCGCTGCTGTTGTTAGGGTTTAAAAGATTGCCTCCCAAACTTAAGGGTGCTTTAATGTCAAGGGATTGATGGAAAGTGATCGGGCTTTGAGAAAAAGCGTTATCATAGAAATTAAACGCCGTGTTAGAGGTAATCGCGCTAGAGCCTTGAAAATCTAAAGAAGAATGATTGCTTAAATTAAACTGCCCTCCTAAAGAGATCGCTCCCTTAAACACGATAGAAGAATTATTCAAACTCGTAGTAATATTCGCTGAATTGAAATGGGTTGTCCCGTTAAAATTGATATGAGCGTTATTGCTCGCAACCAAACTCGCATAATCGTTGATCGTGGCGTTATGGGAAACATTGATGGCGCTTTGGTTGAGGTTGAGCGAGCTGGTGTCGTTCAAATTCAAATCGCCTTGAAGCTCTAAAGTTGAATGGTTGCTAGCATTGATAGAGGCGTTTTGAGAAAGATTGATCGCATTGGCTTTAATACTGCTTGTCCCCATTGAAACGCTTAAATTGGAGTTATCAAACGACACGCTTTTAGCTTGCATTTGATACAAACCAGAGCTTAAATTCGTGTTATTAGTGAAATTAATCGCATTGGCGGCATTGAATTTAAAAACCGATTGCGTTTTCCCCACATAGCCCCTAAAAGAGCTGTTAGAAAAATCCAGATTCAAAGCGTTGAAACTGAAATTAGGGTTGCCGCCATTTTGCGCGGTATCGTCTATAAAATAGGAGTTTTGAGCCTGAATGTTCGCGCTGTTAGAAGCAAAATTCATAGACGAGCTTTGCGTGCCAGCGGCGCGGTTATACAAAGTCGCGTTCGTTAAAAGAATGCCTTCAAGCCCGTTAAAATTAAGGTTCGCTCCCCCACCGCTAGAAATGCGATTCCCGCTTTCAATGCTGCCGGTGATGTAAATCTTTTGTACTTCATAATGCCCTGTAATAAAGCCTATACATTGCAAATTCCAGCAATGCCCGCTCGCATCATTACTCCCTGCCCCCTTATTGTCCCCAAAGCGGATGATGGTATTAGATTGTGGTGCATCGCTTTCATTCGCCCATATGCTTTTAGCCCCAAAAACGATCACGCTGTTTTGCCCGGTAAATGTTTGAGAAAATTCCGCTTTAGTGAATAAAGTTTTCCCGCTCGCATAAAAATCAACGCTCTTGTCGTAATAGTAAATGGTGTTGTTTGGATTCCCTAAATTATTGTTATAGCTATTAGGCATGTAGGTCATAAAACCGAGAGCGTTTTGATAATACAAATGATCCGATTTTTCCATATCCACATAATCAAACACCATGCCAACACCCAAACGCCGGATAGAAATGCTGTTTTGTGAAAAAATCTCTTGGAAATTGTAGGTTTGGTTATTGAAAGAATACACCACATCATAGACGCCATTACCCACGCTAGAAACGAGCTTTTCGCTGCTAGCCCCATGCCCTTGGTAGTTGATGAGCTGCCATAGATTTTTACTAAAAGCGTTGTTGTATTCAATTTCTTTAGAAGAGCTTACAAGGGTGATAGGGTTGCCATTAGCGATAGCTTCACTAATATTAATAACAGAATAAGCGTTAAAACTAATCGTCCCATCGCCAAAAGACAAAGGGGCGTTGAGATTTTTTAAAGTGATGTTGTTTAAAGTAACCTGCCCTTTCACGCTCGTGTTCGTAGGGCCATTAAAAACCACATTATCAAAAGTTGCATTCCCTGAAATATTAACAGAACCGGTATTGTTAAAATTAGCGTTATTTTGAGAGCCATTACGATTAGCAGAGTTCCCAAAAACAGCGTTCCCGGCGATTTGCAAATTGGAATTAGCGTTAGTGAAATCCCCCATAAACGAAGTGGTTGCGTTAGAATTATTGAAATTAAAAGAAGCGCTATTGTTAAAGTTAGCGTCATTAAACGAAGCGTTTTTGGCGCTAATCTCAAACGAACCGCTATTAAACTGGTTGTTATTTGAAAAATTCAAGCTATCGCCCTTGAATTGGTAACTCCCTCCATTAAAGTTGGTGTTTTCAAAAGCGGCTTGCCCTGCATTGAAAATGAATTTTGCGTCTTTGGCTTGGTTAGTGAAAGTTGTGCTATACACCAAAAGCGTGCCGTTAGCGTTTAGAGCATTCAAATTCTGCGAATGATCCATGCTTTGCGTGGAAAAAGTCATAGAGCTTGAATAAATCCCGGCGTTATGTTGCGTGATGGTAGCGTTAGCGATATTGACACTATCTACCCCATTAAAGATTAAATTAGCTGCCCCACCCGTGCCTATACGATTGCCAGAACGCAGATTCGCTGTGATATACACATGATAAGCGCTATAAGTTCCATTAGTCGTACCTGTGCATTGATAATAGGGCCAAGGCCCGCAATGCCCATTAAGAGCGCTCCCTGAAGTGTCCCCAAAAGACACCGTTTCGTTAGAAGAGATATTATGATCAGTCCATGTTGAGTTATACCCAATCACCAGATTACTACCACTCGCGCTAAAGGTTTGTTTAAACGAGTTCGTATAGCTCCCCCATATTTGAACGCTCGGCAAGTAATAAGTCCCGCTCTCTGTAAAATTTTGAGATTTGGGGATGTAATATTTATGATCATACCAAGGCATGTCAGAATTAATATAATTTGAAGCGGATAAGTCAAATTTGGAGCCGCTAATGATGGGGGGTGGCGTGTAAGTCCCGCTCTCTAAAGCTTGAATAATGATGGAATTATGGCTAAAAGTTTCTTGCAGTTTGTAGATAGTATCCCCTATTTTGTAACCCACTTGATAGACTTGCATAGAGTTTGTAGAGGGTTTAGAGAGCGAAGAGTCAGTGGGTTTAGATGCCGCAATGTTTTCATTCAAAAGCTGTCCAATAACCCCATTATAAGTGATCATATCCCACAAAGCGAAAGTTTGCGGCCTTGAAGAGCTTTCGTTCGTTTTTAAGGCGTTTGTCAAGCTATTGAGCGCATGGTTTAAAAGATTATTATAAGTGATCCCACCGCTGGAATTTAAAATCGTTACGCTATTTTTACCCCCTAAACTTGTGAGATTGAAAGTCGTCCCTTGAGTGAGAGTAACTTGAGAACTCCCAAGATCAAGGGTTGAGCCATTTTTCAAGTCATTCTTACCGCTTAAAGTAACGCTACCGGTAATGGTCATGTTGCTTGTATTAACAGAAGTGTTGAATATCGTGTTGTTAAAGCTCGCGCTCTCATTAATGGTAATTTTTCCGGTATTGTTAAAATGAGCGTTATTAAAGGAAGCGTTTTGCATTATCAATTGGTGGTTTGAATTGTTAAAGGCTTGCCGGAAATTTACAAAGCCCTTAAGAGTGGTAGCGCCACCACTAAAAGAGCTGTTTTCAAATAAAATTTGGGGGTGCTGAGCGCTTTTAGTTTGATTGTTTTGGTGATTAAAAGTGAAAGTCCCCCCATTAAAGGAGCCGTTTTGGAAAATGGCTTGACGGTCAAAAGTATAGGAAGCATCACTAAAAATTGCACCGTTAAAGGAACTTGCACCTTTAAAATGAAAATTGCCGCTATTAAAGGCGGTATTATTGGTAGCACTAAATCCTTTATTGAAAGTGAATGCCCCTCCGTTCAATTTCGCCCCGTTAAAAGTGGCGTCCTATTCAAAAGTGAAACTGCCATTCGCATTACTAAAAGCCGTATTAGTAGCGCTAGTCGTCCCTTTAAAAGAATAGCTAGGTCCAAAAGTGGAGCAATTAGCCCCTACGCCAACACCAGCTAAAGAACTGCAAGTATCCCCACTTAAAGAAACCGAACCAATAATAATAGTGCTGTTGGCATTGCCTATATTCACTTGCGAAGTTTTAAACGCGCTGATATTGGAATGGATATTGACCTTATTAGCGTTCAAGTTTAAAGTGGCTGTGCCGGTGTGCGTGCCAGCTCCAGTTCCCACACGATTGCCCACTTCTAAAGTGCCGTTTAAATTGATTGCGCCAACATTAAAGCTTACATCATCTTTGCCTTGATTATAACCTTGATACGAAGTGAAACTATTAGAACCGCTTAAATCTAAAACAACGCTATTGCCTAGATTGATCGTGAGATTGCCCCCAACATAATTGGTAAAACCGCTTAAACTATAAGTCCCTGTTTCATTCCCGCTACCCACAGAAATAGCTTGATAGTTTTGAGAATATAGGTAGTTAGCGGCATTTCCAGCATCATAGCCTTTATGATTTGCCCCCCATACATTCTTTAAACACCCTGCAAATTCCCACCATGCGCAATACTGACTGCCCTTAACCCAATGCACATACTCACCCCCCACTTTTGGGTTTAACAAATCCCACAGATCATTCGCATACACCCCACTAGCAAACCCACTGATTAGTAAAGGCACAAGCCATAAAGGACGCTTTAAGATTGTTTTTTGATTTTGATGCGATTGTTTTACACTTTTTGGTTTCTTTTTAAACTTTTTCATTAAACGCTACTTTCTCATTTCCTAGATAGTAACTAAAACCTCCCCTTTAAATCAAAGCGCATTTTTCCCAAACAAACGCCAAAAAAACAAAGCGCACACCAGCACAAACAATTCCTTAAACAGCCATTCGCTTTGAGCGTGCGAGCGGGCAAATTCAGCGCTTTGAAGCACAACTTCACCCGCTTTTTGAGCGTTTAAAATATAAGGCGTGTAATAAAAAACAAAGAGCAAACACAACGCCCCTATCGCCACGCCAAGGATCAAATACACTAACGATCTTTTATAACAAATAAACGAAATGATTTCATAAAGTAGCACCACAAAACCGATCACGCCTAAAACATAATTGAAACGCACAAAGATTTGCGCCATGAGTTTCCCGCTCTCAAATGGAGTTAGATTCAATTCAGGTAAAATGCTTGAAGCTTTGAACACAATCGGTGCGACTATCGCTCCTAGAATGATCAAAGAGCCGCCCAAAATGCCTAAAAGAAGCAAATACACCCCTAAACCAAATTTTTTCATCTTCCACCTTTTTTAAGATTTTTGCAACAAATGGTTGCAATCCTTAAACTGCCACACTTGAACTAAAGGCATAAAAAATTCTAAAAGGGCTTGAATGTCAGTGATCCTGTCTTTTAACCCGATAAACACTTCAATCTTCACGCCTTTTTCTAATAAAAATCTAATTATAGAATCACTATACTTGTAATCCAATAAAAATTCTAATTCTTCTAAAGAACCCTTTTTTTTAAAACGCTCCAATTTAGCGTTCAAGCCCGCTTCTTGGTAAAAGTTATCCATGTAGCTTTGCGGATCTTTTTGAAACGAAAAAAGTTGCAAGCGTTTGAACGCCAAACTCTTATGCACTAGCATGCAAGGCGAAAACAATAACAAAGAATTGATGCGCCTCTGTTGTAAGATTTCATTATAAGCGTATTCTATCGCCTTAATCGCTCCCATAGAAAAGCCTGACACATCATAAACCCCTTTTAAAAGCCACTCTTCAAACAAAATGCTTTCATTAACGAACCCAAAACCACTAAAAAAACGCATTTTCACCCGTTCAACCAATCATACAAATGAGAATGTTCTAAATATTCTTGCTCCAATAATAGAGCGCTCAAGCGCTTGCAAGCCGCTATTTGTGGCTTTAAAAACTCCAATTGCTCTTCATAAAGAACGCTTAAAGATTCTTTTGTAGGGGCTAAAAGAAGCTCACTAGCCATAAATTCATTCAAAAATTTCGCTTTTTGCAAGTCTTGTTTGGACAGACTATAACGCTCCTTATAGAGCAACTCTAAAATAATCGTCCCGCTCAAATACACTTTAATGTAATTTTTAATCTCGCTCTCGCTATGGATTTTATTTTCATTAAAAGCGATAAATTCCCCCAATAAAGGCGCTTTATCAAATTCAATTTCTAGCCAATACGCGCTCAAGGCTTTCGCACTTTGATACAAAGCGACTAATTCTTTTTGGTGTTCATCTAAGGTTTGGGGCTTTTTCTTGCCATAAGCGATCTTGTCTTTCACTTCTAAAATGTCGCTCTCAGTGATTTGGGTTCGTTGGTGTTTTAGGGCGTTTAAGGCGCTTTCATTGATTAAAGTCGCTAACATCGCTCCGCTAAAACCCACGCAAATTTTAGCGATCTTAAGATAATCTAGCGCATGCTTTTTGTTTTCTAAAAGCTTTTCTAAAATGCTCTGCCTTTCTAGCAAATCCGGTAAAGAAATGAAAATACGCCGATCAAAACGCTTGCTCCTTAATAGCGCTTCATCCATCACTTCCATTTGGTTAGTCGCCCCTATCACCACCACCTCATCGTTTTGTAAAAACCCATCCATTTCGGTTAAAAGCTGATTGAGCGTGGTCTCTCTTTCATCGCTCCTATGCCCTCCCCTAGCCTTACCCAAAGCGTCAATTTCATCAATAAAAATAATAGAGGGGGCATGCCTTTTAGCGTGCATGAAAAGTTCATGCACTTTTTTAGCCCCAGCCCCCACATAAATTTGAGAAAACGCGCTCCCGCTTTCATAAAAAAACGGCACTCTAGCTTCACTCGCTAAGGCTTTAGCGATCATGGTTTTCCCCACTCCAGGAGGCCCGATTAAAAGCACGCCTTTAGGGAGAAAAATCCCTAAATCCTGGTATTTTTTAGGGTTTTTTAAATAATCTATCACTTCTAATAATTCTTCTTTAACTTCATTCACTCCTGCAATATCTTCAAAACGCACTCCTAACGCATCGTATCGTTGGAACGAATTTTCTAATTCATTTTTAGAAACGCTTTCTAAATTCATTTTAGTGTCCAATCTTTTAGGCAAGCGCCAAAAGATCCCAAAAAGCATGCTAGAAATGAAAAAAAGCAGCGCTAAAAAGATTTTAGAAACCTTGTTTAAATTTTCTCGTTTTTCTATGGGCATGCTTTCTGGGATTTTATAGGCTCTTAAAAAGGCTTCTTTGTTGGTTTTATAAAGACCCTTGTTAGCATAAAAATAATTTTCATCTTCTGTTAGAGTTTGCTTAGGGTGGGATTGGATCACATAAAAAAAGTCCTTACTGGATATGAGCCTAGAAACATCGCTCAAAACTAAAAAAAGAAGCAGGCAAAAAGTAAGGATTAAAAACCCTAACGCCAAAACAAGCGAGCGGTTTTTGATGCGTTTAAAGGGAGCGGTGAGGTTTTCTAAATTTTTAGAAAACGGCATGGTTTTCCCTCTCCTTAATTTCATACTCTTTGATTTCTAAAAAACTAGCCCTTAAAGGCTTATCGCTTTTGATTTTAATGGGGTTAAAGAATTGATCTAAGGCTTTAAATTCACCGTCTTTTTGCGCTTCCACTAAGGCTTTTAGGGGCGTATTGAGCTTGAGTTGTAATTGCCTGAACGCCTTATTTTTATGCAAAATCAAATCTTTAATCGCATTCAAACGCTTTTTAGAATCTTCCAAACTCACGCTATCGTGCATCAAGCTAGAGGGGGTGTCTTTGCGTTTGCTGTAAATAAAAGGGTGGATGTGCGTTAAGGGCAAGCTTTCTAAATTTTTAAACGCTTTTTCAAAAACGCTTGCACTCTCGCCCGGATGCCCTACAATAAAATCCGTGCCGATAGCAAAATTCTTAGAAGCGATTACCTCTAATAATTCCCTATCGCTTTTAGTGCGGTTTCTTCTGTTCATCCTTTCCAGCATGAAATCATGGCTGTGCTGTAAAGCGATATGCAAATGTTTTTCTAAAAAATCCTCTTCTAAAAGCTCTAAAAATTCATCGTTGATTTGATTAGGCTCTAAGCTCCCAATTCTTATGCGTTTTAATCCAATAATCTGGCTTAATTTTTTAATCAATCTTGCGATATTACTTTCTCTATCTTTCCCATAGCTCCCCACATTAGTGCCGGTTAAAACCACTTCTTGAACCCCTTTAGAGCACAAAAGGCCCACTTGTTCTAAAATTTTCCTCTCTTCAAAACTCCTAGCCCTCCCTCTCACGCTTGGGATAATGCAATAATTGCAATCAAAATCACAGCCCTCTTGGATCTTGATAAACGCCCTAGTTTTTCCAACAAACTCGCTCACCATCGTGGTGTCTAAGTGCTTGTTTTCTAAATTATCGTCTATAAAAAAACGCTTTTTTTCTTGTAAAAGCGCGTTAATCTTTTCTTTATTGTCATGCCCAAAAACGCCCTTTAAAAACCCTTTTTCAAAAAGCTCTTTGCCTTGGGTTTTCACCCCGCAGCCGGTAAATAGCACTTCCTTATTCAATCGCGCCATTTTTTTAGCGTAACTTCTTACCGCGCTATCGGCCCCATTAGTCACGGTGCAAGAATTGATAATGATAATATCGGCTTCTTGTTCTTCTAAGGTCGCGCTAAAATCCTTCAAATTCTCGCCCATCACTTGCGTGTCAAAAAGATTCGTCCTGCACCCAAAAGTTTTGAAATAGACTTTTTTCATTTTTGTTCCCTTTTATTCCCAAAGCCATCGCCTTCAGTATCCACTTTAAGCAGCTTGCTGGTCGTATAAGCGATATGGATATTTTCTTCTTTCAAAAAAGCTTCAATAATTTCAGCCACAATCTTGCTCCTTAAAGACATGGTCGCATACGAATTGGTTTGATACCACACCGAGATCTTTATCCCGTTATTTTCAGGCATCAAAAAGCATCGTGGTTTCACGCTCAAACTCCTTAAAGAATACCGATCGCGCATTTTATTGAGCTGTTTATAGGTAATATCCGTGTATTCTTTAGACAATTCTGTAGCGATATTGAGCGCAATTTTAGAAGCTTTTTTAAAATCAGAATCAAATGTAACGCAAAAATCCACGCCATCCCAAACCGTTTTCATCCCAAAATGGCTGTAATTAGCGAACATGGTGGTGAAAATATAATTATTAGGCACAAAAATAATCCGACCCGCTCTCCTGTTGTTCGTATAAGTGGTAAAGGTTACATCTTCTAAAATCGTAATGTGCAACATAGAAATATCCAACACATCGCCAATAAAAATATCCGTCCCCTTAGCGATACGCACCCTATCGCCCACATGCACGCTCCCCCCAATCAAAATAATAAACCACCCGAGCAAACTCATGAACAAATCTTTCATCGCAATCGCTAATCCCGCGCTCGCAAAGCCTAAAACCGTGACCAAGTAAGTAACATTTTCTAAATACGAAAAAAGAAAGATTAAAATGATCACGCTCACATTCACGAAGTTAATGGCTTTATTCACGGTATAGACGCGCTCATTATTTTCAATGTATTTACTGGAAATGATTTTTAAAATCCAAGCAAACACCACGCTCAAAAGGGCTGCTAAAAACACATAAACCAATTTAAAAAGCTGGTTTTTAACTTGAGATTTAACAATGCTTATAGCCTCATCGCTGTCTTTTTGGAAAATCCCGATCGTGGTTTTTAGAATGTTTTGAGCCCCTTGCAATTCCAGGCGTTTGGCTTGAGTTTGATAAATCTCATCGCTTAATTTCGCGCTTTTATCCAAAGCGTGCCACTGGTTTAAAAGCTGGTGTTTTTGATCTAAAAGCCTTAAAACTTCTTCTAAAGAAGTCTGGTTGCTTTTAAGACTCTCATGCTTTAAACGCATGCTTTTAATGAAAGAAATGCCATCAATGATCGCAATAGGGTTAGCGATATTGGGGATATTGGGGATATTGGGTCGCTCTATCAAGTCCTTAAAAGGATTGACCCCATAGCTTTCAAACATTTTTTGCTGGGACTCTAAAGCCTTTAAGGTGTGCTCTAAGGTGCTAATCTTTAATAAATCCTTGCTTTTTTTGTTTTTTAAACGCCTTAATTCCTGCCTCACGCTCTCTTTTTCGGTATAAATTTGATTGTAGATCTTATAGTTTTCAAATTTTTTCAACCACACATTATCGTCTTTGGCGAGTTTTTTATCCACTAAAGCCATTTGTTTTTGTATGGACGATAATTCTTGGCTTTTATCTTCTGCTTGTAAAAACAAAAAACAAAAGAATAATAATACCCTTAACACCATTTTTCTAACACTCTTATGATCGTTTCTCTAGGGATATGAGAGGCAATCTCAAACGCTCCAATGCCTTTAGGCAGAATGAATTTTATTGTCTCATTCTCGCTTTTTTTGTCTAAAAACAAGCGTTCGTAAAATTTTTGAATATCGGTGATTTTGTAATTGAATATCAAATCAAATTTTTTCAATAAATTTTCTATGCGTTCGTATTCTTTTAAAGTGAGCATGCCTAAAGAAAGGGCTAAATCATTAGCCATGCGCATGCCAATAGCGATCGCTTCGCCATGCAAAAATCGCTCATAATGAGTCTCTTTTTCTATCGCATGCCCAAAGGTATGCCCGTAATTCAACCCGGCCCTGATATTGCGCTCTTTTTCATCTTGCATAACGACTTGAGCTTTGATACTGACGCTTTGAAAAACCACTTCTTCTAAACAATCTTTTAAATCCTTTGTTTCTAGTATTTCTACTAGGTTTTTATCAAAACACACCGCCATTTTAATGATTTCAGCAACCCCTGCTTGAAATTCCCTTTTTTCAAGGGTTTTTAAAAAAGACAAATCAATATAAACCGCTTCAGGCTGGTGGAACGATCCGATTAAATTCTTGCCATAAGGCGTATTAATCCCTGTTTTCCCCCCCACGCTCGCATCCACTTGAGCGAGTAAAGTCGTAGGGATATTAATAAAATCAATCCCCCTAAAATAAATACTGCTCGCAAACCCCACCATATCGCTTATCACTCCCCCACCAAGGGCTATCATTAAAGAATGGCGGTTTAATTGCATTTCAAAGGCGTTGTTTAAAATGCGCTCTAATGAATTAAAATTCTTGTATTTTTCTCCGGACTCTATCACACACACTCTCACTTCTAAGGCTTTCAAGCGCTCCAATAAATACGATAAATGCAACCCGGCCACGATGCTATCGCTAATAATGAGAGCTTTTTGTTTCAATTCAATTTCAGGCAGTTCCCCCAAAAACACTTTATAGCTTTTTTCTTTTAAGGGGATTAAAATTTCTTGCATTCTTTCACTCCGCTATAGGGATAAAAATTTGAGGATTATCATCGTTTAAAAACGCTAATTTTTCCACTTTAGTGGATAAAAACCACCAAAAGCGCGTGTGCGTGATACACTCTTCAAAAGGCATGAAATGCAACATGGGATTTCTTAAAGAATTGAGATACATGATAGGATTTCTAGTGTCCGTTTGAAAGATCTCAATCTTGCGGTTGAGCGCGTTGGCTAAATTTTCATAATGATTGATAATCTCGTTTTTATAGCGCCTGTTAGGGTCAAAATCATAGAGCAACAAGCCTAAATCCATCTGCATAGACACATCAAAAATCACTGAAGACATGTCCTCATTAATATCCAAACTTTCATTCAATACCACCACGCTTTGAGAGGTTTTAGAGAAGCCAGAAGTGTTGGTTTTATAAACTGGGGTGGCTGTTTTATACAAGGCTTTTCGGTGTTTTCTGGATAAAAAAAGCTCTCTGCCTACCACGATTAGGCCCATTTTTTTCTGGTGGTCTTCATGGAGTTTTTGGATAAAACTTTTCCCATAAAAATCAAAATTCACTTCAATGCTTTCGGTTTCTAGCGATAAAAATTTATGATAAAACTTAGGGCTAGTGGGGTGTAAAACTTGGATATAGAGCTTGTAACTCTTTAAATGTTTGTGCAAAAACAAGGCTTGATACACATCGCACATCATCGCTTTTCTGCTCTGCAAACGCATATCAATGTATAAATAAATGCTCTTACCAAAAGGGGCTGGAAACTGCCCCACATTGCTTTTGACTTGATGATACACCGCATTTAATATTTCCGGGTTGCCTGCCACTAAGAGAATGTCTCGCGGCTGGATAACCAAAGACTTAGTGGAGAGCAAAAAAACATCGTTGCGATAAAGCCCTACAATCCTGTATTCTTTTTGCCTGATAGAGCCAATATGTCTGTAAGCAAAAATACTCCCAAAAGGCACATCAATCTCCATAATCTCGCCCTTGCCTAACCCAAACTCTCTAGGGGTGCTAGGGATATTAGGCAAACGAGAAATGAATTTATTGGCTAAAACTTCAAATTCATCAATCAAAATGAGCTTTTCATCTTTATTTTCTTCATTATTTTCTAAAGTTTTTTCACCATCTTTTTTCACGCTCAAAACCACACGCATGCGTTTGAAATGGGTTTGAATGATTTTATGAATGGTGCACTGTTCTTTAAAATCTTGTATGATTAAAAACGCATCGCTCACCTCATCGTTTAACACTTGCAAAAGCCTGAAACTAGAAGTCGCATCAAAACAATGAAAAGCGAAAGTGCTCGGGTAGTTTTTAGGGATAAGGCTCTCATTTTTGACAACCACTATATAAAAATTATGATTAGAATAATGCCTTAGCACCAAGTCTAAAAAATTTTTTGCTACAATGCCATCTAATATAAGGGCGATTTTTTTCAATTCCAAACTTCCTAAAAAATGATTACGCCATTATATCCAAAGATTAAGGCTTAAACGATGGATTTTCAACTCCAAGCTACTGACAATAATGCGCGAGCTAGTATTTTAAATTTAGCCCATTCTCAAGTAGCAACGCCTGTTTTTATGCCAGTAGGCACGCAAGGCTGTATCAAATCTTTAGACGCTAACGACATGCAAGAACACTTAAAAGCCAAACTCATTCTGGCTAACACCTATCACATGTATTTAAGACCCGGTGAGAAAGTTGTTGAACAATTAGGGGGCTTGCATCGTTTCGCTCAATTTCATGGGAGTTTTTTAACCGATAGTGGAGGGTTTCAAGCCTTTAGTTTGAGCGGTAATGTCAAATTGCAAGAAGACGGGGTTGTTTTTAAATCCCATATTGATGGGAGCAAGCATTTATTCACGCCCATTAAAGTTTTGGACATTCAATATTCTTTGAATAGCGATATTATGATGGTTTTAGACGATTTAGTGGGCTTGCCCGCTCCGCTAAAGCGCCTTGAAGAATCTATTAAAAGAAGCGCTAAATGGGCGAATCTTAGCCTAGAATACCACAAGCAAAAAAACCGCCCCAACAACAACCTTTTTGCCATTATCCAGGGTGGCACGCATTTGAAAATGCGCAGCCTTAGCGTGGGATTAACGCATGAGGGTTTTGATGGCTATGCTATAGGCGGTTTAGCGGTAGGGGAAAATGCGGATGAAATGCTAGAAACCATCGCGCACACTGCCCCCTTGCTCCCTAAAGACAAGCCTCGCTACTTAATGGGCGTGGGCACGCCTGAAAACATTTTAGACGCTATCAGTTTAGGGGTAGATATGTTTGATTGCGTGATGCCCACCAGAAACGCCAGAAACGCTACCCTTTTCACGCATTCTGGCAAAATTTCTATCAAAAACGCACCCTATAAATTGGACAATACCCCTATTGAAGAAAATTGCGCTTGTTACACTTGCAAACGCTATTCTAAAGCCTATTTGCACCATTTATTTAGGGCTAAAGAACTCACTTACGCTCGTTTGGCCAGCTTGCACAATTTGCATTTTTATTTAGAGCTGGTTAAAAACGCCAGAAACGCTATTTTAGAAAAGCGGTTTTTGAGTTTTAAAAAAGAATTTTTGAAGAAATACACAATGGAGCACCAATAAAAAAATGCTTAAAAGCGTTTTTTACAATAGAAAATGAGTTTTATTATAAAAAAGTTTTAAAAATCTTATTTTTTTAAAAACTAAAGCAATAAAAGTTTTTCTTAAAATAAGGCTTTAGTTTTTTAGTTTTTAATTAAAACAAAACCCTATCTTTGATAAATCTCAGGGTGGGTGCTTTTAAAGCGCCTGTGGAACCAAAAATAACTTTCTGGGTGGTTTCTGATCACTTCTTCGCACAAACTCGCTTGGGCTTGCGTGCATTCTAAAATATCATTTTGCGCGTTATCGGTGATTTTAGAGCGGATACTCGGGTAATAGGTCGCTGTGTAATGCGAATAATCGTCATTAAAATCAATGAATACCGGCTGAATGTCTATATTGTAACGGCGCGATAAAACAGAAGCGATCGTGGTGTGCGTAGCGTCTTTACTGAAGAATTTCACCACCACCCCATCTTTAGGCGCGACATTTTGATCCACTAAAATCCCCACAAGACCATTGCCTTGATTATACATTTTAATGAGTTCTTTCATCGCTCCCACTTTATTGACAAAACGCACCCCAAACGCCTCTCGCCGGCTCATGATCATGTGATTGATGGGGGCAAATTTAGTCAAACGCCCCAAACACCCCCTACCATAGTCCTTATAATATTGCGCTAAAGTCGTGCCTACCGCTTCCCAATAGCCAAAATGCATGCATAAAGTGATCGCTTGGCCTTCCTTGTTTAAAGACTTCCACACATTTTCTTCATTGATGATCGTGAAACGAGAGTCGTATTCATCTTTAGGGATAAAAACCACTCTAATGGTTTCTAAAAGAATGAAAGCAAAATTTTCATAACCCTTTTTAATAATCCTTTTTTTCTCTTCTTCGCTTTTAGAATCCCCAAACACAAAATCCAAATTGGCTTTAGCGTCAAAATAACGGCGCCTATCAAAAGTTTTCATGAGCCACGCCACAGCTTTAATGCACCTTAAAAACCACGAATGAGGCATTTTGGCTAAAATAAACCCCAGAATATTCACTAAAGATTCCACGATAAAAACACTCAAAATGCACAGTTCTGTTTTAAAACCCTTGTCGTCTTGTTTTAATATTTTTTCGTGTATGAGTCGTTCTTTATAAGTCATTCTTTTCCTTTAAAATGTTTAAAACGCATTCTTTAATTTTTTTAGGCTCTATGTTTTGGATAGAAAAATCCTTTTTATGGTAGTTGGCGTTTGAATTACCGGTGAGCGAAACATTGATCGGACTTTCTAATTTAAAACGCTCCATGGGTGTGTTGCCATAAAGGGTGATGCTGGGTTTTTGCAACGCCCATGCTAAATGCGTAATACCCGTATCGCCCCCAATAATCAAATCCATTTTAAAGAGCAACGCCTTAACCTCGTTTAAAGTGAGTTTGGGGAGCAATAACACATCGTGCTGGTTTTTTAAAGCACCATAAAGCGCATTAGCCTTATCTTCATCAGCATGCCATAACAAGCAAATTTGAAAATTTTCTAACGCTAACGCTAACTCTTTAAAACGCTCTATGGGGTAAGTTTTATTGATTTTAGAAGTTTCTAAAACAAAAAGGATTTTTGGCTTGTTTTCATTCAAATTTAACGCATCAATTTTTGGAGAATCTTGATAAGAAAACACTTTAGATCGAGAGCTTAAGATCTCTGAAATTTCTTTTTTGGGCAAGTTTAGAGCATGAGATAGGAGCGTGAAATTGCGCTTTAAAACAGATTCATTATAAGCGATAGAAACTTTTTGCGAGTAAAAAAATGCGCTCAAACCCTCCCTAGCCGAAGCGTAATCAAAGCCGACTTTTTTAGGGGCTTTTAACATTTGAGTGATGAGAGCGGATTTGATTAGGCCTTGCATGTCAATGATTATATCGTATTCATAAGCCCTTAAAGATTTAAAAAGTTTGAAAATCTTCAAAGGGTTAAAGGTTGTAAGCGTGCTTTTTAAAGCGATGGGGTGTAATTTATCAATATAAGGGGAATGCTCTAAAATCGCACTGAATCTTTCATCCACGAACCATTCTATTTGAGCGTTAATAAAACGCTCTTTAATCACTGCTAAAAACACCGCACTCACGATAACATCCCCAAGCGCTGAAAGCCTGACAATCGCTATTTTCAAGCGAACTCTATCATCAAAGGAATGGGTTTAATGAGTTTAGGGAGCATCTCTTTAGCCAAGTAAAGCGTATCATCAGAATGGATCACAAGCTTGTTTTTTTCTAGCGTGTATTTTAGATGATGGCTGTCTGTTAGGCACAGATTTTCGGCTAAAGAAAGGATAAAACTCAGCCATTGTAAAGTTAAAAGGCTTGGCATCATCGTGCTCATGTGGGCGATAGCGTTGTCTTTAGGGATTTTTTTATGGCTGAATTGCGCTAGTAAGCAAATGATCGCTCTATCCTGGTGGCTAAAGCCATAACTCAAAGCGTTTAAAATAAAATACGCGCTGTGCTTGTGGGCTAAATAGACGCTTAAAATCTTACCCATGCTCGCTAATTCCCCCGCAATCTTTAAATGGAAAAGGTATTTTTCATCTATTTTATGCAAAGGCGATAAAGCTTCAAACAATTTCACGCATTCTTTTTTGACCTTTTGGCTGTGCTTTTCATGGGGCAAAAAGCGATCTTTTAAAGAGATTAGAGAAGGGTTGATATTGGGGGGGAATTTATGGTAATGGTGGCGCAATAAATCGCTTAAAAACACGCCCTCTCTCACTCCTACGCCACTGGTGATCATCAAAGAAGTTTTTAAATGCTCCAAAACGACCAATAAAATCAACGCCCCGCTCCTGATACTATCCAAACGCTCTTCATTCACCCCTAAAAGCCGCAGTTTGTCTTCTTTAAGCATGATAATTTGTTCAATGAACGCTAAATTTTTATGTGCATCTATTTCATAACCATGCAAAGAATCAATAGGGTAATCAAAGCGTTTCATCAATACCTTACTCAACGCCCTAATCGTCCCCCCCACCCCGAAGGCGTTTTTATGCTTAAAGGGCAGTTTAGAGACCTCTTTTTGGATAAAGGCTTTAGCCAATTTGACATCTAAGTCTTTGTCCAAAAACATTTCTTTAATGCGGATCGTCCCAACATCAAGCGAGATGAGATCCTTAATCTTGCCTTTTTCAATCAACGCGCACTCCGTGCTACCCCCTCCAATATCTATCGTGATCCCTGAATTTTTATGCAACAAATTCGCGCACGCAATCCCACCATAGAGCGCTTCTTTTTGTCCGTCAATGATTTTGATTTGCAAACTGCAAGCCTTTTTCACCCTCGCTACAAACTCCAGCCGATTAGGGGCATCGCGCACCGCTGAAGTCGCCACGCACAAGATTTTTTTGCTTTTGTGCTTGAGAGCGATTTCTTTAAATTCGCTCAAGGCTTTAATGGCTCTTTGCATGGGGATTTCTTGTAAAACCCCATTAAACGCATAACAGCCCTCTGAAATCCTAACCCTAGATTTGGTCTCAAAAAGCAAGTAAAACCCAAACTGGCTCGTCTTTTTAAAGACAGCCAAACGCACTGAATTAGAGCCTATATCAATCACGGTTGTGATTTTAGCCATTGCTAGCCTTTAATCTTGCTCTTTTAAGCTTTCGTATTTGTATTTCAATTCCTCTTTGCTCTCTGCATTGTTAGGATCCGGTAAAATCGCATCTACAGGGCACACGCTCACGCAACGCGGCTCATCATCATACCCATAACACTCTGTGCATCTGTCTGGATCAATATTATAAATGGGATCGCCCTCTTCAATCGCCTCACTAGGGCATTCTTCTCTGCAAGCATCGCACGCAATGCATTCATCATTCACCAATAATGACATGACTAACTCCTTTTAAAAAGTTTGAATACGATTTTTACTCTAAATTAGCTTAAAATTCAATCTAAAAAGACTATTTTTTGATTTTGAGAATAGGGGACTTTTTCTAGCACGCCTAAAACCCCTAAATCTTTTAAATGAGTATAGTCTGGCTTGTGGGTTTCTACAAACACGCTCAAGCCCAAACGCCAAGCGAATTCTACCATGCCCCTTAAATCTTCTTTTAAAAGCTCTTCGTCTAAAATAACCCCATCAGAGCCTTGAACAAGCGATTCTAAAAGCTGGTAATGGCTGATGAAAAGATCCTGATGGACAATCAAAGAACTCGCATGGCGGCGCAATAACCCTAAAACTTCTAAATCAAACACGCTTGGCACACCTATTTCGTATAATCCTTTAAAATTGACAATGACGCATTCTGTGCGGGTGTTTTCTTTCAAAAGCTTTTCTAAAACCTCATCAGGGGTTACAAAAACACAATCTTTAGTTTGAGGAATGACTCTAGGCAAGTAGGGGTTATACGACAAGCTTTTGCCTAGCATTTCATAAGAAAGCATGCCCTCTTTTAAGGCTAAGCTTTTTTGTAAATTTTCTAAAATCCCTATTTCTTGCATTCTTGAATGATCTTATTGTGCTCTTTCAATTCGGGTTCGGCTTGAATAAACTCTTTAGCGATGCTAGAAAAGATTTTTTTAGCCTCCAAACAATTCCCTAATTTGTAATAACCCCATGCTAAAGAATCCAAATAAAGCACTGATCCAGAATCTAACGCCAAGGCTTTCCTCACAAAATCCATGCCCCTTTTAATATCCATGTCATAATCTATTAAGGAATACCCTAAGAAATTATAAAAGAAAGCGTCTTGCGCGTCTTCTTTATCTTTAGTTTTAGCAAGCCAAGCCTGGCGCTCTTTGGTGGCTTGCTCTAATTTTTGAATGATAGGCAATATCTCTTGTTTGGTGGGTTTTTTATTTTTCGCGCTCAAGCTTTCATAATGATAAATAGCCTCTAATCCTAAGAATTTAGGGTCTTTTTTTTCTTGATAGATCAAAGAAGCCTGTTTGGAAGCTTGAGCGAATTTTTTTTGTGCGGTGTATAAGTCTAACAACAAACGCCTGTCAAAAGGGAATAATTCTGCGATTTGCTGGGCCTTATCAAACTCTTTTAACAAGATTAACACCCCTATGTAAAATTGGGCGTTTTGAACAATAGGGTTTTTTTCATACAAGCGGCCAAAAGTTGTTTTAGCCAAATCAAGCTCGTTAAATTGCGTGAAAGTGTTGAGCGCTTTTTGGCACAATTGCTCTGAGCAACCATACCTGTCTATATGAGATTGCAACAAATCCAAGCCCTCTTTTTTACGATTTTGCAAAAAATAGATCGTAATGAGTTTTTCTAAGCTGTCTTCATCATGCACTTGGTTATAAAACTTATTCAACAACGGGAAAGCCTTATCCAAACGCTTTTGAGTCAAATACAAAGTCCCTAACACATTGT
This sequence comes from Helicobacter pylori, assembly GCF_001653475.1. NCBI lineage: Bacteria > Pseudomonadati > Campylobacterota > Epsilonproteobacteria > Campylobacterales > Helicobacteraceae > Helicobacter > Helicobacter pylori. The sequence goes on along the minus strand of NZ_CP011487.1, from coordinate 240,970 downwards.
CTGTGGCTATGGTCTTTTCTTCTTTACGGATTTTGTGCAGCAATTCAATCGCCTTATCAATCTGCCCCATTTGCGCATAGCCATCCACTAAAATCTTATTAATAGAAACATCATTACGATTATTGGTGATTTTTTGATAGAGCATGGCTAAATGCATAGCGGTTTTAATATCCCCTAAACTCGCCGCTGAAATGGCCGCTTCTTTAGCATACACCACCTTATTGGTTTGCTTATAGAGATTCATATAGCCTTTTTGAGCGCTAGCAAAATCCCCTCTATGGAAAGCGTCTGAACTCAATAGGATTTGATGATCTTCTGAAAGGGTTTCAGCCTTGAGCCAAGAAAACAAGCTAAAAAGCAATAAATTTGCTAAAAATCTTTTCTTTATTTGAATATCCATTATTTTATTTCCTTTTTTGTATCACTGAAGTGAATTTTAGCGCACTTTAGTTTCTTTGGTTTTTTGTGTAATGCCCGGACAGCTTTGACAAAAAGCTTCTTTTTGCTCTTTAGAGAAAGTTTTCACGCTCTCCCAAAAAGGAAAAGTTTGGCATTGCTTGGGGCGCACGCTATAAATCTGGCATTTTTTCGTCTCTAAATCCAAAAACACGCACGCTAAACCCAACTCTTTAGCGTCTTTTTCCAGTAAAGAGAACTTATACCCTACCTTTTTAACATATTTTTGACTGAATTCTTCCAATTCTAATTTTAAAAAAGCGCTAATTTTTTGCATTTCTTGGATATTTAAAAAAATATACCCGCTTTCCCCCACGCAACACTTTGCCCCACAACCCTCGCATGCCTTATGATTAAAACTAAAATCAAAATCTTGCATTAAACTACCCCTAATCCTATTGGAGATCAATACTCACGCTAAATTGCACCAACAATCCTTCATCATCTTTAGAGATTTTTAAAGGCAATTGGCTTTGAGCGCTCGGTAAATACTTGTTGATTAAGGTGAAAAAAAGATAGGTTTTTTCTAATTCGCTCGCTCTGGCCATGATAAAAAATTGGGTTTTTTGAGAGGGGTTTTGAGAGAGCAAGGGTTTGATTTTATAGGCATCAAAACATTTTTTTAAAATCTTTTCTAAAATCCGCCTGGACTCTTCATCGTTAAAAATCTTTAATAAGGATTCGCTTGTTTCTTTTTGATTGCGATAATTGGTTAGAGCTGTTTCAAAATGCCTTTGCGCATATTCTAAAACGCTTTTTTTACGATTTTCTTCTAAAAGGATTTTTTTTAATTCTAACATGCTAGGCCATAGAAAATACTCGGTATTCAACCAACCAAATAAGGAAAAAACCCCTAAAAAAACAAGGTTTTTAATGATAAACCCCACATCGCCTGATTGCTCTCTGTCCAGGTGCGAAAAATGCAATGGCTTCATTTAATAGACTCCGGGTTTTTTATCAGTAAGGAATTAGAAAAGTTAGTGGAGACAAAATTAAACCACCCGTCGCTTAAGGGGAAAAATTCCGCCCTAGAATAATCAAACATGGGGTTTAGCTTGTTTTGAAACAAAAAATAAAAGGCTTCTTTAGAAGGGGTTTTACCGCTAACCACCACACTTTGCTGATCTATTTCAATGCTATTAATAGTAATGAGATCCGGCACAATATTTAAAAGCCCTTGCAAAACATCTCGTATATCATCATTGTAATTCAAACGCTTTTTGGCTTCTTTAATGAGTTTTAAGGTTTCATCAGTCTTAACCTGCAAGCGGCTGATTTCATGGCGATAGAGCCTTTCTTGGATCGCCAAATCAGACGCATTATCTTGAGTGTTTTTAATGGCGTTGTGCATAAACCACACTAACCCCCCTATTACCACAAAAGATAAAAAAATGTAAAAAACCCAAATTTTAGAAAGCTTGCTGATAAGGTATTTCGCTCTTGGATCAATGTAGCTAAAACGCATAATTTTCATTCTCCATGCGCGCTAAAATATTCAAGCGCTCCACTAAAGAAAAATCAAGCCTATCCACTTCTATCATCAAAGTTTCTTGCAAATGCATTAACGCTTTTGGGTGGATTTGACAGCTGTCTAAAACAACCACTTTTTCTACAAAGTCTATATCTCTAGAATGATAGACGCTGCGCAATCCTTCTTGCAAAACATCTGCAATTAGGGGGATATTCGTCATGCCTTCAATCAAGCTATAAGCGTCCTCTGTTGTTTTTTCGCCATTATCCTTACTGCTATCTAGGCCTATCGCTTCTTCAAGGCTGTCAATATCTTCTTGGATTTCACTCAAAAACAAATCCACAACCTCATTATCCATCTCCATAGAATCCTCTTCCTTGCTCTCTATAAACTCTTCAGGTTGTTCTTCTAAAAACATGGATTTGGCTAAAAAAATCTCTTTTTTATCCGCAATCAAAAAATAAAATCTTGAACGCTCCAAAAGCAAATACAACAACGGCTTTTCTTCTAAATTATCGCGCACAAAATCATAAATAAGGCTAAAAGGCGAAAACAAAAAATCCACATCCTGGATTTTAAAACGCTTGAAATCCTTTAAAAAATCCTTAGATTCCACATAAACGCAATACTTTTGATTGACTTCACAAGCCTGATAATCTTGATTTTCTTGTTTGATTTGTTCAAACGCCTGCTTTTCGCATAAAACCTCTTTAGCTTTACTCATCGCGCTAAAATAAGTGTAGGGGTATTTTTGGCTATAAGTTCTGGCGATTTTTAAGGCTTGAATAGGGACTTCACCATTTTTAGTCTCCACTTTAGTCTCAAAAGTTTTAAAAAATTTCTCTTTAATGCGGTGGTTTTTGATCCTTATGACTTGAGCGGATAAGAGATTGTGATCCACATTAAAAGAGATGTACACTTGAGAGCAAAACCTCTCTTTAAACGCTTTTTTTAACCCTTTAAGCACTTAAACCCCTTTGAGGTTCTTCAAATCCAGCAGAATCCATGCACGTCTTTAAATATTCTTTAGCCTTTGAAAGCTCCCATTCTTTAGGGATAATTACAGATTCTAGCATGTAATAATGCACTTCGCTAAAAGGCTTAGGGATTTCAAATTGATCCCAGGTATTCAACCGCCATGCGTTTTTACAAACCACCCGACAAGCGCTAATCCCCACGCCTGATTTTTGAGCTAAAGCGATCACCCCATCCGCTATGCTGTGTCGTGGGCCTTTAGGACCATCAGGAGTGATAGCGACATCGCAACCTTCTTTCAAACGCTTAAGCCCTTCTATCAAAACCTTAACCCCCCCTTTTTTGCTAGAGCCTCTAATGTTTTTAAAACCAAAGCTTTCAAACAAACCCGCCGCAATAGAGCCGTCAAAATGCTGGCTTGCGATCACATAAATAGAAGGTTTTTGAAGCCTTAAATACGCAAATCCGATCATGCCAAGCTCCCCATGCCAACAGCTTACAATAAAGGGTTTTTCTTTTAAATTTTGAGCTAAAAAATAGCGGTTTTTACAAGTTTTATGCAACAACCAAAGGACTCCAAACGCCAAGCGTGGGACAACCTTTAAAACGATATTTTTTCTGAAAAATTTTAAGCTCAATTCTCGCCTTTAAACCCGCTCTTTATAGGGTGTTGCCTTTAGTGGCCGCCATCAAGCGCCCTTTGGAATGAGAAACAATCTCCACTTCTACAAGCTCGCCTGGATTTCTTTTTTCTTTACAAGTCACTTCAATGAATTTCCCCGTATCGCTGCGCCCTTCAAAACCCACGATTTGATTGTCAATTTCACGCCTATTTTCCACCAACACCACATGCGTTTTACCCACTTCCAACTTGGCTTTTTCTTCTAAAATTTCTTTGTGCCTGTTTTGCAACCTCTCCAACCTTGAAGATGAAACTTCTAACGGCACTCTTTCTTTCCAAGCTCCCGCTTCAGTGAAAGGGCGTGGGGAGTAAATAAAGCTATAGAGCGTATCAAAGCGCACTTTTTCTAGCACCTCCATCGTGTCTTCAAAATCCTTATCGCTCTCATTAGGGAAGCCTACGATAATATCCGTGCTAATGCCCACTTCAGGCACTAAAGCTTTTAACCTCTCCACCCTATTTAAAAACCACTCTTTACTATAACCTCTTCGCATCATCTTTAACACCGCACTAGATCCGCTCTGTAAGGGCATGTGGATACTCTTGCACACTTTGGGGTTTTTGGCAAAGCGCTCTAAAAACCCGTCATTCATGTGCAAGGGGTGAGGCGAAGTGAATCGTATCCTTTCAATGCCTTGAATCTCGCTCAATTTATCCAACAAATCGCTAAAATCCACTTTCGCATGCTCGCTACTGAAACGCGCGCCATAATTATTCACATTCTGCCCTAAAAGCATGAGCTCTTTAGTGCCGTTATTCGCTAATTTCTCAGCTTCTTTTAAAATCAAATCCATAGGGATAGAAATTTCTTTTCCCCTAGTGTGCGGGACAATGCAATAAGCACATTTCTTATCGCAACCTATAGAAATATTTAGTAGCGACCTGATTTGAGCCTTTTTTTCAAAAAATTCAAACGCATACGCGCTTTCATCATAATCAATCGCTACTTCAACGGCTTTTTCTTTATGGATCACTTGAGAGATTTTAGACACATTCCTAGCCCCTAACACAAAGCTCACGCTCGGGGCTTTTTTCAAAATATCCGCTCCCATGTGGCTTGCAGTGCACCCGCAAACCCCGATTTTGGCGTTGGGTTTTTTGATTTTAGCGAATTGACCGATTTCTGAAAACAATTTCCTCTCGGGTTTTTCGCGCACGCTGCAAGTGTTGATTAAAATCAAATCCGCTGTTTTAGGGTCGTTAGTCTCTTTATAGTCTAGTTTAGATAACTCGCTCAATAAATGCTCGCTATCCCTAGAGTTCATGGCACAACCCATTGTTTCAATATAAACTTTCAATACAAGCCTTTAAATAATGTGCAATTCATAAAGAAAATCTTTTTCATCGGTGCTGACCCTCACCTCATCTAAATAAGCCGTATGGCCTTTTGCTTTGAAAAAATCCACCGCTTTGAGCATGTCTTTGTGGGCGTTTGTGGGGGCAAAATAGAAAATAGAACGCTTGTCTTCGCTAAATTTATGATACAAATCCTCTAATTCCACGCTCTTGGAGTCTGATTTTCTTGTATTCTTGGCTAAAACTAATTTCATTGATCTTTCCTTAATTGATTTGGATTTCTCATTTTAACGCATTCTGTCTTTAAAACACATTAGATTACCCTTTTCCCCCCTAAAAACAAGCGTTCCACTTCTTTAGCATGCAATAAAAATTGCAAAACCGCTTGCTCTTTAGTGAATTTTTCACCAAAACTAAACACGCTCAAATCCGCCCTCTTATTGGCTTCTATCTCGCCATTATTTAAAGCTAAAGCTTTAGCCCCATGCCTAGTCGCTCCTAAAAGAGCGATCTTGGCTAATTCCAATAACGGCATGTTATGGGTGAGCAAGAACGCTCTTAATTCGTCTAAAAGGCTCAGCGAAATGTTAGAACTCAATCCGTCAGTGGCCACGCTCACGCTCAAACCGGCTTCTTTGGTTCTTTCTAAATCCAGCACTTTCCCGCTCAATAGGCGGTTAGAAAAGGGGCATGTGATTAAAAAAGCGTTTTTGACTTGAGATTTAATCCTTTTTAATACTTCCAAAGAAGCGAACTGGTTATGCACGAATAAAGTGTGTGCGTCTTTAAACATGTCAATGTAATCATTCGCGCCCTTATAGAGCGATTTGAAATTGGACTCGTTTAAAAAATGCTGGTAAAAATTTTCAAACCACCCTTTAGAATTTTCTACCCATTCTAATTCTTCAAACGATTCTAAAAAATGCGTAGAAAGCAGGCTTTGTGAATCTTTAGCTAATTGAATAACGCTTAAAGCCATGTCTTTTTGAACCGAATAAGGGGCATGCACAGCGAGAGCGGCTTTAAGCTTTTTGTCTTCTAAATCTTTTAACTCTTTAAATTTTGCCTCAAACGCTTTTAGTTTTTCTAAAGAATAACGACTCCCTAAAAACTCTAAAAACACGACAGCACTCAAAGGGCTTTCTTTCAATAAATTAACTTCTATCAAGTGGTTAGAAATCGCTCCCACGCTCCCCACTCCGCTTTTTAATTGCATAGCGATAGCGTTTTGAATAGCCCCTTGGCAATTTTCTAAAATCGCCCCCCCTTTGTTCAACACGCTCCCTAACCAGCCAGAAAAACTCCCGTAATCAAAACTCGCCTTGTTGTTGGAGAATTCAAAATGGGTGTGCGCGTTGATAAAAGCGGGCAAAAGAACGGAACTTTCAAAAAACTGCGCCTTTAAATGGGGGTATTTAAGCGTTAGGCTTTTATAATCGCCCGCTTCAACAATCTTTTCATCAAAGACTACGCCATAATCTTCTAACACTTCGCATTTTTCATTGCATAAAAAAACTAAAGACGCTCCTATGATTTCTTGCATGCATCCTCCTTAATAAATGTGGTTTGCCCTTTTAAGATCATTCTTTGAACTTCGCCATATAATTCTAAACCATAAAAGGGCGAATTTTTATTATTAACTCTTGTTTGAGCGTTTAAATCCACGATCATCAAATTGGCTAATTGATTTTCTTTAACCTCGCCTGCATTGAGTTTTAAAAATCTCGCTTGATTGATCGCCATGACTTTAATGAGCTGTTGGAAGCTGATAACCTTTTTTTGAACTAAAAAAGTATAAGCCACGCTAAAAGCGTCCTCTATGCTCTCACACCCAAAAGCGCTTTCTTCAAAAAGCTCTGCGTTAGAGTTCTTAAAAACATGAAGGTTTGTGAGCATGGCGATTTCGTTATTCTTTAGAGCATCTTTTAAAGCGTTTTGGCTTTCTTTATCCCTTAAAGGAGGGGCGATTTTAAATCTGGGCTCATAATCTTCATACACGCTTTCATCTAAAACCAAATGGCTTAAGGGCGTTTGGGCTTGCAAACGCGCTCCTAAATGATTAAAGGCTTTGATGAGTTTAAGCGTGGCGATGCTATTTACTTTATCTAAAAGCATAGGGATTTGTAACGCTCTAGAAACTTCCATAAAACGCACCAAGCGCGTGTTTTCAAACGCATTTTCTACAAAATTTTGCCCCAATTCATAGGCTAACGCCTCATTATTTAGGGCTTCAAAAGAATTTTCTAAAGAGATTAAAAGAGGCAAGTTGTAGGATTTGGCATAGTGGCTGATGAGTTCTAAAAAAGCGTCAGATTGCACGATTAAAATTTCCCCCCCTTTATTTTTAAGCGTAGCGATGTCGGCTAGTTGGTTGTTTTTAACCGCCATAATATTTTTAATGCCGCTTTGATCGCAATTAAAAACATTGAGTAACCCCACCCCCCCTTTAAAAGCCTTTTGTTTTAAATTTTCATAACCCTCAAAATCAGTAACGCTCAAATCAATGAAGCTTGGCAACACGAATAAATTCTCACACTCAATCACCTCTTCGTTTTTGGTAGGGCTTAAGTTTTCTTTAATCTCTGCAATGAGAGAATCTTTTAAGCGAATATCCGCTTTTTTTAAAACCTCATCATCATAAAACGAAGCGTTTTTTAACAGCATCAAACCCTCCTAGTTTTGCAAGAAATCCGTCAAGCTTTCTAAAGAATTTGTCATGATCAATATTCCCATTAAAATAAGCACCAACCCTGAAATAATTTCAATCGCGCGGTTGTATTTCTTTAAGGATTTTAAAAACAAAAGCGCTCTTTCTAGCATTAAAGCCACCAATAAAAAAGGGATCGCTAAGCCCACCACAAACACCACCATAAGCATTAAGCCATAAGCGTCCTTACTCGCGCTCATGATCACTATAGAAGTGAATATCGGCCCGATGCATGGCGTCCAGCCTAAAGCGAAACTCATGCCTAAAAGAAAGGGGTAAAAGCGTTGCATGCTATTAGATTTGCTCGCTAAACGAACGCTTTGAGTTTTATACAAAAATGCAAAACGAAACACGCCTAAAAAATGCAAACCAAAAAGGATCACAACCCCCCCGGCGATATAATTCACCCATGCAAACGAAAAGCTATGGATAAGCTTGGCCATAGACATGCCCACGCCCAAAAACACGAGCGAAAACCCCACCACAAACATCAAGGATTTTAAAAAAACCGAAACCCTTTTAGCCTTACCATCTTTAATATCCTCTAAAGAAATTTGAGAAATATAAGACATATACGCCGGGATTAAAGGCAACACGCAAGGGCTTAAAAAAGTTAAAATCCCGGCTAAAAGCGAAGTTAAAAGAGGCGCTGTGTCAAAGAGATTAACAAGCGTGTTATCAAACATCATTCAATCCTTTTTTAAAAATAACCATTTCTTATTCTTTTTTAGGATAACAAAACTTCACTTAATCTTAGGCACAATTTCGTTATCTTCTACCACAAATGCCACGCTGTCATTCTCTTTAATTTTATCCTCCAAAATGAGTTCAGCGAGCTTGTCTTCTACCATTTCATAGAGCGCGCGCTTTAAGGGTCTAGCGCCATAGAATCTGTCAAATCCCGCTTCTGCGATCAACGCTTTTGCCTCTTCGTCTAGGGTTATATTAATGCCCCTTTCAAGCGCTTTTTTTTGAATGTTTTCAAAAAGTATCCCCACGATCTTAGCGATAGCATGACTATCTAGGGCGTTAAAGGAGATGATTTCATCTAAGCGGTTTAAAAATTCCGGCTTGAAAAATTGCCTCAAGCTCTCCTTAACCGCTTTTTGTTTATCGGCTTCACTCAAATTTTCTTCTAAAAGCGCACCGCTAGCCACATTGCTGGTTAAAATCAAAATCGTGTTTTTGAAATCCACTCTCACGCCCTTACTATCGGTTAAATGCCCTTCATCTAAAACCTGTAACAAGAGGTTAAACACATCCGGATGGGCTTTTTCCACTTCATCTAATAACACCACGCTATAAGGCTTCCTGCGCACCGCTTCTGTCAATTGCCCGCCTTCTTCATAGCCCACATACCCAGGAGCAGCCCCAATAAGACGGCTTATGGCATGCTTTTCTAGGTATTCGCTCATGTCAATTCTTATCAGATTTTTATCGCTATCAAACAAGAATTGCGCCAAAGCTTTAGCGCTCTCGGTTTTACCCACGCCTGTTGGCCCTAAAAAGAGAAAACTCCCTATGGGCTTATTGCTATCGCTAAGCCCAGCCTTATTCCTTTTAATCGCTTTAGCGATCGCTTTGAGCGCTTTTTCTTGCCCCACCACTCTTTTTTGCAATTCGCTTTCAATGTTTAAAACCCTATTTTTTTCGCTTTGGAGCATTTTTTGGACTGGGATATGCGTCCATTGGCTCACGATCTCAGCGATGTTGTTTTCGGTTAAAGCGTTTTGCAATAACGCCCCGTTTTGTTGCATGATCTCCCATTTATGCTGCAATTCTTCTTCTTTCTTTTTATTTTCAGGGATTTTAGAATATTCAATTTCACCCGCTTTTTGGTAATCCCCATTGCGCTTAAACCTCTCAGCCTCTTTTTTCAAGCTTTCCATTTCCATTTTCAAGCGTGAAATTTCTTTAAACACTTCTTTTTCGTTTTCAAATTGCACTTCTAATTGGATTTTTTCTTCTTTCAAACCGCTCAATTCTTTAAGGATTTCTTGCATGCGTTTGGCATTGCTCTCTTTTTTTTCCATTTCAAGGGCTTGTTTTTCCATTTCCAGTCTTTGAATGGAGCGCTTAACGCTAGAAAGTTTTGCCGGCTCTGATTCCATTTGCATTTTTAATTGAGCCGCCCCCTCATCAATCAAATCAATCGCTTTATCGGGCAAAAACCTATCGGTGATATAACGGCTAGAGAGTTTGGCACTCGCTATGAGCGCAGAGTCGTTGATGGTGATATTATGGTGCGTTTCTAAAGTTTCTTTTAACCCCCTTAAAATTTGTAAAGCTTCATTGATGCTAGGCTCATTGAGTAAAATGGGTTGGAAACGCCTTTGTAGTGCCATGTCTTTTTCAAAATATTTGCGGTATTCTTTTAAAGTGGTCGCTCCAATCGTGTGTAATTCCCCCCTAGCGAGCGCAGGTTTTAAAATATTAGCCGCATCCATGCCCCCCTCACTAGCCCCAGCCCCTACAATCGTGTGGATTTCATCAATGAATAAAATCACATTCGTGCTTTTTTTAACTTCTTCAATCACCTTTTTCAAACGCTCTTCAAACTCGCCTCTGTATTTCGCTCCAGCCACCAATAAGCTTAAATCTAAAGCGATGACTCGTTTGTTTAAAAGCGTTTTAGGCACTTCCTTATTCACAATGCGCTGGGCTAAACCCTCCACAACAGCCGTTTTCCCCACTCCAGGCTCACCCAGTAAAATAGGGTTATTTTTTGTTTTTCTTATCAAAATTTGCATCATGCGAATGATTTCTTCATCCCTCCCAATCACCGGATCCAGCTTATTGTCTAAGGCTTTTTGCGTCAAATCAATGCCAAATTTTTCTAAACTTTCTAAATTAGAATCATCGTTCTTATCTTGGATAGTCGCGCCTTTTCTCAAAGATTCTAAAGTTTTTTGCAATTCCTTAGTGTCTAAATAAGGTTTTAGAACGCTTTCAAAAAGGCTCATATTCGCCAAAAGATACACATCTACAGCGATAAAAGAATCGCCTATTTTAGCCATCAAGCCTTGAGCGTTTTCTAAACTTTGGATTAGAGCTTGGTTTAATTGGATATTTTGCTTGTTGATTTGTGAAACTTTAGCAAACTTATTCAACTCGCTTTGAACGCTAAGCCTTAAGGCTTGAATATCCACAGACATTTTTTGTAAGGCTTGAATGAGGATGCCTTGGGAGTTATTAAGCATGACAAAGAGCATGTGTAAGGGCGTTACTTCAGCGTTTTTATGGTGTAAAGCTAAAGCGAGCGCGCTGTCTAAAGTCTCATGCAACTGGTCAGTCATTTTTTCAAATAAATTCATTATCAATCCTTTTTGAGTTTTAAAATCTTTACTATTTTACACTATTTTAACCCTCAAAGGTTTTTAAAACGCTCACACTAATGACAAACTCTCTAAAATACGCTTTTTAGACAACTCGCAATATTCTTTTTCAATCTCTAAACCCACGCTAAAACGCCCTAAAGCGTTCGCCTCTAAAATAGTCGTGCCAGATCCACTAAAAGGATCAAAAATCGTGTCTTCCAAAAAAGAAAACAATTTAATGCAACGCCTGGGTAATTCCCTTGGGAATGGGGCTGGGTGTTTTAAGCGCTTTTTGGATTCGCCACTAAAACTCCACAACCCATTCGTGTAGAGCAAAAACTCCTCTTTACTGATTGTAGAAGTTTGCTTTTGGCGTTTGTATGCGTTTTTATAAAAAACGACAATCAACTCCACAGGAGCGATAGCATAAGGCGCGCTAGCTTGCAGCCAACTCCCCCAAGCGGTGCGTCTTGAGATATTGCTTTCATTCCAAATAATCGTATTTTGGTATTTCCAACCGCATTCCTTGGCTACTGCTGTGATGTCTGCCCCTAAACTTTGCTTGCCATGTTTATTCGTGTCTAAAGGGACATTCAAGCACAATCTCGCCTGATCCTTACCCCAAAAATAACAATTTTTAAGCCAATTTTTGCACCAATTTAAATAATCATCATAAGCCCTAAAATCATCACTCCCTTGATATTCAATACTCAAATTATAGGGCGGTGAAGTAACGCACAAATCATAAAAACCTTTTTCAAAAGTCTCTAAAACGCTGGCATCGCCATGGTATAAATCCAATTTCTCCAAACTGAAATAAGGTTTCATAAAAGCCTTTTTAAATCTTCTAATAAATTTTCTATACCCTTAATCTTAGAGCTTTGATCAAAATGGCTTTTGGCTAAATAGAGACCGTCTAATTCATGCTCCATCACAATCCTAGCTTTTTTAGGTCTGTCTTTAAAACTGATCTCATCATCGTTATCCGGTGTTATCATAAAGACCTTAATGTGAGAAGTTATAGGCGATTGCAGAAGTTTTAATTTCCAATAAGGCGTTTCTGTAAAACGCTCTCTAAACGAATTTTTTATTGATAAAACCGCTAGAATTTTGATATTATCCTTGTTGGTTTGATAAAGAACAATATCTCCATCAGGCAAAACGCTATATCCTCCAAAATGCACCAATAAAGCCCGTTTGACTCTATCCAGCTCGTCATTAAGGCGCTTAGCCCTTAAGACTTTATCGTTTGTCATTTTTACATTGTTTTTAATACAAAAATCTTTTAATAAAAGTTCTATGATTTTTTCTAACGCCCTTCCTATGGCGCTCACAAAGCCTTGTCTGGCTAAAATGCTAGCTTCTTCTTTGCTTTTATTTTGCTTAATATAATCGTTCATTTTGTCATTTAAAAAGCGTTCTTTTTCTTGTGCGTAAAAAACTTGCAAAAACTTGTAAGGCTCAGGTTGTTCTCTCATAAAATCTTTAAAACGCTCTAAAATCATATCGGCTAAACTCAATTCAAACACCTTAATCAATAGAAATCAATCAAATTATAATACAAAACTTTTTGATAATGGCTGGTGTTTAAAAATCCCTTTGGCTCTATACAAGGGATTAAAGAGAAGAGTTATTTCAAAATACCCTCTATCCTCTTAAGAGTTTTATTATAGAATAAGTCTAAAACGATAAAACAAAGTTTTAAGAAGCAATTTTTTTCAAACCCCTACACCCTATCCACGCTCAAAATTTCAGCACTCGCTCTGGCTTTTTCATTATTCAATTCAATTCTATCGCCCGTTTTTAATGCCTCTAATTCTATCGCTTGATTATTTTTGCTCACAAACGCCCCGAATTGGGGTAATTTCAAATTGGCATGAGCGAGTTTAAGGGCGTTTTCTAGTCTGTTCAATCGCTCTGTTTTAGTTGGTAAAAAAGGGCTTGTTAATGTTTGAATAGAGATTTTTTCTAAAAGCGTTTTTTTAAAGCGTAAAAATTCCAGGGTTTTATTTTCTAAAGCGATTTTTAGTTTCTCTAGTTTTAAAGCGTTTAAATGGTGTTTGTTCTCAAAACTCAATCGTTTTAGAGAAGCCGCTAAATGCTCTAAATGCACCTTTTTTTGATGGAGCAAAATTTTAAAAGAGCGGTGCAATTTCACATTAAACCCATCAAGTCTTTGCAACCATTCATCGCTGCTAGGGAGTAAGATTTCCATCGCATTTGAAGGCGTAGAAGCCCTTAAATCCGCCACTAAATCGCTCAATAAAAAATCGCTCTCATGCCCAATAGCTGACATGCTGAAAGTTTTAGCCAAATGCAATGCATCAGCAATTTTCTCATCATTGAAAGAATACAAATCCTCCATGCTCCCCCCACCCCTAGCCACCACAATCGCATCAAAAGCGTTTTTTGTACCATGAAAACTATCCGCATAAGCGATGCTCTCCACCACGCTTTGAACGCAGCCCTCCCCTTGCATTAAAGTGTTGATGCAAACTAATTCGCACATCGGCCATCGTTTGGAAGCGATCTTTTTTGTGTCCGCCCAAGCGGCTGAATTTTGAGAAGTGATGACTGCCACTCGTTTAGGAAAATGCGGTTTGGGTAATTTATTCGCTTCATCAAAATAGCCCTTAAGGCGTAATTTTTCTTTCAATTGCTCTAAAGCTAGGGTTAATGAACCTATATCTTTAGGCTCTATTTCAAAGCAATTGATTTGATAATCCCCCCTTGGAACATACACGCTAATGCCCCCAAAAACAACCACTTCCTGCCCTTCTTTTAAAGCGAATTTAAGCCTGTTAGCGTTCCCTTTAAACAGCACGCATCTCATTACTGACTGGCTGTCTTTGAGCGAAAAATACGCATGGCCGCTCACCTTATGGATAGTCAAATTGCTCACTTCCCCTTGAACCCTAACTTGCAAAAAAGTCGCTTCTAAAAGGGCTTTGATTTGCGCATTGACTTCACTCACGCTCAATACATTCACCAACTCCCCCTTTTATAGCAAACGAGTGATGTCATTGAAAAGCCCTAAAAACATGATAAAAACCAAAAAACCCACACCCGCTAACCACAACGCATTTTGCATAAACGCCGGCAAAGTGATCTTAAAAATATTTTTAAAAACAACCCCTAACATTTGCGCCCCATCCAGCGCTGGAATGGGTAATAAATTTAAAATCCCTAAATTGATCGACAAAAACGCTCCAAACAACAAAAGCATGCTCAAACTATTGGCATGGCTTAACGCTCCCACAATGCCTACCACCCCACTCAATTCTTTAACTGAAGCGCTCCCTATAATCAGACGCCTTAAAGAATCCACAATCAAAACAACGCTCTCTTTAAACCGACTCAAGGCCTGCTCAAACGCTCGAAACAAGGAATAAGAGACAACGCCTGTTTTTTGCATGTCCGGTTTAATGCCTATCACTTTGTATTTGATGATTTCATTAGGATCGTTAGAATCGCTTATTACCGCCACGATTTTGGGGGTCAGTCGTTTTTCTAAAATCTGATGGTTTCGCTCTATTTCTAAAACCAACTCGCCTCTAGCACGCGCCACTATGCCTCTAATCTCTCTAAAACTCGCTATTTTTTTGTGGTTGATAGAAAGGATTTTATCCCCCTTTAATAACCCGGCTTCTAACGCGTTACTTTCTAAATCGCCAATGACAGGCAGTAAGACTTTTTCCCCACCCAATGCCAGAAAAAAATACACTAAAATCGCAAAAAGAAAATTAAAAAATGCCCCCCCAAATAATATCCATAGCTTTTGAAAAGGGCTTTTTTGCGCATAGCTGTCATTAGCTTGATGGGTTTCATTCGTTCCATTTTCTTCTTTGTCCATGCCCTTTAATTTCACATAGCCCCCAAGCGGGATCAAAGACAAAGCGAATTGCGTGCCAAAAAGCTTAAAAAAACAGAGTTTTTTACCAAAACCAATGCTAAACACTTCTACCTTCACCCCACAAATCCTAGCGATAGTGAAATGCCCTAATTCATGGACAAAGATTAAAAACGCCAGCATCAAAACCGCTACAATTAACATCATACCCCTGCAGGCTCTTTTGTGTTAGGATCTTTTATAATCGGCTCTTTGGGAGGCATGGGCACTATAGGGGGCGTGGGCACTGTGGTTTTTTGGCTTTCTTTATTTTCTCGTGGGGGTTTTTGCCACAACTCTGTCAAAGCCGCCGCTTTTTTAGGATCCATTTTGGCTAAAATTTTACCTAATTCTTGAGGTTTTAGCGCCATTAAAATTTCTAAGGCGTTTTGAGCGGGTAAATTTTCTAAAATCAAGGCGGACTTAGAATCTTTCATTTTAGAATAAGTCTCGCCAATCTTGCTATCTTTAGCTTGCTTGATTTCTCTCAAAATGCCTTCGTTTTCTTCTATCAAATTTTTAAGGCGTTTTTTTCTTCCGTTTGTAAGGTTTTAAAGGCTTCTTCTTTAGCGGCTAAATTTTTCAGTTTTTCTTCCACTTCTTTTTCTTTTTTGTTTAACAGATCGTTTTTCTCATCTAAAAGGCGGGCGTTTTCGGTTTGCAAGATCCTTAAAGACTGCTCTTTTTCGCTCAATCGGTGCAAATCGTCTTTTAATTCGGCTTTTTTAGATTCAAAAATCGCAGAGCATTGCAACAATTCCTGCACGGCTTCTTCGCTAAAGAGCGCTTGTAAAATCAAGCCCATTAACAAGATTTTACGCATGCAAGCCCTCTTTTTGCCAGTGTAAAATCATGGCGTTTTCGTCTAAAAGAGCCTGCTCTTTTTTTTCCAAAATTCCCTTTTCTTTTTGCTTTTCATTTTCTAAAATGATTTTAGCTTTTTCTAATTCCTGGTTAGCCAAAAGACAATCTTTTTCTAAAATTTTTAAATCCTTAGTTAAATTCTCGCTCTGTTGTTGGTAATATTCTATCTCCATTCTTAGAGCGCTTTTTAATTGCTGGGTTTGTAAAAAAAGGCTCATTCCCCCCAATTCAGGGTTTTTAAACGTGCTCAATTGGGCTTGTTTGTCCAAAACTTCTCGCTCATTTTGCCGCAATTCTAAACGCTTGCTTTCAAGCTTTTGCTCTATTTTTTCTAACGCAAGGGTTTTTAATTGCACCAATACAGAAGCGAATTTTTTCATAGAAAAATCGTGTCTTCTCTTTCAGGGCTTGTAGAAATAAGGCGGATTTTCACCCCCACTTCTTTTTCAATAAAACGGATATACTCTCTAGCGTTTGACTCTAAATCGTCTAATTTTCTCACGCCCACGCTTTTTCCCCAGCCATTAAAAGTTTGATAGATCGGCACGCAATCTTTCAGATCGCTAGGGAAAGCCTCTAATCTTTCGCCCTTTCTTTCATAAGCCACGCACACCTTAATCGCATCAATCCCGTCTAAAACATCTAATTTCATTAAAGCTAATTGCGTGCAACCATTCAAAGCGCAAGCGTATTTTAAAGCCACCAAATCCAGCCACCCGCAACGCCTTGGGCGCTTGGTTGTCGTGCCAAACTCCGCACCCTTAGTCCTTAAATGATCGCCCATGGGTGTGGTGTCTTCGCTAGGGAAGGGCCCGTTACCCACACGAGTGGAGTAGGCTTTCGTGATGCCTATCACTTCATTGATCGCTTTAGGGTTTAAGCCGGTGCTCACGCAAGCGCTAGCGCTCGTGGTGTTAGAGCTTGTTACAAAAGGGTAAGTCCCTAAATCAATGTCTAAAAGCGTGCCTTGAGCCCCTTCTAGTAGGATTTTTTCACCCTTTTGGTTCGCTTCCATCAGCATACTTGTCGTGTCTTTGATAAAGGGGCAAATTTGTGGAGCATAAGTTTTAAAATACCCTCTCAAATCTTTTTCGTAATTCTCGCTTAAATCATACAATTCCTTAAAAGGCTCAATGGCTTTGAAATGAGCGTTTAGCCTTTCTTCTAAGATTTTATCGTCTAATAAATCCCCCATTCTTATCCCGCTCCTCGCCATTTTATCCTCATAGCAAGGACCTATGCCTTTTTTAGTCGTGCCGATGTTTTGAGATTTTTCTTTAAAAGCGTCTTTTTTGGCATGATAGGGCAAGATCACATGGGCTCTGTCGCTGATAAACAAACGATTTTCTAAATCCTCAAACGCGCTGATTTCTTCGCACAAATCCTTAATGCTCACGACCACTGCGCTAGAAATGATGTTCTTGCATTGGGGGTATAAAACCCCTGAGGGCATTAAATGCAAAGAATGCTTAACCCCCTTATGCACAATGGTATGCCCAGCATTATGCCCGCCTTGATAGCGCACCACAAAGTCATAATCTTTAGCGATCCTATCAACAATTTTTCCCTTCCCCTCATCTCCCCACTGAATCCCCACAACGACATCTGCCATAAAATATTATCCTTAAAACAAAGTAGATTGGTGGTTTAAAAGCCTGTTAGAATACCAAAAAAAAGTAAAGAGCCTCTTTAATAAGCCCTAAAAAGAGCTTAAAAACCTATCGTGTAATTGATATAGAACGCATACAAACGCCTGTAATCCACATCAGCCCCATTCGCTTTCAAATATCTTTGATTGATAGCCGGGATTTTCACGCCAAATTCCATCCCATGCTGAATGCTTTGAGACGCGCTCAAAAACCGGCGGTGCATGGTGCTGGCAAAATGAGCCCTTAAGCCCAAATTAAATAAAAATTGGAAATTCGTGGGAGTGGGGTATTCTTTAAACGAGTCTTCAATTTGATTTCTTAAAGAGCTATCCCAAGTGTTACCCGCTATTTGAATGCCTCCAAACACCCCCACAGTCAAGGACTGATCACTAAAAACCCTTCTAAAGATATTCCATAAAAAGTCTGTGCCAGCACCATAAGTGAAGATATTCGCTTTAACAGCGCTGCTAAGACTGCCCAATTGCGTAAAACCATAATCAAAGAAAGCGTAATACCGTAAGCCTATATTCCTCTTTCTCCCAAAAAATTGCTTATAGCCCATTTGAATGCCAAAGCCATTAATAACCCCATGCTGAGAGCTTTTGCCTGGCCCAAACTGGGGCAAGTAGGGCTCATCGTAATTGTTTAGCATTCCTCCTAGCTGTTTTAGATTTTCTTGGTAAGTAGCGATTCGATCCTGGATGGTTTTCACATCCTTTTGAAGCATTGATCCGGCACCACCGCTATTATTCAAGCTTTCTGCAATCTGGTTTAGCTTTGCTGAAGAAGTGTCATTAAAAAGCTGCATTTGGGCTAAGAGCCCTTTTAAAAACACCGAATTACTATCCAGATTCACTCTTGTAAGCGTGTTTAAAAGCGCCACACTCTCCGTGGCTAAAAGACTGAATTCACTTTGAGAACCATAGAGAACTTTTATAATCCCTACATATCCAGGAACTACTCCATTATTACTGCCATTATTGCTATTATTAACCAAGTTATAAAGCACATTACTCAAATACACTTGCAGGGCTTGAACGCTATAAGCGTTTTTATTCACTTCAAAGCGTTGCTCAATTTGGGGGAGTATTTTTTTAAACTGGGTTAATTCTGGGTTGTTGTTACTAATAGCTTTATTAGTATTGACAATTTGATTGCTTATCCCTAAAAGAGCGTCCATAGTCGTGTTTGTCGCTAAAGTTAAAAGCCCGTTACCCCCTGCCATACCCACGCCCACTTGGCGGAAATCATCAATGACATTATTCCTTAGGGTGCTACCTTTGTTATTGATATTTTGTTGTGCACCGCCGATTTGATAGCCCACTCCCATATAAAAGCCATTGTCTTCAGCTAACGCCATGCTTAAAGGAAGGCTAAAAAGCAGAGCGGTTTTTAAAAGCCCTCTTTTGAGCACATGGTATTGACCTTTTTTCATTCTTGTATTCTTCATCTCTTTTGTATTGGTATTTTTCATCAAGAGCCTTCCTTAAAAACCGACTGAATAGCCCACATAGAAGCTAAAATTCCTCATATAGCTTGCACTTGAGCCTTGGGTTGCAAAATATTTATGAGCGATAACAGGGATTTTCACCCCAAATTCTATCCCTTGGTCTAGCTTGTGCTTATTGAAATTGGTTTTTGCAAAGTTGGTGCGCACGCCCAAATCAAACAAGAATTGGAACGAACTGGATTTGACATCAGGCCTTTGCCCGCTCAATAAGTTCGTTACATTAGTGCTCCAAGTTTGCCCTGCAATTTGAGCGCCAAAGAAAAGACCGATTGTAGTCCTTTCCCTCCTTCTAGAGCGTTCATACACATTGTATAAAAAATCCGTTCCTACCCCATAAGTAACAAGATTCGCTCCCACTTTTAAATTCGTATCGCTAAAATTCGCATAGCCATAATCCAAAAACCCATAATACCTTAAGCCAATATTTTTCTTATGGGTGAAAAATTGTTTATAACCCATTTTAGCCCCAAAGCCGTTCATGCTCGCTGACTGATAATCTTTGAGCGAAAAGAGATTAGGGATATAAGAAATCTTATAAAGAGAACTAGCCGAATATTCAAACTGATCTAAGCTCGTATTAATGATGCCTATGACTCTATCTAGCCCTTTCTTATAGATAAGCTGGTTCCCGCTAAAACAAGACGATGCACTGCTACAGATATTTTTTTCAATAAAACTCCCTAACCCCAAAGTCTCACGATCTAGAGAAATCCCGCTCTTAATCAAAGCGTTCAGCTCGCTCACCGTAGAATTAGCCCCTATCAAGCCCGTTTGCGAAGAAAAATTTTGCATGCCTGTGGCAATATCGCCCACACTCACGCCATTATACGCTCCATTAGTCCCGCCTGCGCCTAAAAGCATGACTTTCACAATGTTTTCGTATAGCTGTTGGTTATTAGTTTGTTGGATTTTGCTCAAATCCACTTGCCCTAAAGCTAAAACGATGTTTTGGGCCACTAAGAGCATGCTATCAGTGATACCGATTTGTTCTTTCCCCACATCCACCACCAAAGGCTTAATGATATTTTGTTGAGCGTATTGTTGGGATAGATCTAATAGCTTTCCTAAAATCCCTAGAGATTGCTCTAAATTGACTAAGGCTTGGTATGGTTGTGTGTTTTGCTGTGATGGTTGTGCATTGGTTTTCACGCTTTCACTCAGAAGCATTTTTGTTTTATTCCCTAAAATATCCAAGTAGTAGGATAAGGGAATGGCAGAAGTTTGCAACCTTACAGCCCCATCTCTAATCAACTGCTTTAATTCTTGTGCTTGAGTGAAGCCTGGATTTTTCAATTCCTGTCTGGCCAAACTCGTTTGGTAATCTATGACAAAAAACGCCCCATCTTCTTCGGCATTACACAGAGACATGCCCGCCAGTAAGGAAAGAGCGATCGTTTTTTTAAAGGAGTGGTTTTTCAAAAATATCCTTTTGCTTTGATAAGTGATTTTACTTAATCCATAAAAGAAACTTTCTAATTTTAAAATAATCATTCTTAATTTGCTATTAAGCGTTTCAAAAAAGCATCAAATTGACATCTTTTAAGCAAAATGTTATAATGCTTGCTTAATTTTATGGGGTGTTAGCTCAGTTGGGAGAGTGCAACGCTGGCAGCGTTGAGGTCAGGGGTTCGAACCCCCTACACTCCACCATATGCTACGCTTATCCTCTTTCTCTATGCAGACCCATTTTTTTGCTAGTATTACCCATAATTAATTATAATCTTAGGGATTGTTTTTTATCAAGGGAGTTTGAGCGTGAGCAGTTTGTTTAAAATGCGCATTCTTAGTTTTAAAAAGAATAAGCGGGCGGTGTTTTCACTCTATCTTTTTATCGCTTTATTAGCGCTTTCTCTTTTAGTCCCCTTGTGGGTGAATGATCGCCCCTTATTCATCTATAAAGATAATAAGGCGTATTTCCCCATGTTCAAAAACTATGCGGAAGTGGAGTTTGGAGGCGATTTTTTCACCCCCACGGATTATAACGATCCTTATGTGAAAAACACGCTTTTAAAAGACGCTTTTATTATCCATGCGCTCATCCCCTATAGCTACGATACGATCATTATGGATTTAGACTCGCCTGCCCCCACTCCCCCAAGCTTCAAACACCTTTTAGGCACAGACGATCAAGCTAGAGATGTATTAGCCAGACTGGTTTATGGCTATCGCGTTTCGTTAGTGTTTGGGATTTTACTCACCCTTTTTAGCGTTCTTATTGGCGTGAGTTTGGGAGCGTTTCAGGGGTATTATGGAGGGTTAATGGATTTAGTGGGGCAAAGGTTGAGCGAGATCTGGAGCGCAATCCCTATGCTTTTTTTACTCATTGTGATTTCTAGCGCGTTTAATTCTAATTTTTGGATCATTTTATTTTTAGTCTTGCTCTTTAGCTGGATGGGGCTTTCTCAAGTCGTGCGCACGGAGTTTTTAAAAGCAAGGAATATGGACTACACCAAAGCTGCTAGAGCGCTTGGGGTGAATGATTTAAAAATCATTTTCTACCATGTTTTACCCAACGCTTTAGTAGCGACAATCACTTATGTGCCGTTTTTAATGGCGGCTAGCATTTCTACTTTAGTGTCTTTAGATTTCTTGGGTTTTGGCATGCCTATAGGGAGCGCGAGTTTGGGCGAATTAGTCAATCAAGGTAAGGATAATCTTACCACGCCCCATTTAGCCATCGTTGCATTTGTAGCCATTAGTTTGTTGCTTTCTGTTTTGGTGTTCATTGGCGAAGGGGTGCGCGATGCTTTCAACGCTAACATGCTCAAATAAGGGGGTTGCATGCTAGAAATCAAAAACTTGAACTGCGTTTTAAACGCGCATTTTTCGCTCCAAAACATCAACATTTCGTTAGATTCTAGCGAAAGGGTGGCGATCGTGGGCGAGAGCGGGAGCGGGAAAAGCTCTATCGCTAATATCATCATGCGTTTAAACCCCAGATTCAAACCTCATAGCGGCGAGACATTGTTTGAAACAACCAACCTTTTAAAAGAAAGCGAAGAATTTATGCAGCATTTAAGGGGTAATGCAATCGCTTACATCGCTCAAGACCCTTTATCCAGCCTAAACCCCTTGCATCAAATCGGCAAACAAATGAGTGAAGCCTATTTTTTACACCATAGAAACGCTTCTAAAACGCTCCTTAAAGAAAAAGTTTTAAACGCCATGCACCAAGTCCAATTAGATGAAAAATTTTTGGATCGTTACCCTTATGAATTGAGCGGAGGGCAACGCCAAAGGGTGTGTATCGCTATGGGCATTATTAATGCGCCCAAACTGCTCATTTGCGATGAGCCTACCACCGCATTAGATGCGCAAATCCAAAACCAGATTTTAGACTTGCTCAAGCGATTGAGCGTGGAAAAAAACATCGCCCTTTTATTCATTAGCCATGATTTAAAAGCGGTCAAACGCTTAGCCGATAGGGTTTATGTGCTAAAAAAAGGCGAGATAGTAGAAACCAATTCCGCTAAAGAGCTTTTTAATGACCCCAAGCATGAATATTCAAAACTCTTGATTCAAGCTTCAAACTTGCCCGCTAAAAATTTAAAAGCGCTAGATGAAACGCTTTTAGAGGTGAGAGATTTTAGCGTTTATTACTTGCAAAAACGCTTCTTTAGGCCTTCTTTAAAAAAACCCCTTATCGCATCAGTCAATTTTTCTCTCAAAGCTAAAGAAAACATCGGCATCATTGGCGAAAGCGGGAGCGGGAAAAGCTCTTTAGCGTTAGGGCTTTTAAAACTCGCTTTAAATAGCGGGGAAGAAAAGATTTTAGGCCAAAGCGTGGGGCTTTTAAATTCTAAGGCGTTCAAACCCTACCGTAAGATTTTGCAAATGGTGTTTCAAGACCCTTACGCATCATTAAACCCTCGCTTAAGCATTCAAAGTATTTTAACGGAAGCTTTGCGCTTTGCTTACCCTAAAGCTTCCAAAGAAGAATGGCACCATCTCGCAAAACTTTGTTTAGAAGAAGTGTGTTTAAACCCTGAATTGCTTAACTTTTACGCTTATGAACTCAGCGGTGGGGAGCGCCAAAGAGTGGCGATCGCTAGAGCGATTGCTTTAAAACCTAAAATCATTCTTTTAGATGAGCCCACTTCTGCTTTAGATAAAAGCATTCAAAAAAGCGTGTTGGAATTGTTGTTGGATTTACAAGAAAAGCAGGATTTGAGCTATTTGTTTATCAGCCATGATTTAGATGTGATCAAAGCTTTTTGCGATAAGGTGTTAGTGATAAGTGAGGGGAAAGTCGTAGAAACAGGCACTATTAAAGAGGTGTTTGACAACCCTAAGCACGCTTATACGAAGCGTTTGTTGGAGTCCAGGCTTTAAAAAAGCTTTATTGTAAAAATTTATGCCTTTAGTGTTTTTAATCGCTTTTTAATGGGTGTTATCTTTTCGTTTTCTACAAACAAAACAAAGAAACTTGATAGGGGGCTGTTTTTAAATAAGGGTAGTTGTCAATAAAGAATGAAAAAACCTTGGATTCTTTGGGCAAAATCTTTTCTTTAAAGGTTTTTTCATAGCTTTTTTTGACAAACAATTTAAACGCATGCTCTTCCACAAAATTGTGAGGGTTTTTAAGCACTTCTAGGCGTAAAACGCATTTGTTTAGACTGAATTTAGAATGGTTTTTGACTCCCACTTGCAAAGAAAAGGCGTTGCTATAACTTAAAGGGTTAGCGTGCAAGATGCGTGTTTCTATGGGGTAAATCGCTTGAGTGAGTAGAACATTCAAAACAAAAGGCATGCTTAAAAACGCGCCCAAAAAAGCTGCTGTTACTATATAGCTAGCCAAGCGGTTTCTTAAAAGCAAAGCCAAAAGGAGCAAAATCGCGCAAAAAAGGGTTAAAACGCTCGCTATTAAAACGCTAATTAAAGTCGCTTGACTTAAAAATCCCTTAAAAGACTCCAAAAAGGCTTGGATAAAGGCAAGAGATGCCATGCGTTTTTAAGGCTCTTTAGTCTCGGCAATACTAGATTTAACTTTGCTTTTAGTATCAATCCAAATATTAGGCACAGCCCCACCTGGAGTGAGCATGATTTGAGCGTTATTGTTCGTTTTTAACGCTTCATTAAACTGGCCTTGAACTTCAATTTGGCGCAGTCTTAAAAGCTTGTCGCTCAAGCTTTGTGAAATGCTTAAATTAGCTTGAGATTTTGCCTTAGCCTCAATCACGATCGCATCAGCCACGCCTTGAGCCTTAATCCTGTTAGCGTCCGCTTCCCCTTTAGCCAGAGCGGCTTGTTTTTGAGCTTCTTGCTTGGAGCGTTCCACCTCGTATTTCACCCTTTCTGATTCTTGGCGCGCGATTTGGACCTTTTCTATTTGCTCTTTAATCTTAGCGGGCAAGACGATTTCTCGTAATTGGATAGAGCTTAATTCCACAGGGGTGTTGGGGAGTTTAGAAACTTCTTTATTGATACCGCTATTGATAAGAGCGGCGATTTCATTGCGCTTAATGGGTAAATCTTCAGCCGGATAGCGCCCCACGACAGAGCGCACCACATCACGCACCACAGGGTTGATGATTTTTTGCTCCCAAGATAAGCCATAAGTAGCGATCGTTTGGGGGGTGGTTTGAGGGTTTAGGCGGTATTGCACGGTGAGTTCAATAGAAACGGTCAAACCCCTACTATCCATCACATTAATAGCGTCGTTTCTAAAAATCCCTTGGTTTTTACCCGCCACGCCCATGTCTTCGGTGCGTGAAAAATTGATATTTCTAATCCTTGTATCTACAATGAGAATGTCTTGAATGATAGGCACAAAAAAGTGGATTCCTGGCTGTAAGGGGGTGGGTTCGTATTTCCCGGCGGTGATCTTAATGCCAATTTCTCCTGAGCTAATCACTTCAAAAGGCTTGGCCAAAAAAGCGATAACGCCTAAAAGGACAATGACAATTAAAACCGATAGTTTTTTAGAATTAAAAGAGTTGGACGGCGGGATGAAACGCCCCCCATCATTAGGTGTATTAGGCGTGGGGGTTTCTCTTTGAGAATTTTTCTTTTTTAAATGTTCATTCAAATCAATGGGCATGAATTTCCTTTTTAAATATTTTAACGGCGTTTGGGTTTTTTAGAATGGTGGCTTGTTTTAGGGTGTCTGTCTCTGTGCTGACCCTTTTTGAAAGAACGCGCTTGCTCGTGCTGGTGCGTTTTTTTGTTAGGGGTTTTTGGCGTTTTTTCTTTAGGGTTTTGAATCGCATCAATTTCTTGCTGGTTTAAGCCAATTTTACTGGTTTCAAACTGCAAACTCAAAAGTTTTAAAACCAATTGAGACGGCTCAAAAATTTCAGTAAGCTGTTCATAAAGGCTGATGATCCCTTCAGACACTTTAGCGTCATGTAAGGTTTTGATGATCTGGTTTTCGTTAATGGTGGGGATCTCAAAAAGTTCAATCTCTGAATCAATTTCTTTTTGCATGCGTAAAAGCTCTTTGTATTCTAAGGGGGTTACTAAAGTGATCGCCATGCCTTTTTTGCCCGCTCGCCCGGTTCTTCCGATGCGATGGATATAGCTCTCGGTATTTAGGGGCAAGTGGTAATTAAACACATGGCTTACACCGCTAATGTCTAGCCCACGGCTCGCCACATCTGTAGCCACCAACACATCAGCGTCATTTTTTTTAAACGCCATGATAGAAGCGCGCCGATCCCTTTGATCCATATCCCCATGCAAGGCGGTGCTTTTATAATTTTTAGAAGCAAGGAATTGGTGCAATTCATCGGCTTCTTTTTTGGTGCGCGTGAAAACAATGCTCTTTTCAGGCGCTTGGGTGTCTAAAAGGCGCATGATCGCTTCGGCCCTCTCATGCTCATTGATCACATAAAAGCGTTGGGTGATATCAGTGTTAGTGATATTAGAAGGAGCGATATGGATTTTAATAGGGTTTTCTAAAATCTTATCCGCTAGCCTTTTAATCGGCTCTGGCATCGTGGCTGAAAAAAGCAAAATCTGCGCTTCGCTAGGGAGGTAGTCAAAAATCTCTTCAATATCGTCTAAAAACCCCATATCCAGCATTTCATCGCTTTCATCTAAAACGACTACTTTAGGCACAAATTTATGGATGCGTTCGTTTTTTAAATGATCCAACAACCTTCCTGGTGTAGCGATCATCACTTGGGGGTTTTTCTTAATGAATTCGCATTGTTTTTTAACGCTCTGGCCTCCATACACGCACACGGTTTTAGTCCTGGTGTGTTTGCCCAATTTGAAAATCTCATCGCTAATTTGCATGGCTAATTCTCTGGTGGGCGTGATCACTAATGCCTCTATGGTGTGGTTGTTTTTAAGGTTGTTGATAATGGGCAGAGCGAAAGCGGCGGTTTTTCCTGTGCCTGTTTGGGCTTGCGCGATGACATCTCTGCCTTGCAAAACAGCCGGAATGGCCTTTTCTTGAATGGGGCTTGGGGAAGTGAAACCGGCTTCATAAACGGATTTTAAAACCGATTCTTTTAAGCCCAAATCATTAAAACTAGGCTTATGATAAGCGTCATCATCAATTTCTGTAGGGAGTGGTGGTTGATTAAATTCCATGGGAGATTCATACCTCAATTTAATTTGAAACTTTATAAAAAGCTAATAAAAGGCTAAAATTAAAATCTTTGATTTAAAGTTTATAAGATTTTTGAGTATAGCATAAAAATGTGCTCAATTAGGTTTAAAGTTTTTATAAAAGGCTTATGCTAAAATAATTAGAATTTAGGGAATTGAGAAAGGGTTTGATTGAAACGGGTGTTTTTATGGCTTATTTTTGTATTAGCCCTTCAAAAGCTTTTGGCCGAAAAAATAGGCGATATAGCGGGCGTGGTGGGCGTAAGGGATAACCAGCTGATTGGTTATGGGCTTGTGATTGGCTTAAATGGCACAGGGGATAAATCCGGCTCAAAATTCACCATGCAATCCATTTCTAACATGCTAGAGAGCGTGAATGTCAAAATCTCTGCAGATGATATTAAATCTAAAAATGTCGCTGCAGTGATGATTACGGCTTCTTTGCCCCCCTTTGCAAGACAGGGCGATAAAATTGATGTTCAAATTTCTTCTATTGGGGATGCAAAATCCATTCAAGGAGGGACTTTGGTGATGACCCCTTTAAATGCGGTAGATGGGAATATTTACGCTCTCGCTCAAGGGGCTATCACTTCGGGTAATTCTAATAACTTGCTCTCAGCCCATATCATCAATGGGGCGACTATTGAAAGGGAAGTTTCGTATGATTTATTCCATAAAAATGCCATGGTTTTGAGCCTAAAAAACCCCAATTTTAAAAACGCTATCCAAGTGCAAAACACTTTAAATAAGGTATTTGGCAATAAAGTAGCGATAGCATTAGATCCAAAAACCATTCAAATCACTCGCCCAGAGCGTTTTTCTATGGTGGAGTTTTTAGCCTTAGTGCAAGAAATCCCCATTAATTACAGCGCGAAAAATAAGATCATTGTAGATGAAAAATCAGGCACGATCGTTTCAGGAGTGGATATAATAGTGCATCCTATAGTGGTTACAAGCCAAGACATCACTCTTAAAATCACTAAAGAGCCATTAAATGATTCTAAGAACACGCAGGATTTAGACAATAACATGTCCTTAGACACCGCTCATAACACGCTGAGTTCTAACGGGAAAAACATCACCATTGCCGGGGTGGTAAAAGCCTTACAAAAAATTGGCGTGAGCGCTAAGGGGATGGTTTCAATCTTGCAAGCCCTAAAAAAAAGCGGTGCGATTAACGCTGAAATGGAGATACTATGATCAACAACAATAAAGCCATGTTAGAGCAATACAATGTTTCTAAATTAGCGAGCGAAGAGAAATTAAAAGCGCTAGCTCAAAATAAAAACGACAAGCTCCTCAAAGAACAAACCGATTCTTTTGAAGCGTTACTTTTAAAATTCATGCTGGATAGCGCCATGAAAATGGATAACCCTTTGTATCCTAAAGCCCCAGGCGATGAGATTTACACATCCATGTATAAGGACACCCTTTCTAAAGAATTGAGCGGGAATTTTGGCTATAGCGAAATGCTGTTTAATTTCTTAAAAGAGCAAGAAAAACAAAAACCATGAAAAAATCTAAGCGTTTAAAACACCCTTATTTAAAGCGTTCCCATTTGAAACACTCTCATAAGGCTCCTTCTTTCAAGGGGTTGTTAAAAAAAGAGGATAATGTGATTTCATTAGAAAATTTTAAACCCAAAGAGAGCGAAGATTTATTAGAAAATTTTTCCAACAAAAAAGACATGCAAGAATTGCTAGGGCTTTTAAACCAATTTATTTTACAAAGCTACAAGGTAGAAAAGGAATTTAAGGATTATAAAGCCCTTTATGAATGGGTCATAGAGATTTTACCGCAAGCCATTTGGGTGATGAATGAAAACGGGAGCTTTTTTTATAAAAATTCTTTAGCCAATCAAAGCCATGAGGTATTTAATAAGGCTAAATTAGAAAATTTTAACACTGAAATTGAACATGAAAATAAAAGCTATTTAGTCCAGCAAAACAGCATTCAAGGCAAGCAAATCATCACCGCAACCGATATTAGCGCTCAAAAACGCCAAGAGCGGCTCGCTTCTATGGGGAAAATCTCAGCACATTTAGCCCATGAGATCAGAAACCCTGTAGGCTCTATCTCTCTTTTAGCTTCGGTGTTATTAAAGCATGCGAACGAAAAGACTAAGCCCATTGTTGTAGAATTGCAAAAAGCTTTATGGCGCGTGGAAAGAATCATTAAAGCCACCTTGCTTTTTTCTAAAGGCATTCAAGCCAACCGCACCAAGCAAAGTTTAAAAACGCTAGAGAGCGATCTCAAAGAAGCCCTAAATTGCTACACTTACTCTAAAGACATTGATTTTCTTTTTAATTTTAGCGATGAAGAAGGGTTTTTTGACTTTGATTTAATGGGGATTGTGTTACAAAATTTCTTGTATAACGCCATTGATGCGATTGAAGCCTTAGAAGAGAGCGAACAGGGTCAAGTGAAGATTGAAGCGTTCATTCAAAATGAATTTATTGTCTTCACTATTATTGATAATGGCAAGGAAGTGGAAAACAAAAGCGCTTTATTTGAGCCTTTTGAAACCACTAAATTGAAGGGTAATGGCTTAGGGTTAGCCCTGTCTTTACAAGTCGTTAAAGCCCATGAAGGGAGCATTGCGCTATTAGAAAATCAAGAAAAAACCTTTGAAATTAGGATTCTTAACGCTTCTTAATTTTTGATAACTATCCCCCTTAAAAAATGAGTTTTACTATAAAACAAAATTTTAAAAAGATTAAATCATATTAAATTGAATAGGTTTTATCAATATTTGACAAAAATAAGATCAAAAAAATTCTTCATTAACTCTTTTGATGTAGGATAGCGATCAAGGTTTTTATGAAAATAAAAGCCTAAAACAATTTTAAAAAAAGGACTTTTGATGAAAACATTTGAAATTTTAAAACATTTGCAAGCGGATGCGATCGTGTTATTTATGAAAGTGCATAACTTCCATTGGAATGTGAAAGGCACGGATTTTTTCAATGTGCATAAAGCCACTGAAGAAATTTATGAAGAGTTTGCGGACATGTTTGATGATCTCGCTGAAAGGATCGCTCAATTAGGACACCATCCCTTAGTCACTTTATCCGAAGCACTCAAACTCACTCGCGTTAAAGAAGAAACTAAAACGAGCTTCCACTCTAAAGACATCTTTAAAGAAATTCTAGAGGACTACAAACACCTAGAAAAAGAATTTAAGGAGCTCTCTAACACCGCTGAAAAAGAAGGCGATAAAGTCACCGTAACTTATGCGGACGATCAATTAGCCAAGTTGCAAAAATCCATTTGGATGCTGCAAGCCCATTTGGCTTAAGCTACCCAAAAGAAGCCTGCATGAGAGATTACAGCGAGCTTGAAATTTTTGAGGGAAACCCCTTAGACAAGTGGAATGACATTATTTTTCATGCGAGCAAAAAGCTTTCTAAAAAAGAGCTAGAAAGGCTTTTAGAGCTTCTGGCTCTTTTAGAAACTTTTATAGAGAAAGAAGGCTTAGAAGAAAAGTTTGAATCTTTCGCTAAAGCTTTAAGAATGGATGAAGAGTTGCAACAAAGAATAGAGAGCAGGAAAACAGACATTGTGATCCAATCCATGGCGAATATTCTTAGCGGGAATGAATGAGATTATCCGCTATGGCTTGATATTTCTCTTTTTTTTAAAGGCGTTTGGGCTTGATTATGGGATAGATAAAACGCTAGAATTAAAAAAAGATGAAGTGTTTAAAGCGATCATCAAAGACACTTCAAATGGACAAACCAAAGAAATCACGCTCTATTGGACGCTATATGCAAATAAAGGTTTAGCCATCAACATGCGTTTTAACCATTTCCCTTACCAGTTTATTTTATACACCGATCATGCGAGAAACACCTATAACCTCAAAGTTTTTGAAGAAAAATTTTCTTCTAACAGCGTTCTGTCGCTTGTGTTTAAAGATTTTAAAGAAGATAAAGCCACTTTAAGATTTTTAGCCCTTATGCCCCTTGTTTTTTTCCCTAAAGAGCCTTAAGGAATTTGCATGCAAGAAAAACAACTTAAAGCCATTCAAAATAAGATCGCTTCTTGGATCAAAGAAATAGAAAGTAGCTTTATAGATGAATTGTTTTCTAAGATTGGCCCTTCAAAAATGCTGCGCTCCAAACTCATGCTCGCTTTATTGAATGAAAAAACAGACGCTATTTTGTTGGATAAAGCGCTCCATTTGTGTGCGATTGTAGAAATGATACAGACCGCTTCTTTATTGCATGATGATGTGATTGATAGAGCCACCATGCGCCGAAAACTCCCTAGCATTAACGCTCTTTTTGGTGATTTTAACGCCGTGATGCTTGGGGATGTGTTTTATTCTAAAGCCTTTTTTGAACTATCTAAAATGGGGGAATCCATTGCTCAAGCCCTCTCTAATGCGGTTTTAAGGCTCTCTAGGGGTGAGATTGAAGATGTGTTTGTGGGGGAATGTTTCAATAGCGACAAGCAAAAATACTGGCGTATCTTAGAAGACAAGACCGCTCATTTCATAGAAGCGAGCTTAAAGAGCATGGCGATTCTTTTAAATAAAGACGCAAAAATATATGCGGATTTTGGACTGCATTTTGGCATGGCGTTTCAAATCATTGATGATTTATTGGACATCACTCAAGACGCCAAAACTTTAGGTAAGCCCAATTTTAGCGATTTTAAAGAAGGCAAGACCACTTTACCCTACTTGCTTTTATATGAAAAATTAAATCAGCATGAACAAGGGCTTTTGATTTCTTATTTTAAACAAGATAGCCATGAAATCATAGAATGGACTAAGGAAAAATTCAAGCAATATGGTATCATAGAAGAAACCCTTAAAATCGCTCAAGTTTATTCTAAAAAAGCCCTTGAAGCCATTAAAGGGGAAAATAATTTGATTTTAGAAAAACTAGCGCAAGATGTCATTTATAGGACTTTTTAATGGAGTTAGAAACTCATTTGTCAAAATATTTCACCCTAGCCTTTACGCATAAGAGCATGAGCTTAGAAATGCGAGAAAAACTCGCTATCAATTCGAGCGCAACGCTTAAAGAATTTTTACAAACCATTAAAAACCATTGCCCTAACATCAAAGAGTGCATGGTGTTATCCACATGCAATCGCTTTGAAATCTATGCGAGCTTAAAACACGGCGCTCATGCTAATGAACAAAAAAGCGCGTTATTAAAAATTTTGGCTCAAAATAAAAAAATGAGCGTGTCTGATTTAGAAAGATGCGTTTTAATGAGCACTGATGAAAGCGCAGTCCATCATGTCTTTAGCGTGTGCAGCAGTTTAGATAGCCTAGTAGTGGGGGAAACTCAAATCACAGGGCAGATGAAAAACGCCTATAAATTCGCTTTTGAAGAGAAATTTTGCTCCAAAGATTTGACCCGATTGCTCCATTTTGCTTTCAAATGCGCCGCTAAAGTGCGGAATCTAACCGGTATTTCCAAACAAGGGGTCTCCATTTCTTCAGTGGCGGTCAAAGAAGCGCTTAATATTTTTGAAAAAGAAAGGATTAAGGATAAAAAAGCCCTTGTGATAGGGCTTGGCGAGATGGCTCAATTAGTCATCAAACACCTTTTAAACAAGCAATTTGAAGCACTTGTTTTAGGGCGTAATGCGGCTAAATTTGAAGATTTTATCAAAGAATTAGAAGAGCCTAAAAAAGTGAGCTTTCAAAATATAGAAAATTTAAACGCTTATATCAATGAATACGAACTGCTTTTTTGCGCCACTTCTTCGCCGGATTTTATCGTGCAAAATCGCATGTTAAAAGAAACGATTTTCAGGCGTTTTTGGTTTGATTTAGCCGTGCCACGGAATATTGAAAAGCCAATATTCAATAATATTTTCTTATACAGCGTGGATGATTTAGAGCCTATGGTGAGGGAAAATGTAGAAAACAGGCAAGAAAGCCGAACGAAAGCTTATGAGATTGTAGGGCTTGCCACAATGGAGTTTTACCAATGGATCCAAAGTTTGGAAGTAGAGCCTGTGATTAAGGATTTGAGGGAATTAGCCAGGATTTCAGCCCAAAAGGAATTGCAAAAAGCGCTTAAAAAACGCTATGTGCCTAAAGAATACGAAAGCAATATTGAAAAAATTTTGCACAACGCTTTCAATACCTTTTTACACCACCCTACTATCGCCTTAAAAAAGAACGCTCAAAAAGAAGAATCCGATGTGCTTGTGGGCGCGATTAAAAACTTGTTTAATTTAGACAAATCTAACGCTAATCATGCCCAGAATTTGAATCTCTATAAATGCGAATATTACGAGGAATAATGCATGTTATTTTCAAAACTCTTTGCCCCCACTCTCAAAGAACCCCCTAAAGATGCCGTATTAAAAAGCCATAAACACTTAGCTCAAGCAGGATACATTTATCAGGTAGGCAGCGGGATTTATAATTTTTTACCTTTAGCTAAAAAAGTGCTAGACAAGATAGAAAACATCACGCACAAACGCATGCAAGAGCATGGGGCGCAAAATATTTTAATGAGTTTTGTGGTTTTGGCGAGTTTGTGGGAAAAATCAGGCCGCTTGGATAAATACGGCAAGGAATTACTGGTTTTTAAAGACCGAAAAGACAATGATTTTGTTTTAAGCCCCACTTTAGAAGAAAATATCACCGAAATTGCCGCCAATTTCATTAAAAGCTACAAGCAATTACCCGTCCATCTCTATCAAATCCACACGAAATTCCGTGATGAAATCCGCCCGCGATTCGGGTTAGTGAGAGCGAGGGAATTTATCATGAAAGATGGTTATAGCTTTCATGAAGACGCTGAGAGCTTGGATAGGGAATTTTTAAACACGCAAAGCGCTTATAAAGAGATTTTAAGCGATTTGGGTTTGGATTTTCGCATTGTGGAAGCAGATAGCGGGGCGATTGGGGGGAGTAAAAGCAGAGAATTTGTCGTTTTAACAGAATGCGGGGAAGACACGATCGTGGTGTGTAGAAATTGCGATTATGCAGCCAATATTGAAATCGCTAAACGCTCTAAAAGACCTGATCCCTTAAGTGTCCCAAAAGCACAATTAGCGAAATTCCCTACCCCTAATACCACTAGCGCTGAAAGCGTGGCGGGGTTTTTTAAAACAGAGCCTTATTTTGTTTTAAAAGCTGTTGTTAAAAAAGTGATCCATAAAGATAAAGAAACCCTAGCGTGCTTTTTTGTTAGGGGCGATGACAATTTAGAGGAAGTTAAAGCCCTAAACGCCTTGAATCTTTTAGGGGCGAACGCTTTAGAATTAAAAGAGGCCAGTCAAGAAGATTTAAACAACGCAGGATTAATAGCGGGTTTTATAGGGCCTTATGGCTTGAAAAAGCATGTTTCTTACATTATCTTTGATGAAGATTTAAAGGAGGGCGATTGTTTAATTGCTGGGGCTAATGAAAAGGATTTTCATGCGGTGGGCGTGGATTTAAAAGGGTTTGAAAATCTTGTTTATGCGGATATTGTCCAGGTTAAAGAGAGCGATCATTGCCCTAATTGTCAAGGAGCGTTGAAATACCATAAGAGTTTGGAAGTGGGGCATATTTTCAAACTCGGGCAAGGCTATGCTAAAAGCTTGAAGGCTAGTTTCTTGGATAAGAATGGTAAGGAGCGGTTTTTTGAAATGGGGTGCTATGGGATAGGCATTAGCCGATTGCTCAGCGCGATTTTAGAGCAAAAAAGCGATGATCTAGGCTGTGTATGGACGAAAAATACCGCCCCTTTTGATGTGGTGATCGTGGTTTCTAATTTCAAAGATGAAGCGCAAAAAAAACTCGCTTTTGAAGTGTATGAAAGGCTGCTTCAAAAAGGCGTTGATGTGCTCTTAGATGACAGAGACGCACGTTTTGGGGCAAAGATGAGGGATTTTGAATTGATTGGGGAAAAACTAGCGCTCATTGTTGGGAAGCAAACTTTAGAGAGTAAAGAATTTGAATGCATCAAACGCGCTAATTTAGAAAAACAAACGCTTAAAGATACAGAATTAGAAGAAAAAATTTTAGAAATATTAGCGAGCGAATAAGGGGGCGTGAGTGGGAAATTTAGTGATTGGCTCTAGGGGGAGCGAATTAGCCTTATGGCAAGCGAATTACATTAAAGAACGCCTGAAAAAGGAATGCTTTATAGAAAGCGAGATTCAAATCGTTAAGACTAAGGGCGATAAAATCTTAGACACCCCTTTAAATAAGATTGGCGGTAAGGGGCTATTCACTAAGGAATTAGAAGAATTGCTTTTAAAAGGCGAAATTGATTTGGCGGTGCATTCTTTAAAAGATGTGCCGGTCGTATTTGAAAAGGGGTTAGACTTGGCATGCATCACCAAAAGGGCTGATGCGAGAGACACTTTTTTAAGCGTGAAATTCCCTGATTTGATGAGTTTGCCTAAAGGGGCAAAGGTTGGCACAACTTCTTTAAGGCGC
The DNA here is from genome assembly GCF_001653475.1 of Helicobacter pylori. Taxonomy (NCBI): domain Bacteria; kingdom Pseudomonadati; phylum Campylobacterota; class Epsilonproteobacteria; order Campylobacterales; family Helicobacteraceae; genus Helicobacter; species Helicobacter pylori. Next base: position 206,190 of record NZ_CP011487.1, on the reverse strand, counting down.
TCCATGCAGCTCAAATTCAAGCGCCAGGATTTAGACACAGAAAGCTTAAGGGGGAATGTCCAAAGCCGTTTGAAAAAGCTTGAATGTGGGGAATTTGACGCTATCATTTTAGCTGAAGCCGGGTTATGCCGCCTAGAAATTCAAGGAGCGAAATACCGCAAGGCTTTTAGCGTAGAAGAAATGATTCCTAGCATGGGTCAGGGGGCTTTAGGGGTAGAAATGCTCAAAAACCACAAGCATTTTGCCACGCTTCAAAAACTCAACGACGAGAAAAGTGCGTTTTGCTGCCATTTAGAAAGGGAGTTTATCAAAGGGCTTAATGGGGGGTGTCAGATCCCTATAGGCGTGCATGCGAGTTTAGCGGGTGATGAGGTTAAAATCCATGCGGTTTTAGGCTTGCCTAACGGGAAAGAAGTCATCACTAAAGAAAAGCAAGGGGATAAAACTAAAGCGTTTGATTTGGTTCAAGAGCTTTTAGAAGCGTTTTTGCAAAGCGGGGCTAAAGAGATTTTAGAAAAGGCGCAGTTGTTTTAATGCGTTTGTTTATCGCGCTGGTTTTGTTTTGGTGGTGGTTAAGCTTGAATGCTAAAGAAGCAGATTTCATCTCTGATTTGGAATACGGGATGGCTCTTTATAAAAACCCTAGAGGTATTGCGTGCGCGAAATGCCATGGCATTAAAGGCGAAAAACAAGAAATCACTTTTTATTATGAAAAAGGCGAAAAAAAAATCCTCTACGCCCCTAAAATCAACCATTTGGATTTTAAAACCTTTAAAGACGCCTTGAGTTTAGGCAAAGGCATGATGCCTAAATACAATCTCAATTTAGAAGAAATCCAAGCGATTTACCTTTACATCACCTCTTTAGAGCATAAGGATTCTCTTAAGCCCTAATCAAAGCGCGTGATTTATGTTAAAATGGAGCGTTATTTTTTGTCTTGATTAAAGAGGGTTCTAAAAATTAGAATTTAAAAGAAGGTAAAAATGAGTGTCAAAATTTTAAAAATATTCGTTTGTGGGTTATTTTTTTGGAACTTGAATGCCCATTTATGGGGGAAACAAGACAATAGCTTTTTAGGGGTTGGTGAAAGAGCCTATAAAAGCGGGAACTATTCTAAAGCGGCGTCTTATTTTAAAAGAGCATGCAACAATGGGGTGAGTGAAGGTTGCACGCAATTAGGAATCATTTATGAAAACGGGCAAGGCACTAAAATAGATTATAAAAAAGCCCTAGAATATTACAAATCCGCATGCCAGGCTGATGATAGGGAAGGGTGTTTTGGTTTAGGGGGGCTTTATGATGAAGGGTTGGGCACGACTCAAAATTATCAAGAAGCCATTGACGCTTATGCTAAGGCGTGCGTTTTAAAACACCCTGAGAGTTGCTACAATTTAGGCATTATTTATGACCGAAAAATCAAAGGCAATGCCTCTCAAGCGGTTACCTACTATCAAAAAAGCTGTAATTTTGATATGGCTAAGGGGTGTTATGTTTTGGGCGTGGCTTATGAAAAAGGCTCTTTAGAAGTCAAACAAAGCAACCATAAAGCCGTCATCTATTATTTGAAAGCGTGCCGATTGAATGATGGGCAGGCTTGTCGCGCGTTAGGGAGTTTGTTTGAAAATGGCGATGCAGGGCTTGATGAAGATTTTGAAGTGGCGTTTGATTATTTGCAAAAAGCTTGCGGGTTAAACAATTCTGGTGGTTGCGCGAGTTTAGGCTCTATGTATATGTTAGGCAGGTATGTCAAAAAAGATCCCCAAAAGGCTTTTAATTATTTCAAACAAGCATGCGATATGGGGAGTGCGGTGAGTTGCTCCAGGATGGGCTTTATGTATTCCCAGGGGGACGCTGTTGTAAAAGACTTGAGGAAAGCCCTTGATAATTATGAAAGGGGTTGCGATATGGGCGATGAAGTGGGTTGCTTCGCTCTAGCGGGCATGTATTACAACATGAAAGATAAAGAAAACGCCATAGTGATTTATGACAAGGGCTGTAAGCTAGGCATGAAACAAGCATGCGAAAATCTCACTAAACTTAGGGGGTATTGAAACATTTAATCAATCCCCTAAATTATCATCGTGTTTAATTAAACTTTTCAAAGATTTGGCTCTGTTTTAAGAACCAAACCAAAAATCCCAAACATCTTCAGTGTTTGTAATGAATGCTGTTAATTTATAACATTGCGTTCGTATCTAGGGCAGAAGTTTTACGCCTTTAAAGACATGACGCACAAAAGAGCGGATGCGTTAGAGATTAAAATCTGTAAAATCCCTATTATTAGGGATACAGAGTGAAACCCAAACTCTCGCATCAGCCTAGGGGGAAAATCCCAAATACCTTTAGTGTCGCTCCACTCCTCTATGAACAAGCTTATTCAGCATTAACTTTAATTTTTTAAAAAATAGGATTTTTAAAACTTATAAGGGGATAGGGGGTATTTTGAAACAACTCTCCCTAAAACTAAATCCCTGATAACCCCATAAGAGCGCGTTATGAGAAACTACCACTCGATTAGCTCTTTTATTTTAGTTGTGAAAAATACCTTTAGCGTTTTAAAACCCTACAAAGACCAATAGATCGCTGTAAAAAACACCACACTCCCTATCAAAACGCTTACAAACATGCGTTTAGTGTCCTTAAAAGCCACCATTAAAAACGCGCTCAAATAAAACAGCAATAAAAACACGCAAAAAATCCCCAAAAGCGCCTTAAACACCACGCCCACCTTAGCCTTATGCAGCATGATGAGCGCACCTAAAAAGCCCCTTTCAATGGTTTTGATTTTTGTTTGAGTGCCTTGAGTTTCAAGGTTGATTTCATACAAAGGCGTGCCAATAACCAACGCTCCCCTATGCTCTCTGGGCTCTATCTTTTTAGGCATAGCGATATGGTTTTGTTTTAGAAAGTCTTTTAAAAAATCCAATCGTTCTTCTTTTTTTAAGGATTTTTCTAAAACCCACTCTTTGATCTTAGCGCCAGTGTCTTGGCGCACCCCAAAGAGCAACGAAAGCCCGCTAACCGCAAAAAGAAGTGCCAAAGGGAAGAAAAAAGTGGTCGCATAGATGTGGAAATAACGCATCATTGCAGCCATTATTGCAATCTGTGGCTCACGAATTTAGAAAAATTATCCAAGATCAACCCCCCTTTTCTAAACCCTAGCGCGCAAGATTCATAAGCAAAAAACACATTAGGCTGATAATACAACCCATTATGCGAATTGAGCTCGTAAAACTCTTGATAAACGGGTTTGTGGTTAGAATAAACGCCGTCCGTCTTTAAAAGCGATTGCATGGAAGCTTCAAAGATTTCACTATTCGCCCCTTCCCTACCAAAAGCCACTTTTTTGATTTGCTTTTTATTGGCTAAAGGTTCATAGCTCGTTTCTAACAATAAGGGGTGGTTGGGGTATCTGTCCCATAAAAGTTTTAAAAAACGCTTGGATTGGAAAAGGATCGTGTAAGCGGGGTTTAAAAAAATCGTGTTTTTATTTTCCATCATGCTTTGCATCAAAAGAGCTAATTCTGGTTCATCAATAGCGATATTTTCCCATGGGATTAGTTTGAATAAAAACTCATAATTCAAGCCGTTTTTAAACACGCCCTCTTCTGCATTAAATTCCACCTCATCAATGTAAGAAAAATCCGTTTCAAACCCCACGCTCTGAGCAGCGTCTTGCAAAAAACGCATGGTGCGCTCTTCTTCAATATTCCCCCTAACGCTTGAAAAAAGGATTTTCCACCCCTCATACATTTCCTCAAAACGGCTCGTGTCTTCGCCTAAAGTTACCATGCGTTTAAAATTCTCGCCAAGCGCTTCATAAAGGTTATTGAATTGCTTGTTTTCATCATAGCCATTCGCTTTGAGTAACGCCCATTGAACCACCGCAGTTTCATAGAGCATGGTGGGGGTATCAGCGTTAAATTCCAGCAATTTAATAGGCTTGCCATCAAGCCCCCCAGCTAAATCAAAACGCCCGTAAATATGCCAATGCACTTCTTCTTCAAAACTCTGTTTGATCATAGGAATGAGCGCGTTAGGAATATCCAATTCAAAAAAGCGATCGTTTTTAATGGCCTCTTCAGCCGTCTCTACAAACATGTCATAAAGCTCATTACAAGCGTCATAATAAGCGTCCGCTTCTTTTTGAGAAACAACCACCATTTCATCAGCGATATAAGATGACATGTCGTCATTAGTGTGCCAATCTAAGCCGATTTCTTCTAAGGTCTTATTGTCTAAAGGTTTTAAAGGAATCACTTGCATTTTTTAGCCTTGAATAGATTAAATTATGAATTAAAGCCCCTTGTCCCAGAGCTTACCGCAGGCGAACTAGTAGGCCTACTAGAGCCAAAAAACCCGCTCTGTCCCCTACTCGCTCCGCCCATGCTTGAAGCACTGGGCGCACTTTTAGAAAAGGAATTTTGAGAGCGTTGGTAAGCTTGTGGGGATTTATAGGTCCGTTGGGCGTTTTGCTGATAATTAGGGTTATTGAAAAGCTTATTGCCAATATAACTCCCTAAAATCGCCCCCGCTGCACTCCCTAAAATTGCGCTCCCCAAGCCAAAGCCTGAGTTTTCATTACTCCCTCCATTATTAGGCTGGACAAGCTTGCTCGTGCCGTTATCAATTTTGGCTTCTTCTTCTTTGATGAGCTTTTGAATCTCTTCATTGCTTAACACGCGTTCATTGCCTTGCAAATCGCGCACTATAATGTGGGTTCTTGAACTGGGGTATTCTTCAACAACCTTGTAAGATTTATCCTTTTGCTCTTCTAAAATCACAAATGCGCCTTTTTGAACGCTTTGACTTAAAGAGCTTTGCTCTTTTGGTTTGTCATCGGCATTGCTCTTACACCCCACAATGCTCACCATCACCAACGCGCTCAAACCACCCACGATCGCATAATCAGAAATCTTTCTGTAGGGTTTTTTCATGAGAGTAGCCTTATATCATGCCTTATAATGATACAAGAAAGGCACGCCCTTAATTACGCCCGATTCAAAAATCTTTTTAGTGGTATTTTCCACTTTAGTGCGTAAATCTTCAGGCTCTTTTTGAGCGTTAATATCGTATTGGGTGGAATAAATCTTTTCAAGAATAGAGATTTTATCTTCCACGCTCGCTCCCTTAGCCCTAGCTTGCGCCATTTCTTCTTGGATCAAAGCCGCTTTTTTAGCTGAATTGACCCCAAGCCACCCCACTACAACCATTCTCACGGTGTTTTCTTTCAAGTGATCCCTGAGTTTAGTGAGCTCTTTTTGGCAATGCGGGCACATGGGATCAGAGACAATATAAAGGATTTTATCCTTATTTTCAGCCTTAGTAGAGGGCAACTCTATCACATAATCAGCCGGTATTTCGTTAAAAATAGCGTTCAATTTCGCGCTATTTTGTTGGGTGGCGTTAAGGGCTTGGACTTTTTGATTGGTTTCTGCGACTAATTGCACATCATCGCTTTTATTGCTAAAAAAGATATTGCTAAGACCTATGATTAAATTACCATCCTTACTCACCACAAGCGGGATATTGTATTTAGTGTCTGGGTCTTCTACCACCACGATTTTCAAATCCTGGCTGGATTTTAAAGGTTTGATTTCTAAAACACGCACCTTTTTATTGGTCTGTTTTTCAATCACGCTCACTAAATTATCCTGCATCCGTTTGTCATTAGCCGAAGCTGAATGTTTAGGGGCTGCCCCTAAGCCTACAAGAAGTAATGCACTCAACACGCTCGCTCTTAACATCATTAAAACTCCTAAAGTTCAACAGCCTAAACCCTTACAATAAAAGGAATAAGCTTTTAATGGGTATAATACCATAAAAATCCCCTATTTTCATAAGGCTTAAAAAGGTTTAAAGATGATTATCATTCCTGCTAGATTAAAATCCAGTCGTTTTGAGAATAAAGTGCTAGAAGATATTTTTGGCTTGCCTATGGTAGTGCGTTGCGCTAAAAATGCGAATCTGGTAGATGAATGCGTAGTCGCTTGCGATGATGAAAGCATCATGCAAACATGCCAAAAATTCCACATTAAAGCACTGCTAACCTCCAAACACCATAATAGCGGCACAGAACGCTGTTTGGAAGCGGCGCAAATTTTAGGGTTAAAAAACGATGAAAGGGTTTTAAACCTGCAAGGCGATGAGCCTTTTTTAGAAAAAGAAGTCATTTTAGCGTTATTAGAAGCCACCAAAAACGCCCCTTTCATGGCAACTTGCGCTAAAGTCATTGATGAAGAGCAAGCCAAAAGCCCTAATTTAGTCAAGGTGGTTTTAGATTATCACAATAACGCCTTGTATTTTTCGCGCTCCCTTATCCCCTTTTTACGAGACGCTGATATGAAACGCCAAACCCCCCTTTTAGGGCATATCGGTATTTATGGCTTCCACAATAAAGAAATATTAGAAGAATTATGCACTTTAAAACCTTGCGTTTTAGAGGAACTGGAAAAATTAGAGCAATTAAGGGCTTTGTATTATCAAAAAAAGATTGCAGTGAAAATCGTTCAAAGTGAAAGCGTGGGCATTGACACCAAAGAAGATTTGCAAAACGCTTTGAAAATTTTTAGCCCCAATCCCCTTGATTGGTAAAATTTAAAAAAAATACTCAAACATCTTTCACCATCAAAACCTCTTTTTAAATCCAAAAAAAAGCAAAATTGGTTAATTTTTGCTGAATTTTATTAAAAATTTAATTAGATTTATGGTATACTTTAAACACATTGTAAATAAAGTTTTAATTTGATACGATTTTACAAACAGAACATTACTTTAAGGAACATTTTATGAAAAAAACGATTTTACTTTCTCTTATGGTTTCATCGCTCCTTGCTGAAGATGACGGCGTTTTTATGAGCGTGGGCTATCAAATCGGCGAAGCCGCTCAAATGGTGAAAAACACCGGCGAAATCCAAAAAGTCTCCAACGCTTACGAAAATTTAAACAATCTTTTAACCCGCTATAACGAACTCAAACAAACGGCTTCTAACACTGATTCAAGCACCGCTCAAGCGATTAATAATCTAAAAGAGAGCGCTAGTAGATTAAAAACGGCCCCTAATACCGCTAAAGAAGCCGTGTCTTCAGCGCTCAGCTCTGCGGTGGGCATGTGGCAAGTCATAGCCTCTAATTTAGCCAATAACTCGCTGTCTTCTAGCGAATACGAAAAACTCAAAGCAACTTCTCAACTGCTCCAAAATACCTTAGAAAATAAAAATGCAGCCAACAATAATACCACCATTGATAATGACGCCTCAAAACTTTTGGATGACGCCAAAACCATTATTAACACCCTTCAAAGCCAATGCCCAGGGATAGACGGGGGCAATGGCAAACCATGGGGCATTAATGCAAGCGGGAACGCATGCAATATTTTTGGCAACACCTTTAACGCTATCACTAGCATGATTGATAGCGCTAAAAAAGCCGACGAGCAATTTAGAAGAACCGACCCAAGCCAAGGCGCAAACCAACAAAACGCCTTTAGCAACGCTGATTTCAATCAAAACCTTAATCAAGTGTCAAGCGTTATTAACGACACTATTTCTTACCTCAAAGGGGACAATTTAGAAACCATCTATAACGCCATTCAAAAAACGCCTAATTCTAAAGGGTTTCAAGGTTTGGTGAGCAGGTCTAGCTATAGTTATTCTCTTAACGAAACTAAATATTCTCAATTCCAAACCACCACCAAAGAGTTTGGCCATAACCCTTTCAGAAGCGTGGGTTTGATTAACTCTCAAAGCAATAACGGAGCGATGAACGGCGTGGGCGTGCAATTAGGCTATAAGCAATTCTTCGGGAAAAGTAAATTTTTTGGGATTCGGTATTATGCCTTTTTTGATTACAACCATGCCTATATCAAATCCAACTTTTTTAACTCCGCTTCTAATGTTTTCACTTATGGTGCAGGCAGTGATCTTTTATTGAATTTCATCAATGGCGGATCCAATCAAAACCGCAAAGTCTCTTTTGGCATTTTTGGAGGCATCGCTCTAGCAGGCACGACATGGCTTAACAATCAATCTGCGAACTTAAAAGCCAGCAGCTACAACGCCAAAACCAACAACACCAATTTCCAATTCTTATTCAATACCGGTTTAAGGCTTCAAGGGATTCACCATGGCGTTGAATTAGGCGTGAAAATCCCCACCATCAACACGAATTACTATTCTTTCATGGGCGCTAAATTGGCATACCGAAGACTTTATAGCGTGTATTTCAATTATGTTTTGGCTTATTGATATTGAATCTGTTCTCATCACTAGTGAGGACAAAGCCAACTTTTTGGCTCTCAATGAATAACGGCATCATTTTACTTGACTTTTTACAAAAAACACACTAAAATTTCTTTTCATTTTTGAGCGAAATTCCAGATTAGCTCAGCGGTAGAGTAGGCGGCTGTTAACCGCTTGGTCGTAGGTTCGAATCCTACATCTGGAGCCATACTTTTAACCCATCTTTTTTCTTTTTTATAGCAATAAAATTTCACGCAATCCCTTCAGATTTGATCCATAACGCATTGACTAAAACCCCCACCACAACCCCTATCGCTAAATTATGCGTGTATAAAACCACCGCCACGACTAAGAGCATGTTCAGCGTGTCATAGAGCTTGATTTTTTTAATGTTAATAATTGATTGGAAATTAAAAGTGGTGAAAGAAATCATCACCATCACCGCCACAACCGCCACAATGGGGATCTTAACCACATATTCATTAAACACTAGCACTAACACCATTAAAGAAAAGCCGGCAAAAAAAGTAGAAAGTCTGGTTTTAGCCCCGGATTTTGCGTTAATGATAGACTGCCCCACTAAAGCGCACCCTGTCATTCCCCCCAAAAGCCCTGAGATGATATTCCCCAAGCCTTGCGCTTTAGTTTCTTTATTTTTATCGCTCACGCCGTCTTTTAAAATAATATCTAAAGTTTTAGCGGTCAATAAACTTTCTATCGTGCCCACTAGCGCTAAAGAAAGAGCGTAAGGCAACAATCCTATCAAAATTTTAAAATCCAAATTTTTTGGGATAATGATGCAATGAAAGCCTGAAACCCCTTGCTCAATGCTCCCTAAATTCGGCGCATGCGTATCAAAAATTAAAGCGATTGCGCTCACTAAAAGGATACAAATCAAATTAGAGGGGATTTTTTTAGTGATTAAAGGGAAGAGGTAAATGATCAATATCCCAATAGCGAGCAAGATAAACACCCCTGAATTTTGGTTTTCAAGGAATTTGAATTGCTCCATTAAAAGCAAAATGCCTAGCGCATTTACAAAGCCATACATCACTGATTGGGGGATAAACCTCAAAAGATTCCCTATTTTCAAATAGCCTAAAAGAATTTGCAATATTCCTGCCATAAGAGTCGCCACGCCCGCGTATTCAATCCCGTAATTTTTAACTACACCCACTAAAATGAGCGCCACTGAGCCGGCCGCTGCACTAATCATCGCCTTTCTAGCCCCAAAAAGAGACAAAACAAAAGCCATATAAAAGGTCGTATAAAACGCCACGCCCACATCTAAACCCACCATGATCGCAAAGCCGGCCGTCTCTGGGATCACAGAAAGCCCCACCACAAAACCAGACAACAAATCTTTTTGAATGTTGCTCAGCCATTCTTTTTGTATCTTTTCAAACATGCCTTTCTTTCCCAATTAGAATGGCTTGATTGTAACCAAAGATTTAAAAACCAATTTCAAACCCGATAAAATTCCTTTTCTTAAATCAAGCTCTATGATATTTTATTGTAAAAAATACTTAAAAGCGTTTTTTTTTTTTCAAAATATAGATTTTAAGTTAAGAATAACATTATTTATGGTAAAATCCAGAATTTCCATAAACATGACTATCATGGGAATGTGAAATAACAAAAATCTACTAAAAGGAGAAAACATGAAAATCAAAAAATCTCTCTTGCTCTCTCTTTCTCTCATGGCTTCATTATCGAGGGCTGAAGACGACGGGTTTTATATGAGCGTGGGCTATCAAATCGGTGAAGCGGTTCAAAAAGTTAAAAACACTGGAGCGTTGCAAAACCTTGCGGACAGATACGATAACTTAAGCAACCTTTTAAACCAATACAATTACTTGAATTCCTTAGTCACTCAAGCCAGCACTCCCAGCGCGATCACGAGCGCGATTGGTAATTTAAGCTCAAGCGCCATTAATCTCACTAGTGCTACCACCACTTCCCCAGCCTATCAAGCCGTCTCTTTAGCGCTCAATGCCGCCGTGGGCATGTGGCAAGTCATAGCCCTTTTTATTGGCTGTGGCCCTGGCCCTACCGATAATCAAAGCTATCAATCGTTTGGTAACACACCAGCCCTTCGTGGGACAACCACCACTTGCAATCAAGCATATGGGACAGGACCAGGTGGTATTCTATCCATTGACGAATACCAAAAGCTCAACCAAGCTTATCAAATTATCCAAACCGCTTTAAACCAAAATCAAGGGGGTGGGATGCCTGCCTTGAATGACACGACCAAAACAGGGGTAGCCAACATACAACAAACCAATTATAGGACCACTACACAAAACAATATCATAGAGCATTATTATAATGAGAAGAAAGATGGAAAAGAAGTTGAGGTCCCGCAATATTATTCAGGCGGATCATCTTTCTCGCCTACAATACAACTTTCATTCAAGAATGACGCTGAATACCTTTTGCAACAAGCCGCTACTATCATGCAAGTCCTTACCACTCAAAACCCCTATGTGCAAACGAGCAGTGGCGGTAAAGCGTGGGGGTTGAGCTCTACGCCTGGGAATGTGATGGACATTTTTGGCCCTTCTTTTAACGCTATTAATGAGATGATTAAAAACGCTCAAGCCGTTTTAGAAAAAACCAAACAGCTTAACGCTAATGAAAATACCCAAATCAAGCAACCAGACAATTTCAACCCCTACACCTCTAAAGACAAAAGTTTCGCTCAAGAAATGCTCAACAGAGCTAACGCTCAAGCAGAGATTTTAAGCTTAGCCCAACAAGTTGCGAACAATTTCCACAGCATTCAAGGGCCTATTCAAGGGGATTTGGAAGAATGTAAAGCAGGATCAGCTGGTGTGATCACTAATAACACTTGGGGTTCAGGTTGCGCGTTTGTGGAAGAGACTTTAAAATCTTTAGAGCAACACACCGCTTATTACGGCAACCAGGTCAATCAAGAGAAAGCTTTGGCTCAAACCATTTTGGATTTTAAAGGAGCCCTTAACACTTTAGGGAACGACTCAAAAGCGATCAATAGCGGTATTTCTCACTTGCCTAACGCTAAGTCTCTTCAAAACATGACGCATTCAACTCAAAACCCCAATTCCCCAGAAGGTCTGCTCACTTATTCTTTGGATACCAACAAATACAACCAGCTCCAAGCCATCAGGCAAGAATTAGGCAAAAATCCCTTCAGGCGCATCGGCGTGATTGACTTTCAAAACAATAACGGCGCGATGAACGGGATCGGCGTGCAAATGGGCTATAAGCAATTTTTTGGTAAAAAAAGGAATTGGGGGTTAAGGTATTACGGCTTTTTTGATTACAACCATGCTTATATCAAATCTAATTTCTTCAACTCGGCTTCTGATGTTTGGACTTATGGGGTGGGCATGGATGCGCTTTATAACTTCATTAACGATAAAAACACCAACTTTTTAGGCAAGAATAACAAGCTCTCTGTGGGGCTTTTTGGAGGCTTTGCGTTAGCTGGGACTTCGTGGCTTAATTCTGAATTCGTGAATTTGACCATGATGAATGGCATTTATAACGCTAATGTCAGCACTTCTAATTTCCAATTTTTATTCAATTTAGGCTTGAGAATGAACCTCGCTAGGCCTAAGAAAAAAAACAGCGATCATGCCGCTCAGCATGGCATTGAATTAGGCTTTAAAATCCCTACCATTAACACCAGCTATTATTCTTTCATGGGTGCTGAATTGGAATACAGAAGGATGTATAGCCTTTTCCTCAATTATGTGTTTGCTTATTAAAACCCTCTTTAAAAAAGGGGGCTTGTTCAAAAACGCTTAAAGGCATTTTTAAAATTAAATAATAAAGAGAGCTTTAATAATCTCTTATAAAGCACTCTCAAGCTATGAAATTAAAGCAATCAAAACCCTATTTTTGCAATCATTAAAGAAAGATTTTTTAAAGATTATCACTTTTTTTTGATAAAGTAATAATTTAGAATTTAGGGAGTTTTTTATGGAAGAATCAACAGCGTTTATTTTGGCTCTTGTGGGGCTATTCACCGGCATTACCGCTGGGTTTTTTGGTATTGGTGGGGGGGAGATTGTCGTCCCTAGCGCGATTTTTGCCCATTTTAGCTATAGCCATGCGGTGGGTATTTCGCTCATGCAAATGCTTTTTTCTTCAGTGGTCGGCTCTATCATCAATTACAAAAAGGGCTTATTGGATTTGAGAGAAGGCTCATTTGCTGCGTTTGGAGGGCTAATGGGGGCGATTTTAGGGAGCTTTATCTTAAAGATCATTGACGATAAGATTTTAATGGCGGTGTTTGTGGTGGTGGTGTGCTACACCTTTATCAAATACGCTTTTTCTAACAACAAGAAACCAGAACATTTTGAAGAAATGCATTTTGATTTGCATGCGAATAACAAAACGCCGGAAAAAAAGCGCTCGCTCCCTTTTGTGTCTATGGATAGAACGCATGGGGTTTTAATGCTCGCCGGTTTTGTTACCGGCATTTTTTCTATCCCGCTAGGCATGGGTGGGGGGATTTTAATGGTGCCGTTTTTGGGCTATTTTTTGAAATACGATTCTAAAAAAATCGTACCTTTGGGGCTATTTTTTGTGGTGTTCGCTTCTTTATCTGGGGTTATCTCTCTTTATAATGGGAGGGTTCTTGATAATATAAGCGTTCAAGCGGGGGTGATTACCGGTATTGGAGCGTTTTTAGGGGTGGGCATTGGCATTAAGCTCATTGCTTTGGCTAATGAAAAGGTGCATAAAATCCTGTTGCTCCTCATTTATGCTTTAAGCATTTTAGCGACTTTACACAAGCTCATTATGGGGTAAAAACGCTCAAGGGCATTTTTAAAAAAGTTTTAATGATCCTTATTTAATAAAAACAGAGCCAAAACATCCATTTTTTAAAATTTCTTTTAAAAAATAAAAACTATTTTATAGGGGTTGTTTTTTGAATAAGAATAGTTAAAAATAAATCAGTGAAGCGGTTTTTAGCGTTTTTAAGATAACGCTTTAACCCCCCCCATTTTACCCCCATTAGGAGGCTTAGTCATTACCCCTTAATGCGTTTTTTTATCTTGGATGTATTTTTTCAATTCACCCTTTTTGATATAAGGGATAAACTCGCCATAGCCCTCTTTTTCCATGTCTTTTAAGGGAATAAACCTTAAAGCCGCGCTATTAATGCAATACCTTAAGCCCCCCAATTCTTTAGGCCCATCGTTAAACACATGCCCTAAATGCGCCTTACCAATACGGCTCAACACTTCAATGCGTTTCCTATTAAGGCTCTCATCGTCTTCGTATTTCACCACATCCTTATTGATAGGCTTAGAAAAGCTTGGCCACCCGCAACCGGAGTCGTATTTATCCGCTGAAGAAAATAACGGCTCGCCGGTGGTAATATCCACATAAATGCCCTCTTCTTCTTTGTTGTAATACTCATTTTCAAAGGGTTTCTCAGTGTGTTTGTTTTGAGTCACTTCATACTGGAGTTTGGTGAGTTTTTTCTTTAAAACTTCATCGCTTGGTTTGGCGTATTTATCGTCATCCACAATCACTTCATCCGCCTTTTTCAAATCAATATGGCAATAGCCACCAGGGTGTTTTTTCAAATAGTCCTGGTGGTATTCTTCAGCCCTCACATAATTTTTTAAAGGCTCTACCTCAATAGCGATCTTGCCTTTCACTTCTTTCTGCAACGCTTTTAAGGCGTGATCTATCACTTCTTTATCCGCGCTATTGACATAATAAATCCCTGTGCGATACTGCCTGCCCACATCATTACCCTGCTTATTCACGCTCACCGGATCAATCACCTTAAAATAATAACGCAACAACTTGTCCAAACTGATTTTTTTAGGATCATAAATGACTTTCACGCTTTCAGCATGATCGCTCTCATGCAAATTTTCATAATTCGTGCTTGAAGTCTTGCCGTTAGCGTAACCAGAGCTTGCGTCTATGACGCCATAAATCCTCTCCATATACGCCTCTAGCCCCCAAAAGCACCCCCCAGCCAAATAAATCACTCTTTCATCGGTTTTTTGGTGTTTAACCCCCATGTTTTCATTCGCTTGCATAATTGCTCCTATTAGTAAAAAAAAATAAAATTTTTTCAAGTAAGATAATACTTTCATTGAATAACCCTTTTTTTAATTTTAATGGTGTCCGCTATTATAACTAAAAAAAATGGTAGTTGATCTTTAAATTGAGTTTAAATTTTAATAAGGTTCTGTCCTATTAGGTAACAAAAGTTAAAATCACATCCATTCAACAATCTTACCCACAACATTGGCTTCATAGCATTTGATGGAGGTTTTTTGATTGGGTTTTTTAGGCAAAATGGCTTTTAAAAAGCCGTAATTTTCCATTTCTTTCAATCTGGCGTTCAAATTAGGGGCTTCTAAAATCCTGCCATTCAAACTCACTTCGCCCAAAAACGCCGTTTTATTGTCAATTTTTCTGTTTTTAAAGCTTGAAAGAATACTGGCAATGACCGCTAAATCGCAAGCCGGCTCGCTAATCTTAATGCCTCCACTCACATTGATAAACACATCATGGCGGTTTAAGGGGATTTCTAGCTTTTTTTCTAATAAAGCGATGAGCATGTTAAGGCGGTTGGTGTCAAACCCGTTCGCTAATCGTTTGGGCGCTCCAAAACTGCACTCGCTCACCAACGCCTGGATTTCTAAAATCAACGCCCTTGAGCCTTCTAAAGTGATGGTAATCGCGCTCCCCTCCATAGGCTCTTCTTTAGAAAAAAACAAGCTTGAAGCTTCTTTAGCACTCACCAAACCCTGCTCTTTCATCTCAAACAAGCCAATTTCACTCGTGGGGCCAAAGCGGTTTTTAAAACTCCTTAAAATCCTTAATTCTCTACTGGGATCGCCTTCAAAATACAGCACGCTATCTACCATATGTTCTAGCACTCTAGGCCCTGCGATGCTCCCTTCTTTAGTGATATGACCGATGATAAAAACAGCAATATTTCTTGTTTTTGCCAAACGCATGAGCTCAAAAGTGATCTCTCGCACTTGCGAAATAGAGCCTGGCGCTGAAGAAATCTCTGGCGAATAAAGCGTTTGAATGGAATCAATCACGCAAGCAAAATAATTTTCGCTTTCAATATTAGCCTTAATCACAGGCCAATTGATTTCATTGAGCAAATACAATTCTTTTTCTATGTAATCCAATCTAGTAGCGCGCATTTTAATCTGGCTCAAGCTCTCTTCCCCGCTCACATACAAAACCTTTTGCTGGTTTTTGGCTAAGCCAGACGCCACTTTTAAAAGCAGAGTGGATTTCCCCACCCCAGGACTCCCCCCCACTAAATACAACCCCCCTTTAACAATCCCCCCACCCAAAACAATATCCAATTCGCTTTGAGTGGAAGAAAATTTGAGCACTTCTTCATGCTCAATTTCAGCGATAGAAACGCTTTTTTGCGCTTTTGGGAGAGGATTTTTAAGCGTGTTTAAAACTTCCTTTTGGGTTTGGTTCAATTCTATAAAACTCTCCCATGCGTTGCATTGAACGCACTTGCCCAGCCACTTAGGGCTTGTAAAACCGCAATGCTGACACTCAAATAAAGAAGTTTTTTTAGCCAAAATATCTCTCTTTTTTAAAACCACACAGCTAAAGGCCAGATAAAAATGGGGTTTTAGTTTTGTTCTATAGCAAAACTCGTGGAGCTAAACTAAAAACAAGTTAAAAAATTATCAAGCACCATTTTGCTCTATTTTTCTTAAAGCCTTCAAAATATAGCGTTTGATATAAGATCCCACGCTTTCTTCTTCTTCGTTAGCCATTTTCTCTAGTTTTTGGTATTGCTCATCAGAAAAGTACAAGCTTACAGCGCAAGTTTTTTTATTAGCGTCTGCTTTTGGTTTGCGTCCTAGTTTGTTTTTAGTGCCCCTTAAGCGAGTTTCATCCGTGTTTTCTGTCGTTTCCATCAAGTTCCTTCAATCATCATCGCAAATCGCTTCAAAATAACATATTAGCATAAAAGTAGCGTATTAACGAATAATGCTGTAAGCGCTAATCATTCCTCATTCTGAGTTGATTAGCGCTTCGCTTAAAAAAGGCCTTCACCCCCTAAAAAGTTCAAAACAAATCAAATCGGTAACACCCTGATACTGCGATCCAATAATTCCTGTAAGGCGTTTTCAATGGCAAATAAAGTCCCGGTAGTCGCGCTCATGCACCCATCGCATGCCCCCATGTAGCGGATATACACATCAATGTAATCATCGCTTTCTTTAATGTCTAAAATCTCTAAATCCCCTCCGTCCATCATAAGCATCGCGCGGATATTTTCATCAATGACTTTATCCACGGCTTTAATCTTTTGAACCATAGTCATTTCCCTGAAAGCCAATTCCCCGCTTTGGGATTTGTTAGCGGTGGCTTTAAGTTTTTCAGCTTCCATTTCTTCGCGCACTTCTTTAAGAATATCCACCAGGTAATAATCCCTTTTTTCATGCCCTCCTGGTCTCACACAACTTTTACAAAAAGCGCCGGCTTTGGTGTAGTTAGTGATTTCTTCAACGCTTTTTAAATCATTGAGCCTGATCACTTCTTTAATCGTGCCTAAACTCACCCTAGCGCACTCACACACGATGATTTCTTCTTCAAAATCTTCGGCGTTTTTCCCTAAATACATGCCGGCCGCTTTTTTGATCACATCATACGCCATCACGGAGCAGTGCATTTTTTGCCCAGGAACAGCCGGCGTGTCCGGGTCGTCTCTTAAGCCTCTTTCCACATCCAAATTCGTGATTTTTACCGCATCTTGGACTCTTTTATTCAAACACAACTCTACCATCATATCTGAGCTTGCGATCGCCGTTCCGCAACCAAAGCTTTTAAACTTCGCGTCCATAATAGTATCCGTGCTTTCATCTACAAGCCAATACAACCTCACCGCATCCCCGCATGCTTCTGCGCCATAATCCGCCACAATGAGCTTAGCGTTTTTGGCTTTAGCCTGCTCTTCTGTGATGACCCCTAAATGCGTAGGGTTATCCATGCGCCTTTGAACTTCTTTAGAATACGCGTCCCAAAGGACTGATCCCACTAAATCATGTTTTGCCATTTTGATTCCTTTATTAATATTTTAATAAGAGCTTGAAATATTTCTCAATCTTGTAGCCGCTTGAGAGAAAACTTTAATCGTTTTATCAATTTCAGCTTCCGTGTTGAAACGGCTCAATGAAAGCCTGATAGCGGTATGAGCTAATTCCTTACTCGCTCCAATCGCCACCATGACAGGATTAGCCTCTAAATCCTCACTCGCGCACGCACTCCCTGTGGAAGCGGCGATATTAGAGCGATTCAAATCCCACAGCATGGCCTCTCCTTCAATCCCTCTCACGCTGATTAAAGTCGTGTTAGGCACACGATGGACTCGATCCCCTACCACCATCACATCAGGGATTTTCAAAAGCGCTTCTTCTAATTTGTCGCGCAATTTCCCTACCACTTCTTTTTCATAGTCTAAATGTTCTACGGCTAATCTCATCGCTTCGCCCATGCCCACAATATAAGGCACATTTAAAGTCCCGCTGCGCCGGCCATTCATATGCTCCCCGCCATGAAAAAGAGGGGTCAATCCCACCCCACTTCTAATATATAGCCCCCCAATGCCTTTAGGCCCATGAAACTTGTGCGCGCTAAAAGAAAGGAAATCCGCATTCGCTTTTAACACATCTACAGGGATTTTACCAATCGCTTGCACGGCATCGGTATGGAACAACACGCCCTTTTCTTTACAAATAGCCCCAATTTCTTCAATAGGGAAAATGAGACCGGTTTCATTATTCGCCCACATCACGCTCACTAAAGCGGTTTTTTCTGTGATCGCTTCTTTGACTTGCTCTGCGGTGATACTCCCATGCTCATTAATAGGCAAGTAAGTCACTTCCACCCCCAAGCTTTCTAAAAAATTGCAAGTGGATCGCACCGCCGGATGCTCTGCAACCGTGGTTATAATATGATTTTTACCTTTTTTTAAGCATTCATCAAAATACACGCCCTTTAAAACCCAATTATTGCTTTCTGTCGCGCAAGAAGTGATGATCACATCATCTATATCCCTAGCGTTAATGCCCTTATAAAGCTTATCCAGCGCTTCTGCAATAGCCGGGTGGGTTTCTGTGCCAAACTGGTGCAACGAGCTAGGGTTCCCGTAATGATCCCTTAAAAAAGGATCCATGATCTCTTTGACTTTAGGGTCAATCCTAGTTGTAGCGTTATTATCTAAATAAATTCGTTGTAACAAATGAGTGTTCTCCTTAAAAATTTTACATAGATTTTCTTATCTAGGTCTAAATTATGATTAAATACAAGATATTTTCTTAATTTTAACTTAAAATAAGATGAATTTTTAAAAACATATTGAGAAATGCGAATAGCCTCCTATCAAAAACTAACAACAACCGCTACCAACCCGCTTAAGGTTTTTTAAGGGGTCTCCCACGCCTGTCTTTTAAAGCGTCTATCCCCCCTTGTTGGTAACGCTTCTCCCACACATAGAGTTTTTGCAATTGTTTCGCCACTTCTTTTTTAGTGGGCTTAATGCCCCTAAGGTTATAAAGAGCGGTAACTATAATGGGCTTTGGGACATTAAACCTTTGGATAAATTCCAAACAATCTTTTTTGAGTTGGGAGTCTTGCTTGTTTTTAGTAATATCCACATGGCTTAAATATTGCAACACATAAAGGCGTTTTTCTTCATCTCCTTGCGCGATTTCTGGGGCTAACTCCATCCCTTGACTAACGCCTTTAAAAAACTTATTTGAAACCTCTTGGGCGGGATAAACGCTCAAATAAGTTTCTAGTAAAGAAATCACTCTTTTTTGCTGTTCCAATAGTGCGTCTATCTTGGCGCTCAAACGATTTATTTTACTTTCCATGCGTTCAATACTAACCACTAAAAATAAATAGCTATTTAATCATTAAAAATGATTATTCTAATATCATGCTCCAAATCAAGATGTATTTTTATAATCATGCTACAATAAGAATACGCAAAATGATTCCAAAGAAAAAAGGCTTAAAATGAAAACTTTTGAAGTGGTGATTCAAACCGATTCGCAAGGGTATTTGGACGCTAAATTTGGCGGTAACGCTCCTAGAGGGTTTCTCAACCCAAACGGCTTACCCACTTATTCGCCTAAAATCTCATGGCAAAAAGTAGAAGGCGCTCAAAGCTATGCATTAGAACTCATCGATCATGACGCTCAAAAAGTGTGCGGCATGTCGTTTGTCCATTGGGTAGTGGGCAATATTCCTTATAATGTTTTAGAAGAAAACGCTTCCATGATGGATAAAAGGATTGTTCAAGGGGTCAATTCGCTCACTCAAGGCTTTATCCGTTCTTCTCTCAATGAAAATGAAAAACAACGCTCCAATCTCAATAACAGCGTCTATATCGGTCCCATGCCCCCTAATGGTGATCACCATTATCTCATTCAAGTGTATGCCCTAGACATTCCTAAACTCGCCTTAAAAGCCCCTTTTTTCTTAGGCGATTTGCATGACAAAATGCGCAACCATATCATCGCCATAGGGAGAAAGGAATTTTTATACAAGCAGTTTGTGAGGAAATAGGCTACATGCTTGTAGCTATTCTTTCGCTAAATTGAATTTTTGATACATCTCTAAAATTCTCTTTTCATCTAGCATGTTTTCTTCAATTCTTGTGCCTATCAAATCGGCATGGTGCTTTTTAAAATCTTTTAAAGGGATTAAATCATTATAAACAAGAGCGTTTCGCCTCTTTTTAGCTAAAGGGAAGTGCCATTGCACGAGTTCTTTATCCTTAATATGGTGTTTATCTTTAAGCTTTAAAATTTCAATACCCACACCATCGTATTGCCAAAGTTCAAAAGGCTCACAATCGTTATAAAACAACCATTGATCCCCCCATGCGTCTAAAAACCCAAAATCCCCATCATTACGCGCAAACACTTCAAGATTCCGCACCACAAAATTAATGCGCGAATACACCACAACCTCTTTAATGCTCTTAGGGATATAAAAACTTTCATAAAGTTTTTTAGCGTCATAAATATGATCGCAATCAATTTTGATAACCCACTCATTTTTAGGGATAAAAGAAAGCGTATAATTACAATAATGATAAAATTGGTGCCACAAACTCGGGCAATCCTCTAGTATGACTTCATAAGGATAGCTGATAGGGATAAATGAGGGGAACTTTTCACAAAACTCTAAAATCACTTCTTTAGAGCCATCATCGCAATCATTAAAACCAATGACCCCCCTTTGAATGGCAGGAAGCATAGAAAACAAGCTCTCTTCTAAAGTAACGATTTCATTTTTGACTCTAATAAAAGCCCATGGGTTTAGAGGGCTTTTAGGGTTTTGACTTTTTTTATCATAGTCAAAATAACCCGAATGCGTGGGATTGGGTAGAGTTAAAGTGGGATGGATAACCCTATCTTCTAAATGCCCCCCCCCCATAATTATAATTAAGAGAACTATTTTTATAAATACTCCTATTGCGTTCAATGAAACTTTCATTATTTAAAGAAGCGATAGCTAAAAACACGCTTTCGTCATGGTTGAATAAAGCTTTTTCTTGAAGGGAATGGAGTTTTTTAGCCTCCAACATTTCCTTAATTTCATGATTAATTCCATCATGAATGTTTTTGGCCCCTTTTAAACTACGAACACATCTGACTAAAAAAGGCATTCTCTCTTTAATAAAACCCTTGATTTGATTTTTTAACCCCATAAAAACTCCTGATTGAAATAAAACGCTATTAAAAGCAAAATCTTATTATACTACACTCTCGCTACGCTTCCAAAACGATCCCTAACTTCCTTATCTAACGCCAGCACTTCATCTAAATTGGAGAGCTTGAAAGGCATTTTAGCGTATGATTCTAAAGCTTGAGAAATGGTTTTGATAAGACCACCAAAAGCGATTTCTTGATTTAAAAACTTCTTCATCGCTACTTCATTGCTCGCATTCAGCACCACGCCAAGCTTTGGGTTTTCCAACAACAAGTCTTTATAACGCCACAAAGTGTAGCGCTCCATGCTAATGGGTTCAAATTTAATCGCGCTTAAAGCGTATAAATCTAAGGGCTTGATGGAAGCGTTCAAAGAAGCTAATTTAGGGTTAATGGCATAGCTTATGGGTAATTTCATGTCCGCGCTTGCTAAATGCGCGATGACAGAGTTGTCTTCAAACTCCACCAAAGCATGCACGATAGAGCTTCTTTCAATCAACGCATCAATCTTTAAAGACGCGCCAAAAAGCCAATAGGTTTCTAGGATTTCAAAAAGCTTATTGACCATGCTCGCTGAATCAATGGTGATTTTAGATCCCATGCTCCAATTAGGGTGCTTGAGCGCGTTTTGCGCGTTTTGAACAGGAATAAATTCTGGAGGCGTGTCTCTAAAAGCCCCCCCACTCGCGCTAATGATTAAAGATTTAGGTTTTAAAGTCTTGTTTTGCAACAACGCCCACAAACCAAAATGCTCGCTGTCAATGGGCGTGATTTGTGAAATGTCTAATAAATGCCCCGCGCTCACTAAGCTTTCTTTATTCGCTAGGGCTAGTTTTTTGTTAGTTTGTAAGCTTTTAAAGCTCGCTTTCAATCCAGCCACGCCCACAATGGCGTTAATGACTAAATTTGAAACGCACTCTTCTATCATCGCATCAATGCCCTCTAGCCCTACAAACACTTCCGCGCCCAAAGGCTCTAAACAATGCAAATCGTTAGGATCTAAAATGGCCACTTTCTTGGGTTTGAACACTTTGATTTGCTCATTGATTAAAGCGATATTTTTCCCACAGCTTAAGGCTTCTATTTCTACCTTGAATTTTTTTGCGATTTTTAAGGCGTTTTTCCCAATAGAGCCGGTGCTTCCTAAAACAACCATTCAATCCCCTAAAAACACCGCCGTCTCTTTCCAAATTTCTAAAAAATACAACAACGCATGCAAGCTTAAAGCCCCAAAAAGCATGGAATCCAATCGGTCTAAAACGCCCCCATGCCCAGGTAAAATCTTACCGCTATCTTTGATCCCAACCTTTCTTTTCAAATAGCTTTCATACAAATCCCCAAACACCGCCATAAGAGCGATTAAAAAACTAAAAAAGAGTGCCATAAAAAAGCCTCCGCTCAATTTCCCCATGCCCACAAACGATCCTAAAACGCTCGCCACAACAACGCCAATCAACGCGCCCTCTAAGGTTTTATTCGGCGAAGTCGGCGTGAAAGGGGTTTTGCCTAAAAGCTTACCTCCAAAAAACGCCCCCACATCGCTTGCAACCACCACGACTAAAAGCCAAATGATCGCTACTGCACCAAAATCCTTATAAACCCCAAAAAGCGCAAAAAACCCAACACCCGGGTATAAAAAGGGTAAAATGGCTTCACTATGGTGTGCTTTTTGATAAGCGATGATACTAGCCATGACCATCGCGCTGATAAGAGCGCATTCTATAGGGTGCCCGTTAAAATACGCCGCTACCCATGACAGCACTAAAATAAGATACAAACTAAAGCTCGCTTTAACTTGAAATAGCCTTAACGCTTCAGAAAACCCTACCACATAAATCCCCCCTAAAACCGCCCAAAACAACAACAAATTGTCCGCATACAAAATCAAGCCTGCCGCAATGATTAAAACAAACCCTGTAATGTAACGAGATTTTTCTCTAAATAACTCTTCTTCCACTTTTTTCCTTAATCAATTAAATACCAGCGAAACTAAAAAATAACTGAACGTGCTAATCAAAACAACGCCCACTAGATTAAGCCACAAACCGGCTTTAATCATATCCGTTATTTTAACATACCCAGAGCCATAAGCTATCGCATTCGGTGGGGTGGCTACAGGGAGCATGAACGCGCAAGTCGCGCTCAAGGCTACAGGAATGGTCAATAACAAGCTCTGATGATTTTCATAACCCATGCCCATCGCAACCCCTCCAATCACCGGTAAAAACGCTGCAGCAGTGGCGGTGTTAGAAGTGATTTCGGTTAAGAAAATGACCATTAAAGTGACCATGACAATGATGAATAAAATCGGTAAATGCGAAAAGCCAGAGACTAAATGCCCGATCCACAAACTCAACCCGGTTTTAGAAAATTGCGCGCTCAAGGCTAACCCGCCGCCAAATAAAAGCAACACATCCCAAGGGAGTTTTTTAGCAACACCCCAATCAATGAGCCTATCACCCTGATTGTTAGCGGGCAAAATGAATAAAAGTGCAGAAACCCCCATAGCGATCACCGAATCGATTTTATCTATCTTAACACCCCAAGATTTTAAAATCGTATCTAAAAAAATCCACCCTAAAGACGCTAAAATAAAAATAACGCCCACAGAGATTTCCGCCTGACTCAAACGGCCTAGTTTGTTTAACTCTGATCTAACGACTTCCTTACCCCCTGGGATTTCTTTAATCTTTAAAGGGAAAATCACATAAGTGAGTAAGAACCACGCTAAAATGAGCATGATAAAGGCTAACGGCGTCCCAAACACCATCCACTGAGCGAAATCAATTTCAATATTGAAAGCGGTTTTCATATAGCCGGCCAATAAAGCGTTAGGTGGCGTGCCAATAAGAGTGCCTAAAGATCCAATAGAAGCCGCATAAGCGATGCCAAGCATCAAGCAAATACTGAAATTCGTGCGATAGATGATGGTCTTTTCTTGAATGACTCGGGTAATATCTTTTCCCTTATGCACGATATTACTCATAATGCCCCCATGCGCTTTGGTGATTTCTTCTTTTTGATACCATGAATTAGAGGCGTTTTCTTTGCCCACAAGTTTAGCGATTAATTGCAAAACGCTCATGCCAACAGGAAACATCATCACTGCTGTTGCGGTATTGCTCACCCACATAGACAGAAAGCCTGTAGCTATCATGAAACCTAAAATCAACCTCCTAGGGCTTGTGCCTACTAATAAAATAATGCTTAAAGCGATGCGCGTGTGCAAGTTCCATTTTTGCATGCTTAAAGCTAAAATAAACCCTCCCATAAAAAGAAAGATGATCGGCGATGCGTAAGAAGAGCTGATATTAGCGAATTGATCCACGCTAAAGACGCTAAAAAGCACCAAAGGTAAAAGCGCGGTTGCAGGCAGGTCAATGGCTTCAGTCATCCACCATATCCCCATTAAAATGGCCACCCCAGCCACAACGGGCATCGCCTTATAATTTAAGGAACTAAGCTTGGGGATTTCTTCTGCAATGTGAGGCAGTTGAGAATTAAGCGCATAATAGATAATCAGTGCGATTAAGACTCCCCCTATTAAACCAAACAAGCGCACGATCTTAGTGCCTTTATCATCGGTGCTCGTATCTGTATGCGTATTGGCATGCGAATGATTTTCCATTTTATTCTACCCTTTAAAATTACTAACCTCCATGCTACAATAAAACTTTTTCAAAACTAAGGTTTTAGAAAAATCATATCAAAACAGGAAAAAGAGTGGTAAAAGAAAGTGATATTTTAGTGATTGGTGGGGGGCATGCAGGCATTGAAGCGGGCTTGATTGCAGCCAAAATGGGGGCTAGAGCACATTTAATCACCATGCTCATAGATACGATCGGTTTAGCGAGCTGTAATCCAGCGATTGGGGGCTTGGGTAAAGGGCATTTGACTAAAGAAGTGGATGTTTTAGGGGGGGCTATGGGGATAATTACGGATAGTAGCGGTTTGCAATATCGTGTGTTAAACGCTTCTAAAGGGCCGGCAGTTAGAGGGACTAGAGCACAAATTGATATGGATATTTACCGCATTTTTGCAAGAAATCTTGTTTTAAACACCCCTAATTTGAGCGTCTCTCAAGAAATGGCCGAAAGTTTAATCATTGAAAATGATGAGGTAGTGGGCGTAACCACGAACATTAATAACACTTATAAGGCTAAGAAAGTGATCATCACCACAGGCACTTTTTTAAAAGGGGTGGTGCATATTGGCACGCACCAAAACCAAAACGGGCGCTTTGGGGAAAACGCTTCTAATTCTTTAGCCTTGAATTTGAGGGGGCTTGGCTTTAAGGTGGAAAGACTAAAAACCGGCACTTGCCCAAGAGTGGCGGGCAATAGCATTGATTTTGAAGGCTTAGAAGAGCATTTCGGGGACACAAACCCTCCCTATTTTAGCTATAAAACCAAAGATTTTAACCCCACCCAACTCTCTTGTTTCATCACTTACACCAACCCTATCACCCACCAAATCATTAGGGATAATTTCCACCGAGCCCCCCTGTTTAGCGGTCAAATTGAAGGCATAGGCCCAAGGTATTGCCCTAGCATTGAAGATAAAATCAAGCGCTTCAGCGAAAAAGAACGCCACCAGCTGTTTTTAGAGCCTCAAACCATCCACAAAAGCGAATATTATATCAACGGCTTAAGCACCTCTTTACCCCTAGATGTGCAAGAAAAGGTCATTCATTCTATCAAAGGCTTAGAAAACGCCCTCATCACGCGCTATGGCTATGCGATAGAGTATGATTTTATCCAGCCCACAGAATTGACCCACACTTTAGAAACCAAAAAAATCAAAGGGCTTTATTTGGCCGGGCAAATCAATGGGACTACCGGCTATGAAGAAGCGGCGGCTCAAGGGCTTATGGCTGGGATTAATGCGGTATTGGCTTTAAAGAATCAAGCTCCCTTTATTTTGAAGCGCAATGAAGCTTATATCGGTGTTTTGATTGATGATTTGGTTACTAAAGGCACGAATGAGCCTTACAGAATGTTTACCAGCCGAGCCGAATACCGCTTGCTTTTAAGAGAGGACAACACGCTTTTTAGGTTAGGCGAACATGCCTATCGTTTAGGGCTTATGGAACAGGATTTTTATAAGGAATTAAAAAAAGACAAACAAGAGATACAAGACAATCTCAAACGCCTTAAAGAATGCGTCCTTACCCCTAGCAAAGAAGTGTTAAAACGCCTAAACGAATTGGACGAAAACCCTATCAATGACAAGGTTGATGGCGTTAGCCTTTTAGCGCGCGATAGTTTTAATTCAGAAAAAATGCGCTCCTTTTTCAGCTTTTTAGCCCCCTTGAATGAGCGGGTTTTAGAGCAGATTAAAATTGAATGCAAATATAATATTTATATTGAAAAGCAACACGAAAATATCGCTAAAATGGACAGCATGCTCAAAGTTTCTATCCCTAAAGATTTTGTGTTTAAAGGCATTCCAGGCCTTAGCTTAGAAGCGGTAGAAAAGTTAGAAAAATTCCGCCCTAAAAGCCTTTTTGAAGCCTCAGAAATCAGCGGGATCACCCCAGCGAATTTAGATGTTTTGCATTTATACATCCATTTGCGGAAAAACTCTTAAAGGATTTTTAATGAACGCTTTAGAAATCACCCAAAAGCTCATCAGCTACCCCACCATTACGCCCAAAGAATGCGGTATTTTTGAATGCATTAAATCGCTTTTTCCTAATTTTAAAACTCTAGAGTGTGGGGAAAATGGCGTGAAAAACCTTTTTTTATACCGCATTTTTAACCCCCCTAAAGAGCATGCAAAAAAAGAGCATGCAAAAGAAAATATTAAACCCTTGCATTTTTGCTTTGCAGGGCATGTTGATGTCGTGCATCCTGGAAACAATTGGCAAAGCGATCCCTTTAAACCCATTATTAAAGAGGGGTTTTTATACGGCCGTGGGGCACAAGACATGAAAGGGGGCGTGGGGGCGTTTTTGAGCGCGAGTTTGAATTTTAACCCTAAAACCCCTTTCATGCTTTCTGTTTTACTCACAAGCGATGAAGAAGGGCCAGGGATTTTTGGCACTAGGCTTATGTTAGAAAAACTCAAAGAAAAAGATTTGCTGCCCCATATGGTGGTTGTGGCTGAACCCACTTGCGAAAAAGTCCTAGGCGATAGCATCAAAATTGGCCGAAGAGGCTCTATTAATGGCAAACTCATTTTAAAAGGCATTCAAGGGCATGTGGCTTACCCAAAAAAATGCCAAAACCCCATTGATGCGCTCGCTTCTGTTTTGCCCTTGATTTCAGGAGTCCATTTAGATAATGGAGATGAGTATTTTGACCCTTCAAAATTGGTTATCACGAACTTGCATGCAGGGTTAGGGGCGAATAATGTAACACCCGCAAGCGTAGAAATCATCTTTAATGCGCGCCATTCTTTAAAAACCACCAAAGAGAGCTTAAAAGAATATTTAGAAAAAGTTTTAAAAGATTTGCCTTACACTTTAGAATTAGAGTCAAGCAGTTCGCCTTTCATCACGGCTTCTCATTCAAAGCTTACCAGCGTTTTAAAAGAAAACATTTTAAAGACATGCCACACCACCCCCCTTTTAAACACCAAAGGCGGCACGAGCGATGCGCGATTTTTTAACGCTCACAGCATAGAAGTGGTAGAATTTGGCGTTATTAATGACAGGATCCATGCCATTGATGAAAGGGTGAGCTTGAAAGAATTAGAGCTTTTAGAAAAAGTGTTTTTAGGGGTTTTAAAGGATTTAAGCGAGAAATAAACGGGCATAATGATAGTTTTGGCGTAAGGATTTTTTCTTTTAATACTAACGCCACCAACGCCTTTTTCGCTGATACAAACCACCAAACCAACTCAAGCTTTAGCGTGCTTGCAATCTATTTATTGTAGCCTTTATAGGAGTGGGGTAATGCTTGACAAATTAATTAAAGCTTGCTATAATTTTTTCGCTCTTTCTGTTTTAATAAAGAAATGTTATTGCTCCTTCAATGTTAGTTTTTAGTTTTTACTTTAAGGGCTTTTACCAAAGAAAGCCGCTCTTAAAAGGGTGGCGGTTCTATCAATTTTTTAAACAAAATCTTTTAATACAGCCCTGTCTTTAGAAGTATCCCTTTTAGCATAGCAATCCAACTCAAGCAATGCGCAGTCATTAAAAGAAAAATCATTTTTTCTTTATTTCATCAATAAAAGTTCAATAAGGCTTTAATCATCAATATTTGATTATAATTATAAAGGATTACATTTTTTTAATAGGAGATATATCATGCTAGGAAGCGTTAAAAAAACCCTTTTTGGGGTCTTGTGTTTGGGCGTGTTGTGTTTAAGAGGGTTAATGGCAGAGCCAAACGCTAAAGAGCTTGTTAATTTAGGTATAGAGAGCGTGAAGAAGCAAGATTTCACTCAAGCTAAAACGCATTTTGAAAAAGCTTGTGAGTTAAAAGATGGCTTTGGGTGTGTTTTTTTAGGGGCGTTCTATGAAGAAGGGAAAGGAGTGGGAAAAGACTTGAAAAAAGCCATTCAATTTTACACTAAAGGTTGTGAATTGAATGATGGTTATGGGTGCCGTCTGTTAGGCAATTTATACTATAACGGACAAGGCGTGTCTAAAGACGCCAAAAAAGCCTCACAATACTACTCTAAATCTTGCGATCTAAAGCATGCTGAAGGGTGTACGGTATTAGGAAGCTTGCATCATTATGGCGTAGGCACGCCTAAGGATTTAAGAAAGGCTCTTGATTTGTATGAAAAAGCTTGCGATTTAAAAGACAGCCCAGGGTGCATTAATGCAGGATACATATATAGTATAACGAAGAATTTTAAGGAAACTATCGCTCGTTATTCTAATGCATGCGAGTTGAATGATGGTAGGGGGTGTTATAATCTAGGGGTTATGCAATATAACGGAAAAGGCACAGCAAAGGACGAAAAGCAAGCAGTAGAAAACTTTAAAAAAGGTTGTAAATCAGGCGTTAAAGAAGCATGCGGCGCTCTTAAGGAATTGAAAATAGAACTTTAGTTTCAATGAAGTTAGATAAACACTGTGTTTAGTTGGCTTTTACGCTTTTTAATGTTTTAATGAAAGCATAAACCCTACAAACTCATCTTTTAATCATAACAAGGTTTTTATCGCACCCATTCATCTTAAACGCCGTTTTTAGATTGGTGCTTTGAAGGGTTTAAGCGAGTTTATTCAAACCCTTTAACGCTTTCAATAGCACGCTATTCAAACGCTCGTTAAAACTTTTAGCGTCTTTTAAAGCCCCTTTTTCTAAAAGCTTCGCCCCATCATAAAGCAACCAGATAAAAGCACTCAACTGCTCTTTATCTTCGTATTTTAAGAGTTTTTGCAAAATCGCATGGTTAGGGTTTAATTCTAGCGTCTTCTTACTTTCAGGAACGCTTTGCCCCATTTGACGCATCCAATTAGCCATCATCGCATTTTGTTCATCGCCTATTAAAGCCACTGCTGAAGTGAGATGGTTAGAAAGCTCTACGCCTTTAATCTCATCTTTAAGATTTTCTTCAAACGCTTTCATTAAATCTTTAAACCGCTCTTTTACCTCATCGTTGATTTCTTCCAAACCAAGCTCTTTTAGGCTCTCGCTATGGCTAGCGTCTCTAAAGGGCGTTTTATCGTATTCATTCACGCCTGGCATCACAAACGCATCAATTTCATCGCTCAGCAACAAAACATCATAGCCTTTTTGAGCGTATTTTTCTAAAAGTGGGGACGCCTTTAGTAAGTCTAAATTTTCACCTAAAAGGTAGTAAATGCTTTTTTGATTTTCTTTTAAATTTTCTTTATATTCTTTTAAAGAAACCAATTTTTCTTTGTCTTTAGAATAGAATCTTAACAATTCTAAAAGTTTTTCTTTGTTTTCAAAATCCCCATACAAGCCTTCTTTTAACACTTTCCCGAAAGGCTCATAGAATTTATGGTAATTTTCATTATCCTTGCTCAAGCGTTCAATCTCGCCTAAAATCTTTTTCACTGAAGCCGAACGGATATTGGCTAAAATCTTGTTTTGCTGCAAAATTTCACGGCTCACATTCAAGGGTAAATCTTCGCTGTCAATCACGCCTTTAACAAACCTCAAATAAGACGGCAACAATTCTTTGTCATCATCAGTGATAAACACCCTTTTAACATAAAGTTTGACCCCGCTTTTATAATCCACCCTAAACATGTCAAAGGGCGCTTTGCTGGGGATGTAAAAAAGCGTTGTGTATTCTAAAGAGCCTTCCACTTTATTGTGGATATAGCTCAAAGGTTCGCTGTTATCATGCGCAAACGATTGGTAAAACTCTTTGTAGTCTTTTTCTTTCAACTCGCTCTTATTCATTTTCCATAAAGCGCTCGCTTGATTGATTTGATCGCATTTTTCTTCTTTAATTTCTTTTTTATCGTCCCCTTCACTTTCAAATTTCGTATCGGTGTAAGTTAAAAAAATAGGGAAAGGGATATGCTCAGAATACTTTTTAATAACGCTGTCAATCTCCCAACGGCTCGCAAAATGAGAATCTTCATCTTTTAAAAAGAGGGTGATTTCTGTGCCTTGTTCATCTTTAACGCATTCGCTGATTTCAAACTTGCCCTTACCATCGCTCACCCATGTATAAGCTTGATGGCTAGTAACTTTCTTGGTTTGAACGACAATTTTACTCGCTACCATAAACGCTGAATAAAAGCCCACGCCAAATTGGCCAATCAGCGCACTATCTTTTTTCTTATCCCCGCTCAAAGCGCTTAAAAAACTCTTCGTGCCTGATTTAGCGATCGTGCCTAGATGCTCGATTAGATCGTTTTTATCCATGCCTATACCATTATCTTTAATCGTTAAGGTTTTTTTCTGGCCATCAAAACTCAAATGAATGCTAGGCGTGGTATTCAGCCCTTTTAATTTTTCATCGGTCAGCATCAAATAATTCAGCTTGTCCAAAGCATCGCTCGCGTTAGAAATCAACTCTCTTAAAAAAATCTCTTTATTAGAATACAAAGAGTGGATCATCAAATCCAAAAGTTGGTTGATTTCAGTTTGGAAGGTGTATTCTTGATTAGACATTGATCTTTTCCTTTAATAAAATTTTTAAGATTATACTATAAAAGTGCACTTAAAAGGGGTATGCTATGGCTTAAAAAATCGCATGAAAGAATGTTAATTTCTTAAAAACGATAACTCATAGAGCTCATAAAATAGCTTCTGTCTTGAATGGTTTGAGCGAAATCAGGGTTGTAACCGCTTGTAAAAAACCCCACCTTATAACCCTTATGCATCGTGATTTGATAACCATTAAACATGAGCATCAAATAGATATGTTTTTTAAGGTTATATTTAAAAGTAACCCCTAAACTTTGCGAATCAGCCCTTGGGGAATAGGTCAATTTCCCATACAATTGCACCAAAAGATTCTTAATGCTCTTTCCTATAAAAGCGTTAATGGTCATGGAATTAGCGTTGTAGAAATTGGAATAAGCGTCTTCATAAGGGGTGTCATCTTTAGTGTCATAAAAAGGATCCACTGGTGAGCCGTTCCAGCCTAATTGAGCGCTCCCGTTCCCAAAATTCTTATACACGCTCCAGCCAAAACGATAAGATCGGAAATTGATTCTTTGAAAAACAAACAAAACTTGCGCTTTTTTACCCACTAAAGCGGCTCTGTAATAATCTTTAGACAAATAATCGCTATAAAGGGGAAACCATGCGTAAAAAGTCGTTTGGATGCGCCAATCAGATCTCCAATAAGACTTTGTATCATGGGTGATTTCAAATCCAGGAGCGTTAAAATTCTTAGGGTAAAACCAGATAAAAGGTGCAACCCTAATGTATTTATTTTCGTAAATGAGGTTTAAATTGTGCATGCCGTAGTTGGTTTTTTGCTTATAATTGACAGAAGCGTAAAAATCTCTAATGGATTGCTCATTAGCTAAAGCCCTTCCAAAGGTGCTAAACCACTCTATCCTAAACTTTTTCCACCGGTAAAAAAGCTCAAACCCTTGATTAAACCCGCTCAAAAACAAAGCTTTAGAAGGGTAACGCCCTAATTTAATCCCAAAAATATCCTTATATTGATAATCTAAATACAAATTGTATAACACATAAGGCCTGGCGTTTTGAGCCTTTTGCTCTCTGGTCCAATTTTCGCTGTGTTGCATCAAATAGCCCTCCCATCGCCCCATATAATACCAGTTCGCTGGCTGAAACCCTGCCTTAGGGTTGGCTTCATCAATCAAAAATTTCGTGGAATCATACGCTAACGATCCTATTTCGCCCCCCACCCCAAAACCCAGTTTGTGGTTTTCAATCCCTTTAGGGAGCAAACTAGAATCAACTTGTAAAGCCCCGGTAGTGGTTACATAACTCCCTGTAGGATAAATCCCTTTTTTTGAATTGATAACCGACTGATTGAAAGCGATGTGCGAAAACGATCCCACTCTCGCACTGATTTGATACTCAAAAGCGTTGAGAAAAACCCCATTCAAAGCTAAAAGCCCTAGCCAAACTTTTTGATTAAGCACCTTTTTATGAAACACCTTTTTTATTGGAGTCTAATATTATGCCATAAAACCAACTCGCCAGTGGCTCGCTCATTGTAGAAAAAAAAAAAACGATAAAATCACAAACCCCCTTTTTACAAAAAGCGGGTTCAATTTAAAGATTTAAGGAGTGCGCATGCAAGAAATTGTCCCTATTGTTGTGGCTTTTGATAACAATTATTGTATCCCTGCTGGCGTGAGCTTATTTTCCATGCTAGCAAACGCCAAACGAGAGAGAGAGAGTAAAACTCTTTTATAAAATCCATTGTTTGGTGGAGGGTTTAAGCCCAGAGAATATAGCCAAATTAGAAGAAACGATCGCTCCTTTTAGTGCTTTTTCTAGTATAGAGTTTTTGGATATTACTGATAAAGAATTAGAACCACGCCATAATTACCGCAAACTTGATCCTTTAATAGCTGGTGAAATTAAAAAATTGCATTTAAAACTCAATGCTTTTTCACAAAAACGCTTTTCTAAAATGATCATGTGCCGTTTCTTTTTTGCCTCCCTTTTTCCGCAATACGATAAGATGATCGCATTTGATGCGGATACTTTGTTTGTTGGCGATATTAGCGAGAGCTTTTTTATCCCCCTTGATGATCATTATTTTGGGGCTGTGAGAGAAAAAGATTTGATCGCTATGAACAGGAATTCGGCTAAGGATTTATACGAATTACGCCAAATGCACGCAAAAACGATTGGTGTCGCCAACAATTTCCCTAATTTAAAAGAAGCTCAAATCCTTTTTGACAACTACTTTAACGCCGGGTTTTTAGCCTTAAATTTAAAATCATGGCGTAAAGAAAATCTTGAAAACCAATTGATGGGATTTTTCCTTTTGAAAAATGAAAAACTTTTATTTACCGATCAAGATGCTCTGTGTTTTGTGTGCCGTGGTAGGATTTTAGAATTGCCTTATTCATACAATGCCCACCCTAGTTTCCTTGATACGCCCTCATTCCCTAGCGTTAAAGAAGCGTGCATGTTGCATTTTTGGGGCGATAAACCCTGGAAACTCTTAAGCGTCATTGGCGCAAAAAAATGGCATGAAGCGTTGATTCAAACGCCTTTTAAAGACGCCTATTTTAACGCTCCCTTTTTAGATCACCTCTTTGAATCCCTTCAAAATAAAGATAAAGAAATCCAAAATAAGGATAAAGAAATCCACGCTCTTAAAAAAGCCCTATCTTTTTCAGACAAACGGCATTCTTTTGACTTTCTTCTGCCTAGACTTTCTTCTAAACTCCTTATAGAATTTTTGCTTTTTAAAGTCAAACAAAAAGTGAAGCGGTTGATTAAAAGGGTTTTTTAAAACCCTTTTAAAACTAATGCGAACAAGCATGCGTTTGCGTGGGCTGGATGTCCTTGTTATCGGCTAGTTTTTCCCTTTCCACTTTGTCTAAAAAAGCGCTCAAATCTTGCGCCATTTTTTCAAAAATCTTAGCACTCACGCTATTAGGGTGAGAAATTACAATCGGTTCGCCCCTATCCCCCCCTAAACGCACTTTAGGCTCTAAAGGGAGCTTGGCTAAAATCTGCGTGTGGTAAGCTTCTAACAATCCGCTCATGGAATTTGAGCCAAAAATCTCACTCTCTTTCTTGCAATGCTCGCACACAAAACTCCCCATATTTTCTACAATGCCCGCAATAGGAATGTGTAATTTCTTAAACATGTCCAAACTCCGTTTAGCGTCATCTAAACTTACGATTTGGGGCGTAGTCACAGTAATTCCTGCGCTCAAAGGCACAGCTTGGGCTAGCGTGAGTTGCGCATCGCCTGTTCCTGGGGGCATATCCACCACCAAAACATCTAAATCCCCCCAAATAATATCGCTTAGCATCTGCTCAATCGCTCGCATCAGCATGGGCCCTCTCCAAATGAGACTCTGCCCTTCATCATACAAAAGCCCCATGCTCATCACAGAAACGCCAAAAGCTTTTAAAGGAATGAGTTTTTTACCGCTAGGATCCATGATCACATCAGCGTTTTGTAAGCCCATCATTCTAGGGATATTAGGGCCATACACATCAGCGTCTAGTAGCCCCACTTTTTGGTTTAAATTCGCTAGAGCGATGCTTAAATTCACGCTGGTGGTGCTTTTACCCACACCACCCTTACCCGAGCTTATCATCACTACATGCTTAATATTTTTCGCCAGATTTTTAGTAGCAGGCTTTGGGGCTTGCGGTTTGGGCGGGGTTTTAATATCCAAATTCAAAGCTTTCACGCCTAATTCTTGCATCGCTTTGGAGATATTTTCCCTTAAAACCTCGCTCGTTTCTTCAGAGCTTGAAGGGATTTCTATTAAAAGCCCTAATTGATTGTCATGCAAAGCGATGTTTTTGACAAAACCAAAGCTGACAATATCCTTTTCAAAATTAGGGTAGATGATCGTTTTTAACGCGTTTAAGACCTCTTCTTGAGTGAGCATTTTAATCCTTAAAATGATAGTATTTGAATTTTCTTTATAGCATGTTTTGTTTAATTTTGCATTATAAATTAAATTTGATAAAAAAGGATAAGGCATGAAATTTTATAAGCGTGTTTTGAAATTGCACCATTTTAGGAATTTGGGTAAAAACTTGCCTGCGGAGTTGCTTTTAAATTCAAGTCTTGAAAAACATGGGGGGTTTTGGTGGTTTTAGTGGGAGAAAACAATGTCGGTAAAAGCAATGTTTTAGAAGCTCTGAAAATCTTTAACGATGCGGGTGTTAAACTTTGCAGTGAGAACGATTATTTCAAAGCCCATGAAAAAGATTCTATTCTGATTTTAGAAGAAGAAACAATCCTTGATGATAAAATCACCGGTTTTTCTTGCGTGGGTTTGAGAATCCGATCTAAAGAAATTAAATACATGATGTGCTGAGTTCACAGAATATTGCCGAGAGTGTAACCCTTACACAGCGTTTGGTTTTCTCTACAATGTGGGATCAAATTTTAGTTTTAACAAGAATATTGTCTATGTCATGGACGAGCCAGCCACCCACTTGAGCGTGCCAGCCAGAAAGGAGTTTAGGAAATTTTTAAAAGAATACGCTCATAAACATCATACCACTTTTGTTTTAGCCACCCATGACCCCTTTTTAGTGGATATGGATCATTTAGACGAAATAAGGATTGTAGAAAAAGAAACAGAAGGCTCTGCGATTAAGAATGAATTTAACTACCCTCTAAAGAATGCGGAAAAAGACTCTGATGCCCTAGATAAAATCAAACGCTCTTTAGGGGTGGGTCAGCATGTTTTTCATAACCCCCAAAAACACCAAATCATCTTTGTAGAAGGCACCACAGATTATTGTTATTTGAGCGCTTTTAAATTGTATTTCAATAAGCATGACCCACAATACAAAGACAACCCCATTCCCTTCACTTTCTTACCCATTTCAGGGCTTAAAAACAATCCAAAAGATATGAAAGAAACCATTAATAAACTTTGCGAGTTAGACCATAACCCTATTGTTTTGATAGATGATGACAGAAAATGCGATTGTGACCAAAACACAACGAGCGAACGATTTAAAAAAGCTAATGAAGAAAGGCATGATCCTATCACAATCTTACAACTCTCAGACTGCGATAAAAAATTCAAACAAATTGAAAATTGTTTCAGCGAAAACGACAGAGAACAATACGCTAGAAACAAGCAAAGGGGATTGGCCATGGCGTTCAAAACAAAGCTTTTGTATGGCGAACAAAATGCGATAACCGAAGAAACCAAAGAAAATTTTCTATTTTTATTTGAATGGATAAAAAAAGAGTGCAACAACCCAACGATTAAAAAAAGAGTATATCAAATTTGGTTATAATACCCTACAAACATTATTGGTGAAAGGATTTTGATGTTTAAGAAAATGTGTTTGAGCCTGATTGTTATAAGCGGTGTTTATGTGGGGGCAAAGGATTTGGATTTCAAGCTGGATTATCGTGCGACTGGGGGGAAACTCATGGGGAAAATGACGAATTCCAGTCTTTTAAGCATCACTTCTATGAATAATGAACCGGTGGTGATTAAAAATCTTATTGTCAATAGGGGAAATTCATGCGAAGCGACTAAAAAAGTGGAACCCAAATTTGGCGATAAGTTTAAAAAAGAAAAGCTCTTTGATCATGAATTAAAGTATTCACAACAGATATTTTACCGCCTGGATTGCAAGCCTAACCAATTGTTAGAAGTTAAAATCATCACGGACAAGGGCGAGTATTACCATAAATTTTCTCAATAAAAAGAGTTTTTAGTCTCTACTCTGATGAAGTGTTGGTCATAAAATTCAAAAATGCTAAAAGCTTTTTTAATGTCAAAAAGTTTGCTTAGCAAGCGGTGGTTTCTTAAAAACAGACTAAAAAATATTAATTGATCTATACTTGGTTCTCAATTGGTTGTTGGTTGAGTTTTTGATTGAGAAGCTACTAATCATTACCTATCAAAACAAATATAATAAAACAAATATTAAGACATCTATTAAGACAGCTATAAAAAGTATGAGTGTAAAACACCCACCATCATCATCGTCACCACAAATAACACAAACAACAATCATGATAAGAATTATTGATCCTAACATGATTTGTCTTTTACTTTAAAAATAATTTCTGCTATAAGAAATAAAATCCCTAAAGAAACCCCTTTATGGAGTTCCTTTTTGAGCTTGCTCTAAAGCCATTTGCGCATGCTTGCAATCTTTTTTAAAAGACTTCGTAATAAAATTAACCTTAAGCGTCGAATCAAAGGCTTTGTGGCATTTTTCAAGCTTGTGATCGCGCTCTTGCGGATCTTGCAAGTAATATTTCACTGAATGCACAAAACTGAAATGAAACTCCATAGGAGGGATACGGCTATCTGGCGTGCCTTCGCAATGATCGCTGCAATAAGTGCTTTGCGCTTCTAAACCCCCTAGCATGACTAAAAATAAAAAAATCATCTTTTTCATCAAAATATTCCTTCAATCTTTTCCTAATTTCCTCCAAAATACACCAATGCTGAACCCCAAGTCAATCCCCCACCAAAAGCATCTAGAAGCATTAAATCGCCCTTTTTCAAACGCCCCTCTTCATAAGCTTCGCACATGGCCATAGGGATACTGGCTGCTGAAGTGTTGCCGTATTTATGCACGGTTAAAACCACTTGCTCATCTTTAAAATCCAAATGCTCTCGCACCGCTTGAATGATCCTAAAATTAGCTTGATGCGGGATAAACAAACGCACATCTTCAGGTTTGAGAGCGTTTTTTTCTAAAATCATTTCCACATCTTTTAAAAGCGTTTTCACCGCTAGTTTAAACACTTCATTGCCTTTCATGCATAAAAAAGGCTCTAAAGCTTCTTCTTTAGCGTTAAAGGGAGTGGGTTTTAAAGTCCTTGGCGTATAAAGATAATTAGAAAAATTCCCATTCGCTGAAATTTGCACATCCAAAATGCTTTCTTTTAAACGCTTGGTTCTGCCTATCACGCACGCTCCAGCCCCATCGCCAAATAAAATACAAGTCCCCCTATCTTTAAAATCTAACACGCTGCTCGTTTTTTCTGCCCCCACAATCAGCACATTTTCATACATTCCACTCTCAACATAAGCCTTAGCCACCGATAATAAATAAATAAAACCCGTGCAAGCGGCTGAAATATCAAACGCCGGCTTGTTTTCAATGCCTAATTTCGCACTCAACACGCAAGCGGTTGAAGGCATGGCTAAAAAATCAGGACTTAAAGTCGCTACAACCACCAAATCAATGTCTTTGGGGGTTAAATGCGCTCTCTCTATGGCTTGTTTAGCCGCTATTACCCCTAAATCGCTGCTTTTTTCTTCATCGTTAGCGAAACGGCGTTCTTTGATACCGGTCCTTTTTTCTATCCATTCATCGCTGGTATCCAAAAATTGCTGGAACTCTGCATTTTTCACACGCTCGCTTGGAACATGCATCGCAATGGATTTAAGAGAGGCGTAAAATTCCATTCAATCCCCTTAACATAGTCATCTTTAAGCGTCTTGCTGATCACTTTGAGGCACAGAAACGCTAGGCTTCAAGCTCTCAAACGCCTTAGTGATCCTCAAACAAACCTGACTTTCAACAGCGCTAATAGCCTGATAAATCGCGCATTCAACCGCTCTAGCATTGCTCTTGCCATGGCTAATGATCACGCTTTTATTCACGCCTAAAAGCGGCGCTCCCCCATATTCAGCGTAATCGGTTTTTTGTTTTAAAATATCAAACGCATTCTTAAGCATCAAAGCCCCCATTTTAGATTTAAAAGAGCTTTTAATTTCATCTTTAAAAATAGAGCCTATCGCGCTAGCGACCCCTTCTGTTGTCTTTAAGACCACATTCCCCATAAAGCCATCGCAAACCACCACATCCACAACCCCTTTGAAAATATCGCTCCCCTCCACATTGCCATAAAAGAAGTCATAAGCTTTCAGCATTTTATGCGTTTCTTTAACGAGCATGTTCCCTTTAATATCTTCTTCGCCATTACTCAAAAGACCCACCTTAGGGCTATCATAATGCAACACGCTTTTAGCGTATTCATACCCCATAAGAGCAAAATCAATCAAATATTCAGACTTGCAATCCGTGTTCGCTCCTGCGTCTAATAACACGCTAGGGCGTTTGCCAACGCTTGGCATTAAAGTGCAAATGGCAGGCCTTTCAACCCCCTTGATACGCCCTAAACGCAAGGTTGCTAAACCCATAGTCGCTCCGCTATGCCCCGCTGAAATCAAAGCGTCAGCCCCATTTTTCAAAATATCCATACCCAAGTAAATGGAAGATTCCTTACGCTTAATCGCCTCAGTGGCGGCTTCTTCCATTTTAATATAATCTTGCGTGTGGATCATTTCCACTTTGCTGGCTAACTCTTTAGAAATAAAAGGGGTTGCTTTGTCTTTATCCCCCACTAAAACCGCACTAAAACTCTTATTTTCTAAAGCCCTTGAGACTCCCTCAATAACGGGTAAAACCCCATGGTCAGCCCCCATTAAGTCTATTACAATTTTCATCATGCGTCCTTAAAAGGCTTGTTGCAACCCGTTGCAATCCTTTAAAATACTTTCTATCATTAAAGATAGCTTTTATACTAGTATTCTTTAGTAAATTTGTTAATATGGTGGGGAAGCTTCCAAGTGCCATCTTTAGCTTTTATGGGCTTAGCCAACTTAACGCTGTAATGCGTGCGCCTTTTTGCCGCTCTTGTCTTGCTCACTCTTCTATCAGGTACTGCCATAAATTCTCCTTAATTTCAATCTGCATAATGGTAGTCTAATCTAATAGACTCCACTTCAGAGCGTAAAATTTCGCTCAAATCAATAAAACCATTGAAAGACTCAATAACATCTAAATTATCAAAATCCAAACTTTGGCTTTGCGTATCCCATAACCCGTCTGAAATATGCAAAACCAACGACTCATCAAGACTTTTTTTAAACTCTTTACCGCTTGTATCGCAAATAAGCATCAATTCACCCTTAAGACGCACTTTCAAGCGGAACAATTTCGCCCCCACTCGCATAACTTCGCCCTCTAAAACCACTCCCTCATGCTCTAAAGAAAACGCTTTAGGCACATTAAAAGCGATTTTACGCATTTCAAATTGCATGCTTAACTTAAAACGCCCTTAAATCTTAAAGATCTCTAGCGGCAAAAAAGAAAGCGATTTCATTGTGCGCGTTTTCCAAACTATCGCTCCCATGCACCGCATTAGCGTCAATGCTTTCAGCAAAATCCGCTCTAATAGTGCCTTTTTGGGCGAGTTTGGGATCAGTCGCTCCCATAAGATCTCTGTTTTTAGCCACCGCATCTTTGCCCTCTAAAACCATAACCACTACCGGACCACTGACCATAAATTCTATTAAATCTTTAAAAAAGGGTCTCTCTCTGTGGATCGCATAAAAGTTTTCAGCGTCTTTAACGCTCAAATACAAGCGTTTCATAGCAACCACTTCCAAGCCGTTACTCTCAAAGCGATCAATGATTTTGCCTACCACTCTTTTCTTAAGTGCATCCGGTTTAATAATAGACAGCGTTCTTTGTTTCAATTTAAACTCCTTGTGAATTGTTGATTATACAAAAATTTTTTAAAATATTACCCTTAAAACATTTTTTTAACGCTTAAAGAACGCTTTAATCTCTTCGGCTTTGTTGGTTTTTTCCCAAGTGAATTCCTCTAATTCGCGCCCAAAATGCCCATAAGCTGAAGTGAGCGAATAAATGGGTCTCAACAAATCCAAGCTTTCAATAATGCCTTTTGGCGTGAGTTTGAAAACCGATTTCACGCATTTTTCCAACTCCGCACTTGAATACTTGCTCGTGTTATGCGTATTCACATAAACAGACACCGGCTCTATCACCCCAATCGCATAAGCAAGCTGCACAGTCGCTTTATCGCAAACCCCACTCGCTACCAGATTTTTAGCCACATAGCGGGCCGCATAAGCTGCGCTCCTATCCACTTTACTAGGATCTTTCCCGCTAAACGCTCCCCCCCCATGCGGGCAACTCCCCCCATAAGTATCCACGATGATTTTTCTACCCGTTAAGCCCGCATCGCCTTGTGGCCCACCGATAACGAATTTTCCTGTAGGATTGACAAAAAACTTGATATTGTCATGCAAATATTCTTTGGGTAAAACCTTATACACGATCTCTTCAATCACGGCTTCTTTTAAATGTTTTTGCGAAACTTCTGGGGAATGTTGGGTGGAAATGACAATCGTATCAACGCTTACAGGTCTGTTGTTTTCATAACGCACGCTCACTTGAGACTTGCCATCAGGCCTTAAAAAAGGCAGAGTGTTGTCTTTTCTTTTTTGAGCCAGAGCGAAAGTGAGCTGGTGCGCTAAATGAATGGGTAAGGGCATGAGCGTTTCAGTCTCCTTGCACGCATAACCAAACATAAGCCCTTGATCCCCTGCCCCAATCTCACCATCTTCTCTATCCACACCCTGATTAATATCAGGACTTTGCTCGCCAATGCCATTTAAAACCGCTGCACTTCTATAATCAAAGCCATAAAGAGCGTCTGTATAACCAATCTTTTTAACCACTTCTCTTGCAATCTCTTGCATAGGGGCATAAACAGAAGTTTTTAACTCGCCAGTGATCATGCAAAAACCATTAGCAACCAAAGTCTCACATGCGACTTTGGCTTTTTGATCCCGCTCAATAATATAATCTAAAACCGCATCGCTGATTTGATCAGCCATTTTGTCAGGATGCCCCTCGGTTACTGATTCAGAAGTGAAAAGAAAACTATCTTTCATGGATTGTCCTTATTAAAATAATCATTCGTATTCAAAATGGGCTTATTATAGCTTATTTCATTCTTTAACTTTAAGACTTAAAAAACCCTTTAGCTTTTTGCAACAAACTCGTTTTTTGCTGTTTTCTAAAATTCGTTCGTAAATGAGCCAAGAAATGGTGCCACTCATGGATTTCCATAGCAGGGATCGCTCCGGCAAAATTAGTGTTAGGGGGCAAGTCTTTACCCACTGCGCTTTTACCCCCAATTTGAGTGAATTCGCCCACATGCAAATGCCCCCCAATGCCCACTTGACCGCCAAAAACCACATTACGGCCAGTGGTTGTAGAGCCGCTCAAGCCCACTTGAGAGACCACAATGCTGTGTTCGCCTAAAACGCAATTATGCCCAATTTGAACCAGGTTATCAATCTTAACGCCCTCTTTAATCAAAGTCTCACCAAACACCGCCCTATCAATCGCCGTGTTAGCTCCAATTTCTACATTTTTTTGAATCCTAACAATCCCCACATGCTCAATTTTGACATGCTCTCCTAAAGCGGTGTGTGCATAACCAAAGCCATCGCCTCCAATCACACTGCCTGCATGGATGGTAACATTGTCTTCTAAAATCGTGTTTTGATACAAAACCACACGAGGATACAAAATACAATTTTTACCGATTTTGACTCCATCAGCGATCACCACGCCCGGATAAATCAAAGAATTTTCGCCAATTTCTACGCCCTCTCCAATCATAACATTAGGCATGATCGTTACTTTTTCAAAATGTTTAGACTCAATCACGCTTTCTGGGTTTTTAAAAAAAGGGATTTTAAAGGCATGCGAAACTTTAGCGAAAGCTAGATGCGGGTTATCCACGATTAAAGCTTGCATGTGTTTTGGCACTTTAGAAGATTCTTTTTTACGGATAAACACTGCCCCGGCTTTGGAATCTTTTAAAAGTTTAAGGTAACGCGCTTGGTCAATGTAGCTAATATCATTGGGCGTAGCCTTATCTAATTCCGCTAAAGCATGCACTTCAAAATCGTTTGAAAATCCCGTTTCAATAGAATAGGCACTTAACAATTCGCTTAATTTCATCAATACCCCTTATTGTTCTTTATGCAAATCCCACAACAACACGGCTTTATTATCTTTTTCTTCCACAGCTCCCATGCCCATAACATGATAGCCAGCATCCACAAAATGTACTTCCCCACTCACCCCACT
This sequence comes from Helicobacter pylori, assembly GCF_001653475.1. Taxonomy (NCBI): domain Bacteria; kingdom Pseudomonadati; phylum Campylobacterota; class Epsilonproteobacteria; order Campylobacterales; family Helicobacteraceae; genus Helicobacter; species Helicobacter pylori. The sequence continues at coordinate 163,227 of NZ_CP011487.1, read as the reverse complement.
AGACAAGCTAGAGAGCAAATACATCCCGGCATTGCCCACTTCTTCTAAACTCACATTTTTTCTTAAAGGGGCGTTGATTTCATTCCATTTCAAAATCATCCTAAAATCAGCGATCCCGCTAGAAGCGAGCGTCCTGATAGGCCCAGCTGATAGGGCATTCACTCGTATATGGTGCTTGCCTAAATCCACCGCTAAATAACGCACCGCGCTCTCTAGGGCCGCTTTAGCCAACCCCATCACATTGTAATGAGCCATGTATTTGGTGCTGCCCAAATAGCTTAAAGTCAAAACAGACGCTCCGTTATTTAATAAAGGTTTTAGAGTGTTTGTCAGCTCTATTAAAGAATAAACAGAAATTTCCATAGCGGTGTTAAACGCGCTTTTAGAAGTTTCTAACAAGCTCCCCTCTAAAGCCTCTTTTGGAGCAAAGGCCACGCTATGAACGATAAAATCCAATGAGCCTAAATCCTGCTTAACGCTATTGTATAGCGACTTGAAATGCTCTTCTTTGCTCACATCTAATTCATACACATAGGGGCTATTCAATTCCTGTGCGATAGGCCTCACGCGCTTTTCTAAGCTCTCATTCAAATAAGTGAAAGCCAAAGTAGCCCCTTGATTGAAACAAGATTGTGCGATCCCATAAGCGATGGATTTATTGTTTGCCACCCCTACAATAAGCCCTTTTTTACCTTTTAAAAATCCCATGATTTTCCTTTATAAAAATGAAATGATTGTTTTAAAATTTTCTAATTCCAAAGACGCACTCCCGATCAATAAGCCGTCCACGCTATCAATCCCTAAAATTTCTTTAGCGTTTTGTGTATTCACGCTCCCCCCATACAACAAGGGCGTTTTTTGATTTAAAATTTGCTTTAGAAAACCATGCGTGAGATAAATATCTTCTAAAGAAGCGCTCTTTTTTGCGCCAATCGCCCAAATAGGCTCATACGCCACCACTAAATTGGGATAATCAAGATCAATATTTTCTAATTGCTCATTTAAAAATTCCTTTACAGCCTTAAAACTCTTTTCTCTGGTCGTTAATTCTTCGCCAATACAATAGATGATTTTAAAATTTTTACTTTTAAAAAAATCAAACTTTTCTTTCAAAAAGCTAGGACTTTCCTTTAAAAGCATTCGCCTCTCGCTATGCCCTATTAAAAGCGTGTTGATTTTCAATTCTTCTAAATGCTTTGAAGTGATTTCACCGGTAAAAGCTCCACAATCTCTAGGGTAAGCGTTTTGCACTCCTAAAGTGAAATGCAAAAATGCGTTAGGCAATAACCCCAAAAAATCAGGGAATACAAACACCCTATCAAAATGCTGCGGTTTTAAAGTCTTTTCTAATTCTTTTAAATACGCATGGCTTTTAAAAATAGGCATAGCGGATTTAAAATTAGCCATGGCAATTTTTGTCATTGAATGATCCTTATTTTATTAGGTGGTAACTATCCCTTATTATATCCAATAGCGTTTAAAAAATGTAAATTTTAAACAATAGCCCCCTTGAATTGAATTTTTTCTTAATTTAGGTTTTGTTTATAAGAAAAATTATTTCAAATGTAGTAAAATTAAGGCAGTGTTTTTGCATCAAACGATTCAGGTTAATTTTGAGTTTTTAGGAGCAGTTTTTATGCAACAAGAAGAAATTATAGAGGGTTATTATGGCGCTAGCAAAGGGCTTAAAAAAAGCGGTATTTATGCTAAGCTAGATTTTTTACAGAGTGCTACGGGCTTGATTTTAGCGCTCTTTATGATCGCACACATGTTTTTGGTCTCAAGCATCTTGATTAGCGATGAAGCCATGTATAAAGTAGCGAAATTTTTTGAAGGGAGTTTGTTTTTAAAAGCAGGCGAGCCGGCTATTGTGAGCGTGGTTGCAGCAGGGATTATTCTTATTTTAGTCGCACATGCTTTTTTGGCACTTCGGAAATTCCCTATCAATTACAGGCAATACAAAGTTTTTAAAACCCATAAGCATTTGATGAAACATGGCGATACGAGCTTGTGGTTTATTCAAGCCATAACCGGGTTTGCGATGTTTTTCTTAGCGAGTATCCACTTATTTGTCATGCTCACAGAGCCTGAAAGTATCGGGCCCCATGGCTCAAGCTATCGTTTTGTAACGCAAAACTTTTGGCTTTTGTATATTTTCTTATTGTTTGCCGTAGAATTGCATGGCTCTATTGGGTTGTATCGCTTAGCGATTAAATGGGGGTGGTTTAAGAATGTGAGCATTCAAGGTTTGAGAAAAGTCAAATGGGCGATGAGCGTGTTTTTTATTGTTTTAGGGCTTTGCACCTATGGGGCTTACATTAAAAAAGGTTTAGAAAATAAGGACAATGGCATTAAAACCATGCAAGAAGCCATAGAAGCTGATGGGAAATTCCACAAAGAATAAGGGTAGAAAATGAAAATAACATATTGTGATGCACTAATTATTGGAGGCGGATTGGCTGGGTTAAGGGCTAGTATCGCATGCAAACAAAAGGGTTTAAACACCATCGTTTTAAGCCTAGTGCCTGTCAGGCGTTCGCACTCTGCAGCCGCTCAAGGGGGCATGCAAGCAAGCCTTGCGAACGCTAAAAAAAGCGAGGGCGATAATGAAGATTTGCACTTTTTAGACACGGTTAAGGGGAGCGATTGGGGGTGTGATCAGCAAGTGGCTAGGATGTTTGTAACCACTGCCCCTAAAGCCATTAGGGAATTGGCCAGTTGGGGGGTGCCTTGGACTAGGATTAAAAAAGGCGATAGGCCTGCGGTCGTCAATGGTGAGCATGTTACGATCACTGAAAGAGACGATAGGCATGGTTATATTCTAAGCCGTGATTTTGGCGGCACTAAAAAATGGCGCACATGTTTTACGGCTGATGCTACAGGGCATACCATGCTTTATGCGGTCGCTAATGAAGCCTTACACCACAAAGTGGATATTCAAGACAGAAAGGACATGCTCGCTTTCATTCATCATAATAATAAATGTTACGGGGCGGTGGTAAGGGATTTGATCACAGGCGAAATTTCAGCGTATGTTTCTAAAGGCACGCTTTTAGCTACCGGAGGTTATGGACGCGTGTACAAACACACCACTAACGCCGTGATTTGCGATGGATCTGGGGCTGCAAGCGCTTTAGAAACCGGCGTGGCTAAATTAGGCAACATGGAAGCGGTGCAATTCCACCCTACCGCTTTAGTGCCAAGCGGGATTTTAATGACTGAAGGCTGTAGGGGCGATGGAGGGGTTTTAAGAGACAAATTTGGCAGACGCTTCATGCCCGCTTATGAGCCGGAGAAAAAAGAGCTTGCGAGTAGGGATGTGGTCTCAAGGCGGATTTTAGAGCATATCCAAAAAGGCTATGGAGCCAAATCGCCTTATGGGGATCATGTGTGGCTGGATATTGCTATTTTAGGGCGTAACCATGTGGAAAAAAATTTAAGGGATGTGCGCGATATTGCCATGACTTTTGCGGGTATTGATCCGGCGGATAGCGAAGAGCAAACCAAAGACAACATGCAAGGAGTGCCCGCTAATGAGCCTGAATACGGGCAAGCGATGGCTAAGCAAAAAGGCTGGATCCCCATAAAACCCATGCAACACTATTCTATGGGTGGGGTTAGGACAAACCCTAAAGGCGAAACCCACTTGAAAGGCTTGTTCTGTGCGGGCGAAGCGGCATGCTGGGATTTGCATGGGTTTAACCGCTTGGGGGGTAATTCCGTGAGTGAGGCCGTGGTAGCTGGCATGATTATAGGGGATTATTTCGCCTCGCATTGTTTAGAAGCACAAATTGAAATCAACACGCAAAAGGTGGAAGCTTTCATTAAAGAAAGCCAAGATTACATGCATTTTTTATTGCACAATGAAGGCAAGGAAGATGTGTATGAAATCAGAGAACGCATGAAAGAAGTCATGGATGAAAAAGTGGGCGTTTTTAGAGAAGGCAAAAGACTAGAAGAAGCCCTTAAAGAATTGCAAGAACTTTATGCACGCTCCAAAAACATTTGCGTGAAAAACAAGGTTTTGCACAATAACCCTGAATTAGAAGACGCTTACCGCACCAAAAAAATGCTCAAACTCGCGCTTTGCATCACTCAAGGGGCGTTACTGCGCACTGAAAGCAGAGGGGCTCACACAAGGATTGACTACCCTAAAAGAGACGATGAAAAATGGCTTAATCGGACTTTAGCGAGCTGGCCTAGCACTGAGCAAGACATGCCCACGATTGAATACGAAGAATTAGATGTGATGAAAATGGAAATCAGCCCTGATTTTAGGGGCTATGGCAAAAAGGGCAATTTCATTCCCCACCCCAAAAAAGAAGAGCGCGACGCTGAGATTTTGAGAACGATTTTAGAATTAGAAAAGCTTGGAAAAGACAGGGTAGAAGTCCAACACGCACTCATGCCTTTTGAATTGCAAGAAAAATACAAGGCTAGGAATATGCGTTTAGAAGATGAAGAAGTGAGGGCTAGGGGGGAACATTTGTATTCTTTCAATGTCCATGATTTATTAGACAAACACAACGCTAACCTAAAAGGAGAACACCATGAGTGATAATGAACGAACGATTGTAGTTAGAGTGCTAAAGTTTGACCCTCAAAGTGCGGTGAGTAAGCCGCATTTTAAAGAGTATCAATTGAAAGAAACCCCATCCATGACGCTCTTTATCGCTTTAAACCTCATTAGAGAGCATCAAGATCCGGATTTGAGCTTTGATTTTGTGTGCCGTGCTGGGATTTGCGGCTCTTGTGCGATGATGGTTAATGGGAGACCAAGATTGGCTTGTAAAACCCTAACTTCTAGCTTTGAAAGCGGGGTGATCACGCTGATGCCCATGCCTAGTTTTACACTCATTAAAGATTTGAGCGTGAATACGGGAGATTGGTTTAGCGATATGACTAAAAGGGTGGAGAGCTGGGCGCATTCTAAAGAAGAAGTGGATATTACCCAGCCGGAAAAAAGGATTGAGCCTGATGAAGCCCAAGAAGTCTTCGAACTGGACAGGTGTATTGAATGCGGGTGTTGTATCGCTTCTTGTGGGACTAAACTCATGCGCCCTAATTTCATTGGAGCTGCTGGCATGAACAGAGCCATGCGTTTTATGATTGACAGCCACGATGAAAGAAGCGATGACGATTTTTATGAGTTAGTTGGCGATGATGATGGTGTTTTTGGGTGCATGAGCCTGATCGCTTGCCATGACACTTGCCCTAAAGAATTACCCTTGCAAAGCAGTATCGCCACTTTGCGTAACAGGATGTTGAAAGTGGGTAAAAGCCGCTAATTTCTTTTTAGTGGGTCGTTTTTGAAAATCTTTTTAGTCCTTTTAAGCGTCTTTTTTTTTAACGGGTGTTTTGGGTTAGTCTATAAGACTCCCATCTCAAGCCCCCCTATCTCTTATGATCCCTACACTACCACCATTGGGAGCTTATACGCTAAAAATTTAAAAGAAAATCCTAACCATAGTGCGGCTATTCTTTTAGAAGACGGCTTTGATGCCTTGTTGCATAGAGTGGGTCTTATCAGAATGAGCCAAAAAAGCATTGACATGCAAACTTATATCTATAAGAACGATCTTTCCTCTCAAGTGATCGCTAAAGAACTTTTAAGTGCGGCCAATCGTGGGGTAAAAGTGCGCATCCTTTTAGACGATAACGGATTGGATTCAGATTTTTCAGATATTATGCTCTTAAATTTCCATAAAAATATTGAAGTGAAAATTTTTAACCCCTACTATATCCGCAATAAAGGCTTGCGTTATTTTGAAATGCTTGCGGATTATGAGCGCATTAAAAAACGCATGCACAACAAGCTTTTCATCGTGGATAATTTCGCTGTCATTATAGGGGGGCGCAATATCGGGGACAATTATTTTGATAACGATTTAGAGACGAATTTTTTAGATTTAGACGCTTTGTTTTTTGGGGGGGTTGCTTCAAAAGCCAAAGAAAGCTTTGAACGCTATTGGAGGTTCCACCGCTCTATCCCTGTTTCATTATTGAGAACCCATAAAAGACTCAAAAATAACGCTAAAGAAATCGCTAAACTCCATGAAAAAATCCCTATCAGCGCTGAAGACAAAAACCAGTTTGAAAAAAAAGTCAATGATTTTATAGAACGCTTCCAAAAATGCCAATACCCTATTTATTACGGGAATGCAATTTTTTTAGCCGATTCACCCAAAAAAATTGACACGCTCTTGTATTCGCCTATCAAAATCGCTTTTGAGAAAGCCCTTAAAAACGCTAAGGACTCCGTTTTTATCGCTTCATCGTATTTTATTCCAGGTAAAAAGATGATGAAAATCTTTAAAAATCAAATTTCTAAGGGGATTGAATTGAATATTCTTACCAATTCCCTTTCATCTACTGATGCGATAGTGGTCTATGGGGCATGGGAAAGGTATCGCAACCAATTAGTGCGAATGGGCGCGAATGTCTATGAAATACGAAACGATTTTTTCAACCGCCAGATTAAAGGGCGTTTTAGCACCAAACATTCCTTACACGGCAAGACGATTGTTTTTGATGACAATTTAACGCTTCTAGGGAGTTTTAATATCGATCCGCGCTCTGCATACATCAACACTGAAAGCGCGGTCTTGTTTGACAACCCGTCTTTTGCTAAAAGGGTGCGTTTGTCGCTTAAAGATCATGCCCAACAATCATGGCATTTGGTGGTGTATCGGCACAGAGTTATTTGGGAAGCGGTGGAAGAAGGGATTTTAATCCATGAAAAAACTTCGCCTGATACTTCCTTATTCTTACGCTTGATTAAAGAATGGTCTAAAGTCCTTCCTGAAAGAGAGCTTTAAAACTTTTAATGCCCTTTATTTTGCGAAAAAGCGATATTATTGGTAACGGCGGCTAAAAGCGCTGAACACACAAACACCAAATGGATCACCACTTGCCAAAAAATGGGGTTATGCGATAGGGGTGTGTCTTTAGGAATACTGGATAAAACATCTTCCAAACTCATGTAGCGTTTGAGCAAGAAAATCGCCGAAATGGCTACAATGGAGAGTGAAACCTTTAATTTTAAAGCGTTAAAATCCGTGTGCTTTAGCCAAGTGATTTCACTAGCATCCACCTTGTCTAATTTAGAAACAAAGCTTTCATAACTGGCGAGCAACACCATTAAAACAAGCCCGGCCATAAACAACAAATCCACTAATCCTAAGGCTGATAAAACCAAATCCGTTTCGCTGATCGTGTCTAAATGGCTGAGCATGTGCCACAACTCTTTCATGAACACATAGCCTAAAACCACCAGCACTAACGACATGGCAATGCATAAAGGGGCTAGCAACCAACGAGTGGCAAACAACACTCTTTCAATCAATTTTTCTAACATGTTCAAACTCTTTTTTAAGGATTATGTCTTTTTTAAACCCTTAATTATAGCTAATTTTAAAAAACCCATTAAAATGACTGATACTTTCTTGTTGGTAAAATCATACGGATTAATAATCTTAAAAGCCGTTTCAATCTTTTTTATATTATAATTCTTTCGTGCGGTCTAATATTTGTTGTTTCCCCTTGACTGCTAGTAGTGGGTATGAATATTTGATTTAAAACGCATGTTTTTCCATTTTTTTCTCCTCTCACCCCTACTTTACTAAAGGCTATCACTTTGTTTTAGCTGTCTTAGTTTTTGCCCGTTAGTCAAAAAGCCATCATATTTTTTGCTACCCATTAAATTCATAACGCTCTTTATTTTTTTTGGGATTACTTTAGTTTTATACAAAACTCTTAAGGGAACAGGAGATATTTTGCGAACTCTCCCTCATAAATCCCTCTAATCCCTAAAAGCGTATCACAAAAGATTACCGCTTGATTAAGCTCTTTTAAATTTGTAAAATCTTTAACGCACTTCTATGACAACCGGTTTAGTCATCTTTTTGCTGACTTCATCGGCATGCATTAAAGCTTCTTGCTTGCTCTTATAAGGGCCTATGAGATAGCGTTTAGTAGCCCCCCTATCTTCAATCTTATGGGGGAATTGGTTAAACGCTTGCAAAAACGCTTTGTTAGGTGTGTGTGCAAAAACCCCCACTTGCAAATAATGCCCTTTAGTAAGATTGGTTTTAGAATTGGCTTTTTTAGAAACTTCTTTATGAGCTTCTTTTTTGGCTTTTGGCTCTTTAGCCACATGCTTATCTTTATCTTTATGAGCTTCTTTATCTTTAGGGGTTACTTTAGGCTTTGTATGGGGGGTTTCTTTTTTAGCCACAGCTTGAGATTCTTTTTGAGCGTTCATGGGAGTGCGCTCAACAACTTTTAATTCTTTTTTAGCTTCTTGCGTTTCTTCTGTTGTTTTTGTTGTTTTCATCTCCGTTTGAGTTTGATTGGTTTGAATGGGCATGTTAAACGCATCATTTTCTTGCTTTTTAATATTATCCGCCACTTTGTCCAGATCGCTTTCTTGCTTGGAAGGATCCAAATTCAAGCTTTCAAACGCATCGTCTTTTTTCTCGTCTTTAGTGTTGCCTATTTTTTGCATGCCGCTATCGGTTTGTAAAAAAGTCTCTTTAGGAGCGACTCTCGTGCTTTTCCAAAACACCATTAAAAGCACCGCTAAAATGATAATGGCTATAGCCACGATCAAAAACACCTTTTTAGTGCCGCCCCCATTATTTTCTTCTTCTAAGATCACTTCATTCAGTCTTTCTTTTTCTGACATCAAAAATCCTTTCAAAAATTGTTATAAATGCTTCGCCCAAGAGCTCCCTCGCTCTTTTGCAAACACTTCATAAGGTAAAGCTAAAATATTAAATTCCTTAGGCCATTCATTGCTAGGGAAGACTCTCCATTCTTTAGGCAACCCTTGCGCTAATTTCATAGACAAAGTTTTAACCAACCTTTCACCCTCGCCTAATTCCGTATGCCCCTTATGCACATACAAATGCAAATGCCCTGGCGTCTTCGTGTTATAAGCGGTAAAATTCATAAAACCTTCCTCACGAAGCAATAACTGCGCCTTATGATAAAAACGCTCCGGGTTCCTCCCGTTATAATCAAACACAATGTTTTCCACCTTATCGTTACGCAAGATGAGATTGTGCGCGATTTCTATTTCCCTTTTCAAATGCTTTTGAATGAGCGAGCTTGTGAGCATGGCATTCACTCTTTGGAATTTATTATAGTAGCAACGCCCCGCATAATCCACCCTCTCCCCCAAGCCTGGTTTTTTTTCAAAATAATGGCTTGTGTCTATCTTAATGAGCTTTAATTCCATTTCTGTCATCTTGACTTCCTTAAAAAATAGGTTGGTGGTACACAGGAAATTGATTAATCATTGCTTTCAATTCTTCTTTCACATGCAATTGCAAACTAACATTATTAATATCATTCAAAATATCTGATATTTTATTCCCTATGATTTCAAATTCTTTAGCTCCCATGCCCCTTGCACTCAATGCCGCTGATCCAATCCTTATCCCGCTCGTTACAAAAGGGCTGCGCGTTTCGCCAGGAATGGTATTTTTATTCACGGTGATTCCGGCATTCCCTAATGCAATATCAGCGTCTTTCCCGCTATAAGGCTTGTCTAAGAAATCCATTAAAAGCAAATGGTTAGAAGTGCCACCACTCACTAATTTATGGTTTTTTTCTTTTAACGCTTTAGCGAGAACTTGCATGTTAGATTTCACTAATTTTGCATAAGCTTTAAATTCTGGTTTTAGATTCTCTTTAAACCCCACCGCTTTAGCAGCAATGACATGCATCAAAGGCCCGCCTTGAGTTCCTGGAAAAATCGCTTTATCAATCTTAGCCGCTATCTCTTCATCATTGGTTAAAATAAGCCCCCCTCTAGGCCCTCTTAAGGTCTTATGAGTGGTGCTTGAAACCACATGGCAATGCGGGAAAGGATGGGCATGCTCACCGGTTACCACAAGCCCTGCCACATGGGCTATATCGCCTAATAGTAACGCCCCCACTTCATCAGCGATTTCTCTAAATTTCTTAAAATCAATCTCCCTTGGATAGGCTGAGAACCCACACACAATGATTTCTGGCTTAACGCTTTGAGCGATTTTTAGCGCTTCTTCATAATCAATATAGCCATCCAAATTCACGCCATAAGAAAAGCTCTGATAATGCTTGCCGGTTAAGCTCACTTTAGCGCCATGCGTTAAATGCCCTCCACAGCTTAAATCCATGCCTAAAATCTTGTCATAAGGCTTTAAAAGAGCGTGATAGACAGCGTTATTGGCTTGTGAGCCTGAATGCGCTTGCACATTAGCGAACTGGCAATTAAAAAGCTTTTTAGCCCTTTCTATAGCCAAGCTTTCTATTTTATCCACCACTTCACAGCCTCCATAGTAGCGCTTGTTAGGATAGCCTTCAGCGTATTTATTCGTTAAAACACTCCCCATAGCCTCCATAACGCTTGCAAAAGTGTAATTCTCGCTCGCTATCATTTCTAAATGCTCATTTTGCCGCTTATATTCTTCAAAGATGAGCTCAAAAATTTCACTATCAGTTTGTTCTAAAAAATACGCCATTATTCTTCACCCTCAACATTAAAATCGTTTTTAACAGGACGCATCGCTGGGAATAAAATCACATCTTTAATGCTTTTAGCTCCAGTGAGTAGCATCACTAATCTGTCAATGCCTATGCCTTGCCCTGCAGTGGGGGGCATTCCATGGGCTAACGCCCACACATAATCTTCATCCATGTATTGGGCTTCTTCATCGCCTTTTTCTTTTTCAGCCACTTGATTTTTAAAGCGTTCTAATTGATCTAAAGGATCGTTCAACTCGCTAAAGCCGTTAGCGATTTCTTTTCCTGCAATAAACAATTCAAACCTGTCAGCAACATTAGGGTTATTATCGTTGCGTCTGGCTAAGGGGCTAATCTCAATGGGGTATTGGGTTACAAAAGTGGGGTTAATGAGTTGGTGCTCTACAAAATGATCAAACGCTTCAGCGAGCAATTTACCATAAGTGAGATTGGGCTCTACTTTGATGCCTTGCTCTAACAAATAAGCCAAAAGCCTATCTTCTTTTTCTAAAATATCCCTACTAATGCCCCCTATTGTTTCCAAAGCGTCCAAATAGGAAATCACGCTCGTTTGGTTGAAATCCACTTCCATATCGTTATAAATGATTTTTGAATCTAAATTTAAAGTCTTTAGCAAGTAGTCAAATAGCCTCTTGCTGAGTTCAATCAAATCTTCATAAGTGTGATACGCCCAATAAAACTCAATCATCGTAAATTCGGGGTTATGGCTGTGATCCATGCCCTCATTCCTGAAATTACGATTGATTTCAAACACCGCTTCAAACCCCCCCACAATCAAGCGTTTGAGGTATAATTCTGGAGCGATTCTTAAATACCTTTCAATTTCTAAAGCGTTATGATAAGTGATAAAAGGCCTTGCGTTCGCCCCGCCAGGAATGGGGTGCATCATGGGGGTTTCCACTTCTAAAAACCCTTCCATTTCAAAGAATTTCCGCACGCTAGAGACAATCAAACTGCGTTTTTTAAACACATCTTTAACGCCAGGATTGACTATCAAATCCAAGTAGCGCTGGCGGTAACGCAATTCTATATCGCTCAGTCCATGGAATTTTTCAGGTAAAGGCACAATGGTTTTGCTTAAAATATGAAATTCTAGGGCATGAACGCTTAATTCACCGGTTTTGGTAGCAAAAGGGAAACCTTTCACCCACACAATATCGCCCACTTCTAAATGCTTTTTCAGGCTTTTAAACTCATCATTCAATTCATTTTGCGAAACATAAGCTTGTAAAATCGCACTTTCATCTTCAATTTTAATAAAGCATGCCTTACCCATTAAACGCAAAAGCTTAACTCTTCCTACAATACTCTCGCATTTTTCTTTGTCTTTAGGCTCTTCTAAGTCCTTAACATAAGCGTATTTTTCTAAAAAAGCGGCGTTTGTAAGGCTTCGTTTCAAGCCATTTTTATAAGGGTTTTTCCCTTCTTTTCTCAAGCTATTGGCTTTATGGATACGTTGTTGGATGTATTGGTTAGAAAACATGTCATGCCTTTATAGGGGTTCTTTATTAGGTGGGGTGGGGTTTGGTGGGGTTTGGTTAGCTTTTGGATCCAGCATGTTTTTAGGCAATTCTTTAGCCTTTTCTTTTAAAGTCTCCACGCCCTTATCCATCGCTTTATCAAAAGACTCTTTAGCTTTATTGAAAGATTCTTTATTTTTGACTCCATCGCTCATTTCTTCAAGGTTGTCTTTAAGGTTTTGCTCCACATGTTTGACGCCATCAAGGCGCATGATCTTACTGGCAATGCTTTTCATGGTAGAAAAAAAAGCGCTTTTTTCTTGCAAGTAGGCGTTAGCGTCTTTCATTACTTCCATTTTAGAGAGCACATAAAGGATGAAAGAAAGCACTAAAAAAGTCTTCAAGCATGAAAAAATAAACCCTAACGCTTTGTCTATAATGCCTAATCCACTAAAGACTAACACCTTGCCCAGCAACACTCCAAAAGCTAAAAAAAACACCCAAATAGACGCTAACACCAATAAAAAACCGATGAAATTCGTCATGGTTTCATTTCTTAAATCATACAAATGCTGTGAAAATAAATTTCCAACAGCCACAGAATAGCGAGACGCTAAATACACGCCAAGCACAATCCCTAAAATCCCCGCCACTTCACTCACGAAGCCATGATAAAATCCCCTAATCCCAAAGGCTACCACCACCACAAGTAACGCCAAATCAATATAATTCAAACCCTAAACCCAAACCTTTCTCTCATATATCTCGCATAAAGATAGTGAGCGTTCAAAAACGCCCATGACTTTTAACGCTATCAACCCGCACTCTTTAGACTTGAAATTTGAAAATAATAACACAACTTAAAAAAAACTACCCTTAAAAAAATCAATCTGAAATTCTTAAATTAAAATATAGCTATAATACACTAAAACAATCTCAAGGTTTCACAATTTAGCCATGCGTCTTATTCCATTCAATCAAAACGCCTTTTTATTAGCGTGCACGTTTGTTTCAAGCGTGTATGTGAATGCTGTTTTAGACGCTTATGCGATTGAAAACCCCTATATTCCTATCATACTCACAAGCCTGTTAGCCCCTTTAAGCATGCTAGCGTTTTTAAAAACCCCCAGAAATAGCGCTTTTGCTTTGGGGTTTTTTGTGGGGGTGTTATTGTTTTATTGGTGCGCTTTAAGCTTTCGTTACTCGGATTTCACTTATTTATTACCCTTAATCATTCTTTTAATAGCGTTAGTTTATGGGGTTTTATTTTATTTGTTGCTCTATTTTGAAAACCCCTATTTCAGGCTTTTGAGTTTTTTAGGCTCTAGTTTTATCCACCCCTTTGGATTTGATTGGTTAGTCCCGGATAGCTTTTTTTCTTATAGCGTGTTTAGGGTGGATAAATTATCGCTAGGGCTTGTTTTTTTGGCTTGCATTTTTTTGAGCGCTAAACCATTTAAAAAATACAGGATCATAGCGGTTTTATTGTTACTTGGCGCGTTGGATTTTAATGGTTTTAAAACAAGCGGTTTGAAAAAGGTTGAAAATATTGAATTAGTCTCTACGAAAACGCCCCAAGATTTGAAATTTGACTCAAATTACCTTAACGATATTGAAAACAACATTCTTAAAGAAATCAAGCTCGCTCAAAGCAAACAAAAAACCTTGATTGTTTTTCCAGAGACTGCATACCCTATAGCTTTGGAAAACTCCCCCTTTAAAGCCAAGCTAGAAGATTTAAGCGGTAATATTGCTATTTTAATAGGGACATTACGGACTCAAGGCTATAGCCTTTATAACAGCTCGTTTTTATTTTCTAAAGAAAGCGTTCAGATCGCTGATAAAGTGGTTTTAGCCCCCTTTGGTGAGACAATGCCTTTACCGGAGTTTCTTCAAAAACCCCTTGAAAAACTCTTTTTTGGCGAGAGCGCTTATTTATACCGCAACGCTTCTAGTTTCAGCGATTTTACATTAGACGATTTTACTTTTCGCCCCCTGATTTGCTATGAAGGCACTTCCAAACCCGCTTATTCAAACAGCTCTTCAAAAATTTTTATCGTGATGAGCAATAACGCATGGTTTAGCCCAAGCATTGAACCCACCTTACAAAAAACGCTTTTAAAATACTATGCAAGGCGTTATGATAAAATCATCTTGCACAGCGCGAACTTTTCAACTTCTTACATTCTAAACCCTAGTTTATTAGGCGATATTCTTTTTAGGAAACGATAATGATTAAAGCGACCAATATTTCTCATGCCTTTGAAAAACCTCTTTATAATGGCGTGAATTTGCGCATTAAACCCAAAGAAAGCCTAGCGATTTTAGGCGTGAGCGGGAGCGGTAAAAGCACGCTTTTAAGCCATTTAGCCACCATGCTAAAACCGGATAGCGGAATAGTTAGTTTGTTAGAACACCAAGATGTTTATGCCTTAAATTCCAAAAAGCTTTTGGAATTACGGCGCTTAAAAGTGGGTATAGTCTTTCAATCACATTACCTTTTTAAGGGTTTTAGCGCTTTAGAAAACTTGCAAGTCGCTTCAATCCTAGCCAAGCAAGAAATCGATCATTCCCTTTTAGAAAAATTAGGTATAGCCCACACCCTAAAACAAGGCGTGGGTGAATTGAGCGGCGGCCAGCAACAACGCTTAAGCATCGCTAGAGTGCTTTCTAAAAAACCTAAAATCATTATCGCTGATGAACCCACTGGGAATTTAGACACCACTAGCGCTAATCAAGTCATCAGCATGCTGCAAAATTACATTACGGAAAAAGAAGGGGCGTTAGTTCTAGCCACGCATGATGAGCCTTTGGCTTTCACTTGCTCTCAAGTCTATCGCTTAGAAAAAGAAGTTTTGATTAAGGAGAAATAAGAAATGTTACAACGCCCTAAAATTGTCGCCGAATTGAGCGCTAATCACAACCAGGATTTAAATCTCGCCAAAGAAAGCCTTCATGCCATTAAGGAAAGCGGCGCAGATTTTGTCAAGCTCCAAACCTACACGCCAAGCTGCATGACTTTAAACTCTAAAGAAGATCCTTTCATCATTCAAGGCACTTTATGGGATAAAGAAAATTTGTATGAATTGTATCAAAAGGCTTCCACCCCCCTAGAATGGCATGCTGAATTGTTTGAATTGGCTAAAAAGCTTGATTTAGGCATTTTTAGCTCGCCTTTTAGCTCAAAAGCTTTAGAACTTTTAGAGAGCCTAAATTGCCCCATGTATAAAATCGCTAGTTTTGAAATCGTTGATTTAGACTTGATTGAAAAAGCCGCTCGCACAAAAAAGCCCATTATCCTTTCTAGCGGTATCGCTACAAGCATTGAATTGCAAGACGCTATCTCGTTGTGCAAACGAGTGGGTAATTTTGACATCACCCTTTTAAAATGCGTGAGCGCTTATCCTAGCAAAATAGAAGACGCTAATTTATTGAGCATGGTTAAATTAGGCGAAACATTTGGCGTTAAATTTGGCTTGAGCGATCACACGATTGGCTCTCTTTGCCCCATTCTAGCCACCACTTTAGGAGCGAGCATGATAGAAAAGCATTTCATTTTAAACAAATCCTTACAAACCCCAGACAGCGCTTTTAGCATGGATTTTAACGAATTTAAAAGCATGGTTGAAGCCATCAAGCAAAGCGTTTTAGCCTTGGGCGAAGAAGAGCCTAAAATCAATTCAAAGACTTTAGAGGAGCGAAGATTCTTTATGCGCTCTTTATTTGTCATTAAGGATATTCAAAAAGGCGAAGCATTGACTAGCGATAATATCAAAGCCTTACGCCCCAACCTTGGCTTACACCCTAAATTTTATAAAGAAGTTTTAGGCCAAAAAGCATCAAAATTCTTAAAAGCCAACACCCCTTTAAGCGCTGATGGTATAGAACGCCCATTGCAGGTTTGATTAAAAAATGGGGGTTTTAAATTTTGTTTTGTGGTTTTAGATTTGATTTTAGGCTCATTTTCTTTATTTTAAACTCTTATTTTAAACTCTTAAGGGGATAGGGGCATCGTTCTCATCACATATTGCAACTAGAACCTTATTTAAATTTCAATTAACTTTAATTTTTAATAAAAATAGGATTACCTTGTCGTTATCGTTTTAAACTTTATAGTAAAACCCATTTTTTAAGGGAATAAAGAAATACTTTGTGCTTAATACCCCCAAAAAGACAGCTTTTTTAAGAGATTATTCGTTTGGTTAAATCAAGCTCTTTCTTAGATTGTAAAAAATACTAAAACATTTTTTATATTTCATAATCAATTCCAAGCGAGAACAGAGAAAAGAAATTTTAAATCATTTTTAATCACAGATTCCACACGCATTTTAAACAAAGCCCATTGAACAAAACCCAAATAAGGGGCTAGTAACACCCCTTATGACAAAAAAGCTGTGTCTGAAGCACTAACTCAATAAAAAAATAATCTCACTTCACCTTTTCAAGATACTCTTCTGTTTCCGTATTGACTTTAATTATCTCACCCTCTAAAACATGGAAAGGCACTTGCACGACCGCACCGGTTTCTAAAGTCGCTGGTTTTTTGCTCGCACTTGAAGTATCGCCCTTAAAATTAGGGGCTGTTTCTACAATCTTTAGAGCCACAACTTGCGGCACATCCACTGAAATCGCCTTGTCATTATGCAATAAAACCTGCACTTGCATGCCGTCTAGCATCCATTTAGAAGCCTCGCCCACTTGAGAGTCGTTCAAAGCGATTTGCTCATAGCTCTCTATGTCCATGAATTGGTATGTATCGCCATCATGATAAAGGTATTGCATCGTTTTTTCAACCAGATTAGGCTCTTCGCACTTATCCCCCGCATGGAAAGTCTTCTCAATCACCTTACCATCTAAAAACGACTTGATTTTCGCGCGCACAAAAGCCGCACCCTTGCCAGGCTTGACATGCTGGTATTCTACGATCCTATAAGGCACACCACCCAATTCAATTTTTAAGCCCTTTTTGAGCTCACTCATCCCAATCGCCATGTTACATTCTTTCCTTGTTGATTAAATTCTATTAGCACTGCCCAAAAGTTTCATGCGATCTTTGACCACATTTTTAAGCGCTAATTGGGCCGGAGAAAAAAACTTCCTCAAATCAAATTGGCTCTTATCTTCATTGGCCACCTTGCGCACTTCTGCAATGAAAGCGATCCTTAAATCCGTGTCGGTATTGACCTTATTGATCCCCCCTTTCACGGATTCTTGTAAAAATTCAAAAGGCACGCCCTTAGAGCCTTTCAAATCGCCTCCAGCGTCCAAATAAGATTTCCTCACACTATCTGGTATCGCGCTCGCTCCATGCAAAACTAAAGGGATATTAGTGAGCCTTTTAACTTCTTGCAAGCGTTCAAAATCCAATTTTGGCTCGCCTTTAAACTTAAACGCTCCATGGCTTGTCCCAATGGCTGGGGCTAAGTAATCCACTTGAGATTCTTTAACAAACTGCTCCGCTTCTTTAGGATTCACTAACACTGCGTCTTTTTCATCTACCGAAATATTGTCTTCAATCCCCATTAAACGCCCCAACTCCGCTTCCACACTCACTCCAGCGTTATGCGCCATTTTGACCACTTTGGAAGTCAATTCCAAATTTTCTTCAAAAGCATGATGAGACGCATCAATCATCACAGAAGTGAAACCCGCTTTCACGGCTTTTTCGCAGCTTTCAAAAGTCGTGCCGTGATCTAGGTGTAAGGCTACAGGAATGTGCGGGTAGCGTTCGCACATGATTTTCACCATGCCCACCGCCATATCAATCCCCATGTATTTGATCGCTCCCTCACTCGCTTGAATGAAAAGCGGGGAATTTTCCTCATTTCCTGCTTCAAAAATAGCGTTTAGCATTTCAAAATTCACGAAATTAAACGCCCCTACCCCATAACCTTCTTTATGGGCTTTCAACAAGATTTCATTGCCTTTAACTAACATAATAACACCTCATCAATCACTTGTTGATAACAATTTTAGCGTGCTTTCTTAATTCCTCAATCCGTTGATTCATGCGTTCTTGGAAAAGCTTTTCTTGTAACATCCCCTTAATGGTGGGTTTAGCCTGCTCATAAGTATAAGTTACAGGGCTATCTTTAGAAATCAAATAGATAATATGATAACCAAACTCTGTTTTAACAGGGGTTTTAGTGTAATTCCCAGGAGTTAAAGCGAAAGCGGCTTTAGAAAAATCCGGAGCCATTTGGTTTTTTTGGAATTTCCCTAAATCACCGCCATTTTGCGCATTCTTGCTGTTAGGATCAATCGTATCGCGATTGGCTAACTCAATGAATTTGGCTTCTTTTTTAGTCTTTGGCTGTTTGTCAATCTCAGAAATAATCCGTTTAGCCTCATCTTCGGTTTTCACTAAAATATGCCTAGCATGGGCTTCTTGCTTGACAAAAAGCTGATCTTTATTAGCGTTGTAAAAATCTTGCATTTCTTTTTCTGGGATTTGGATTTTTTTCACTTCTTCAGCCTGTTTTTTAGCCCAAAATTCCACTAAAGCCTGTTTTTTAACCGCTTCCATCATCGCTTTAAATTCTGGAGTGCTGTCCAATTTCTCGGTTTTAGCTTCATTTTCTACAAGTGCGGTGCGAATGGCTTGATCAATCAAGGCTTCTTTTTCTTTCTCTTTAAGCTTGTCAAAATCAAAATTAGGATTTCGTTGCTTAATCATATCAAAATCGCTTTTAGTGATAGGCCTGCCATCCACTGTAGCTAACACGCCTGCTGAAGAATCAGTCGTTTTTTTCGTGTTATGCGTAGCGTTATTTGCGTTATGAGCCGGCTTGGCCATCAAAAACGACGCGCTCAACGCACCCACTAACGCTAAATTCAAGATATTTTTTTTCATTGTATGTTCTCCACCTTAAACTAATTTTCATCATTAAATTTACATTATAGCAAATTTAAAGCAAAATCAGCTATCATGATTACAGAAAACTCACATTAAGGGGTAAGAAATGCTTAAAGTTATTCATTCCATTAAAAGTGGGTAAAAATGTTTGTTAGAAGATTCCAAGTTACAAAAAGGAATAATAATAAAGATAATAGGTATTATGATCGCTATAGCAATTTGTTGTCCTTGGGTCTATGTTATATCATTCTTCATAGGAGTGTATTTAGCAATAAATGTGATTCCATCTTGAATAACTTCTATACTCCTTTACTCCTTTAGTCAATCTCATATTTATAAGCCTGCTATGTAAGATTAAGGGACTTTGCACTTAAATTACCCCCAACAAAGTGAGTTAAGAAGGATTTCAAGTCATGGTTTTGTCTTTATCTATCCTTAAAAAAAGCTTTAATGATTTTTTAAGCGCTAGAATGCTTTTAATCAATCTTGGCCCTACCCTTTTGAGTCTGGCTTTTTTTGGAGCTGTTTTTTACTACAATGGCGGGAGTATTGTGGGTTATTGCCAAACTTTATTACCGCAATTTTTGAATGACTATTCCCATTTTCAAGGCTTTTTTGCTGGTGTGTTTGCATGGGTTTTTAAAGCGTTAGTGTATTTTCTTATTTTTTGGATCGTGATTCTTTTGAGTTTAGTCATCAATATTTTTGCGTCTATTTTTTACACCCCTTTGGTGGTTTCTTATTTACACCAAAAATATTATCCCCATGTTGTTTTAGAAGAATTTGGCTCAGTCCTTTTTTCTATTAAATATTTTTTAAAATCGCTCACCTTTATGCTTTTATTGTTAGCGGTTTTAACGCCCTTTTATTTCATTCCCTTTATAGGGTTCTTTGGGGTCTTTTTTTCTACAATCGCGCATTTTCTTTTTTTCAAAAACACCATGAGTTTGGATATAGCCAGCATGATTTTTAATTATCAAAGCTATCAAAACCTACTCAAACAGCACCGATTGAAGCATTATCGTTTTTCGTTTTTTTGCTATCTTTTTTCCTTAATCCCTTTTTTTAATTTTTTTGCTACTTTATTGCAAACCCTAATGCTAACGCACTACTTTTTTATCCTTAAAGAAAAAGAATGCTAGATTTTATTCAAGAGCTTAGCACTCCGCATGTCAGGGATTTTTTCTTGTTGTTTTTAAGGGTTAGCGGCGTGCTGTCTTTTTTCCCTTTTTTTGAAAACCATTTAGTGCCTTTGTCGGTGCGTGGGGCTTTGAGCTTGTATGTAAGCGCGATTTTTTACCCCACTTTAGAGTTTTCAAACGCCGCTTACACGCCAGAGGGTTTTATTATTGCTTGTTTATGCGAGCTGTTTTTAGGGGTGTGTGCGTCTATCTTTTTACAAATCGTCTTTGCAAGCTTAGTGTTTGCAACCGATAGCATCAGCTTTTCTATGGGGCTTACGATGGCGAGCGCGTATGATCCTATTTCAGGATCGCAAAAACCCATTGTGGGGCAAGCCCTTTTATTGTTAGCGGTTTTAATTTTATTAGATTTATCGTTCCACCATCAAATCATTTTGTTTGTGGATCACAGCTTAAAAGCCGTCCCTTTAGGGCAATTTGTCTTTGAACCAGCGTTAGCTAAAAACATCGTCAAAGCCTTTTCGCACTTGTTTGTCATAGGGTTTTCTATGGCGTTCCCTATTTTATGCTTGGTGTTATTGAGCGATATTATTTTTGGCATGATCATGAAAACCCACCCTCAGTTCAACTTGCTCGCTATCGGGTTTCCGGTTAAAATTGCGATCGGGTTTGTGGGTATTATTTTAATCACTTCGGCTATCATGGGGCGTTTTAAAGAAGAAATCAGCCTGGCCTTTAGCGCCATTAGCAAAATCTTTTAAAGGATCAATATGATTAGTTTTAAAGAAGCTCTAAAAATCCATTCTAGCATTCCCCTAAAACCCTTAGAAATAGAGGTTATTTCTTTGTTTGAAAGCATGGGGCGCATTTTAGCAGAGGATATTATTTGCGCTCATGCCTTGCCTAAATTCAATCAAAGCGCTATGGACGGCTATGGGTTTAAAATGCAGGATTTAGGCAAAAAAACTCAAGTCGTTCAGCGCATTTTTGCCGGGGATGATGTGAGCGCTTTAGAAGTGAAAGAAAATGAATGCGTTAAAATCATGACTGGAGCGATGGTGCCAAAGGGAATAGAAACGATTATCCCTATAGAATGCATGCTAGAAAGCCATAAAAATTTCGCCCTAGCTCCCAAAGATTTTAAAATAAACGCCAATATCCGTCAAAAGGGTGAAAACGCTTCTTTAAACAGCGTGTTAATCCCTAAAAATACCCGTTTGAATTATGAGCATATCGCACTTCATTGCCTCTCAAGAGTTAAAAGAAATCAAAGCGTTTAGAAAATTAAAAATCGCTTTATTTAGTAGCGGCGATGAATTAGTGCCTTTAGGGCAAAACGCCCTAGAATACTAGGTTTATGATGTTAATTCAGTGGGTATTTTTAACATGCTTAAAAACTACAACACGCATTTTCTAGGGGTTTTAAAAGATGATAAAAATTTACAGCTTAAACCACTTGAATCACAAGACTATGATGTCATCCTTTCAAGTGCAGGGGTGAGTGTAGGGGATAAAGACTTTTTTAAAGATGCTTTGAAAGAAAAAAACGCCCTTTTTTACTATGAAAAAGTCAATCTCAAACTTGGAAAACCGGTAACTTTAGCCCGACTCAATCAAAGTATTATTATAGGCTTACCGGGTAATCCTTTAAGTTGCTTATTGGTTTTACGAGTTTTGATTCTACCCTTGTTAGAGCGGTTATCCTTAAATAAAGATTTTAAACTAAAAACCTTTAAGGCTCAAATCAATGCCTCTTTAAAGCTTAAAGGCGAACGCGCGCATTTAATTTTAGGCAACTATTTAAACAACCAATTCATTCCTTACAACAACAACCGCTATGAATCAGGAGCGATTCAAGCCCTTGCACAAGTTGATTCTATCACTTTAATTGATGAAGGAGTAAGATTAGTTCAGGGCGAAATTGAAATTTTAAGGTTTGAAAATTAAAATGGCTTTTAACAATGCTATAATGATAAGTTTAAAACCCCACTCATAAAGGTTCTGTTTGTGGATAACTACACCTATAGCGAATTGTTAAAAAGCTTGCAAAACAAATGCGATAATATCGCCTTAATCATCAAGCCTGAAAAGATCAAACAAGAATTAGAACGCATTGAAAAAGAGCAAGAAGATCCTAATTTTTGGCAAGATGTCTTAAAGGCTAGAGACACCAATAAAGAAAAAGTGCGCTTGAACCGCTTGCTAGAAACCTATCAAAAAACCAAAATTTCTTTAGATGAAAGCGTAGAATTGTTCGAACTCGCTCAAAACGATAACGATGAGGTTACTTTATCCTTGCTCTATGAAGAGGCGCCTGTTTTAGAACACAGCGTCCAAAAAGTAGAAATTGAAATCATGTTAAGCGGTGAAAATGACGCTTCAAACGCTATGATTACCATCCAGCCTGGAGCGGGGGGGACTGAAAGCCAGGATTGGGCGAGTATTTTGTATCGCATGTATTTGAGATGGGCAGAAAGAAGGGGCTTTAAAAGCGAGATTTTAGATTATCAAGATGGCGAAGAAGCGGGCATTAAAGGGGTTGCCTTTATCATTAAGGGTGAAAACGCTTATGGCTATTTGAAAAATGAAAGCGGGGTGCATAGGCTTGTAAGGATTTCGCCCTTTGATGCGAACGCTAAACGGCACACGAGTTTTGCGAGCGTGCAAATTAGCCCTGAATTAGACGATGATATTGATATAGAAATTGATGAAAAAGATGTCCGTTATGATTATTATAGAGCCAGTGGGGCAGGCGGTCAGCATGTCAATAAAACAGAAAGCGCGGTTAGGATCACGCATTTTCCTACCGGTATTGTGGTGCAATGCCAAAACGATAGGAGCCAGCATAAAAACAAAGCGAGCGCGTTAAAAATGCTCAAATCCAAGCTTTATGAATTGGAATTAGAAAAGCAGCAAAGCATTGCCAAAAATGAAGAAAAAAGCGAGATCGGTTGGGGGCATCAAATAAGAAGTTATGTTCTAGCCCCCTACCAGCAAGTCAAAGACGCGCGCTCCAATACCGCTTATAGCAATGTGGAAGCGATACTGGACGGCGATATTGATGCGATTTTAGAGGGCGTTTTGATTGCTAAAGCTTAAGTGCGCTAAAATGACAGCTAGGAATTATGGTTAAGAAACGCTTTTTAAAACCAATTGGCAAGGAACAACAATGACACAAGAAGAATTAGACGCTTTGATGAATGGTGGCGATTTAGAAAATTTGGAAGCCCTAGAGGCTAAAGAGGAAGCTAAAGAGAAGGTTAAAGAGACTAAAGAGAATAAAGAAAATTCTAGTTATAATGAAAAAATGACCGTCAAAAAAGAAGACGCTGAAAAATACGGCAAGATTAGCCCCAATGAATGGCCTCCCCCTCCTCCTACCGAAGAGCATAAAGTCGTGCATCAATTAGATGATGTTACAAGAGATTCTGAAGTGAAAGCCACGCAAATTTTTGATCAATTGGATTTGATTGGGGCTAGCGCTGAAAAAATCGCTAAAATGGTTAAAAAAATCCAAGAACCTTTGCAAAAACACCAAGAAATTTTTGACAATTTGCATGGCCATTTCCCCAATGTTGAATCTTTTAAAACCGCGCTCAATGAGCAACAAGAAATCCTAAACGCCCTTAAAAGCATTGAAGAAGAAGCTACTAATTGCTCTGATAGCTCCATGCAAGCGATGGATATCATGCAGTTTCAAGACATTCACCGCCAAAAAATTGAACGAGTGGTCAATGTCATGCGAGCGCTCAGCCAATACATGAATTCGCTTTTTGAAGGCAAAATTGATGATTCTAAGCGCGTGAGTTCAGCGACTTTTATCACCGGCGATGACGATAAAGATTTAGCCAGTGCTGATGATATTGAAGCCTTGATCGCTTCTTTTGGAGCCAAGTAGTTTTGAACCAGGTTGAATTGCTCTCTCCAGCTGGTAATTTAAAAAAACTTAAAATCGCTCTCAACTATGGGGCTGATGCGGTTTATGGGGGGGTGAGTCATTTTTCTTTACGCAATCGTGCGAGTAAAGAATTCACTTTAGAGACCTTTAAAGAAGGGATTGACTACGCCCATGCGTTGGATAAAAAAGTCTATGCCACGATCAATGGTTTCCCTTTCAATTCACAGCTCAAACTTCTAGAAGAACATATTTATAAAATGGCAGAATTAGAGCCAGACGCTTTTATTATTGCTGCACCTGGTGTGGTGAAACTCGCTTTAAAAATCGCCCCACATATCCCCATCCATTTATCCACGCAAGCGAATGTCTTAAACTTGCTAGATGCGCAAGTGTTTTATGATTTAGGGGTTAAACGCATTGTGTGCGCTAGGGAATTGAGTCTGAATGATGCGGTTGAGATTAAAAAAGCCTTACCCGATTTAGAATTAGAAATCTTTGTGCATGGGAGCATGTGCTTTGCCTTTTCAGGGCGTTGCTTGATTTCGGCTTTACAAAAGGGGCGTGTGCCTAATAGAGGGAGTTGCGCGAATGATTGCCGGTTTGATTATGAATATTATGTGAAAAACCCTGATAATGGCGTGATGATGAGGCTGGTTGAAGAAGAGGGCGTAGGCACGCATATTTTTAACGCTAAAGATTTGAATCTCTCTGGCCATATCGCTGAAATTTTGAGTTCAAACGCCATTAGCGCGCTTAAGATTGAAGGGCGCACCAAGTCCAGTTACTACGCCGCGCAAACCACGCGCATCTATCGTTTAGCGGTTGATGATTTTTACCATAACACCCTTAAACCGAGTTTTTATGCTAGCGAATTGAACACGCTTAAAAACAGGGGTTTTACGGACGGCTATTTGATACGAAGGCCTTTTGAAAGATTGGATACTCAAAACCACCAAACAGCCATTAGCGAAGGGGATTTTCAAGTCAATGGCGAAATAACAGAAGACGGGCGTTTTTTTGCATGCAAATTCACCACTACCACTAACACCGCTTATGAAATCATCGCCCCCAAAAATGCGGCTATCACGCCCGTAGTCAATGAAATTGGCAAGATTTATACCTTTGAAAAACGCTCTTATTTAGTGCTGTATAAAATCCTTTTAGAAAATAACACCGAGCTAGAAACTATCCATAGCGGGAATGTGAATTTAGTGCAGCTTCCCGCGCCCTTACCGGCTTTTAGTTTTTTACGCACCCAAGTAGAGTCTAAAAATGGCGTTTAGAGATTAGGTATTAAAACGATTAAGAGAAGTGCATGCCATTAGAAACTATCACGCTCGCTCGTATTTATGAAGAACAAGGGTTTTTTGAAGAAGCGTTGCAAATTTATACTAATATTTTAAAAAAAACCCCTGACCATACAGAGGCGTTAAAACAAGTAAAGCGTTTGGAAAAAATCCAAAAAAATCTCGCTCCTTTCAAACACGATGCAATGTTAGAGCGGCACTATTTAAATTTTATCAAAGGGGATCGTTTGAGCGTTGAGAATTTAGAAAAATGGCTGGTAGAATGGAATTGAAAAACATTATTTCAGAAACCCTTAATGAAATTGAAAAAATGGCTAAAACCATTGATGATGGTTTTAATACGGTGCAAAAAACACCCTCTTTTTTCAAAACGCCCTCTCATTTGCAAAACACATTAAACCCTCAAAACGCTAATGCCTCTTCAGAGCCAAAAAACGCTGCTAAAATAGAAACGCAAGAAAAAATCACAGAAGAAAATCAAGAAGAAGCAAAAGAAATCATTACAGAAGAAATCACGCCAAAAACCCCCACGCAAGCGCCAATTTCAAACGAGCGGATTTTTTTAAAAAGCTTACTAGAAAGAACCTTAGTGTTATTTAAAGGCATGCAGGCTTTAGAAGAAAAAGAAGTGCTGAAGCGTTTGGATTTAGTGGCGTGTTTCTTGCAATACCAATTGAGCGTGCTTGAAAAACGATTAGAATCTTTGGAGCGAGAAAACACAGAGTGAAAAATGAGCGAAAGAATTTTTTAAAAACATTAAAAAATAAGACTTTAATTTTCAATATTCCATGAAAACAAAGCCTTAAATCCCATTAATAACTATGATAATGTTTTGAAATTTTATTTTTAAAACATTTTCAAGGCATCTTTAATAATAAAATGCTAGAATTAGTCCCCTAAAACATTAACAAAGTTAATCGTTTTTAAAGTTGCAAAAATCATTGAAGGAGTTAATTGAAGTATGATAGAAGTTTTAATGATAGAAGATGATATAGAATTAGCCGAGTTTTTGAGCGAGTTTTTGCTCCAACATGGCATTCATGTAACCAATTACGATGAGCCATATACCGGTATTAGTGCGGTTAACACACAAAATTATGATTTGTTGTTATTGGATTTAACTTTGCCTAATTTAGACGGGCTTGAAGTGTGTAGGCGCATCTCCAAACAAAAACATATCCCTGTTATTATTTCTTCAGCAAGAAGTGATGTGGAAGATAAAATTAAGGCGTTAGATTATGGGGCTGATGATTACCTCCCTAAACCCTATGATCCTAAAGAATTATTAGCTCGCATCCAATCGCTACTCAGGCGTTCCCATAAAAAAGAAGAAGTGAGTGAGTCGGGCGATGCGAATATCTTTAGAGTAGATAAGGATAGCCGAGAAGTGTATATGCATGAAAAAAAGCTAGACTTAACTAGGGCTGAATATGAAATCCTTTCGCTTCTCATTAGCAAAAAAGGTTATGTGTTTAGCCGTGAAAGCATTGCGATTGAGAGCGAGAGCATCAACCCTGAAAGCTCTAATAAAAGCATTGATGTGATCATTGGCCGTTTGCGATCTAAGATTGAAAAAAATCCTAAGCAACCGCAATATATCATCTCTGTTAGAGGGATTGGTTATAAATTAGAATACTGATATTCTAATAAGGAGTTAAGGGATTTTGCGTTTCTCTATCTTTTTTAAAGTTGTCGCTTTGTTTATAATAACGCTCTTTAGTTTTGGAGCGTTCGCTTACTATTTCGTGTCTTCTCAAATCAGTCACGAAAACTATCAAAACGAAATGCGCCATTATCAGTTTGTTACCACTATCAATGAAATTTTAAACAACTACTCTGATTACAGAGCCATAGAAGATTATCTCTATAAAATTGGTTTTAGAGAAACCACAATAGAAAATTTAGAAAAGGTTTTAGCCAAAAGACGCCACCAGTTGCACCATAGAAATATTGGGTATGCTGAAGTGTTTAAATTCAGCGATATGGTTTTTATCCTTTTAAAAAAGGATGAGCATTTTGTGCTTTATAAGGATTTGCATTCGGTTTCTTATAGGAATTATTTCTTATCTATTATGGTGGGTTTATTATTGATTTTATTCCTCTTTTTATTTGTTTTGCAGAGCTTATTGCCCTTAAAGGAGTTAAGATCTCAAGTGAAACGCTTCACTCAAGGGGATAAAAGCGTGAGTTGTAAAAGCAAGCAAAAAGATGAAATAGGGGATCTGGCTAACGAATTTGACAATTGCATCCAAAAAATCAATGCGATGAATGAATCTCGGGTTTTATTTTTGCGCTCTATCATGCATGAATTACGCACCCCTATCACTAAGGGCAAGATACTAAGCTCTATGCTCAAAGAAGAGCTGTCTTACAAACGCTTTTCATCTATATTTGATCACTTGAACATGCTGATTGAGCAATTTGCCCGCATTGAGCAGCTCGCTTCCAAAAATTACGGGAGCAATAAAGAAAAATTTTTAATGAGCGATTTGATAGACAAGATTGAAAAAATGCTTTTAATTGATGAGGATAAAAAAAGTCCTATCCATGTATCCTCTTCAAATTACATTATTGAAGCGGATTTTGAATTGTTTTCTATAGCGTTAAAAAACATGGTAGATAATGCGATTAAATACAGCGATGATAAACAGGTGTTTTTGGATTTTATAGGAAATAATTTAGTGGTGTCCAATAAAAGCAAACCTTTAAAAGAAGATTTTGAAAAATATTTGCAACCCTACTTTAAATCTTCTAACCCCAGCCAAGCCCATGGCTTCGGATTAGGCATGTATATCATTAAAAACGCTTTAGAGGCTATGGGATTGAATTTGAGCTATCATTATGGCAATGGAAGAATTTGTTTCACTATCCATAATTGCGTTTTTAATAGTTTTTACGATTTAGAAGAGAATAATGAAGAGCTACCCCCCCCCCGAAAATTTGAGAGAGGTGAGCGGGATGAAGGGAATAGAAAAAGCCAATTGTGGGGTTAAAGAAAAACCATAAAGAGAGAACATGTTCAAACGATTGAGAAGATTACGAAGCAGCGAAAACTTAAGGGCGATGCTAAGAGAAACGCATCTGGATATTGATGATTTCATCGCTCCTTTATTTGTCATAGAAAGCGATAATTATATTAAAAATGAAATCATTTCCATGCCTGGCGTTTATCAAATGAGCATAGAGTCTCTTTTAAAAGAATGCGAAGAATTAGTGGGTTTAGGCATAAAAGCCGTTTTATTGTTTGGCATTCCTAAAAATAAGGACGCTACAGGAAGCCATGCGTTAAATAAGGATCATATTGTCGCAAAAGCCACTAGAGAGATTAAAAAACGATTTAAGGATTTAATCGTTATAGCGGATTTGTGTTTTTGTGAATACACCGACCATGGGCATTGCGGGATTTTAGAAAACGCTTCGGTGTCTAACGATAAAACGCTAGAGATTTTAAATCTTCAAGGGCTTATTTTGGCTGGAAGCGGTGTGGATATTCTAGCCCCAAGCAACATGATGGATGGAAATGTTTTAAGCTTGAGAAAAGTGCTAGATAAGGCTGGGTATTTTTACACGCCCATCATGAGCTATTCCACTAAATTTGCGAGCAGTTACTATGGGCCTTTTAGAGATGTGGCAAACTCTGCACCGAGTTTTGGCGATCGGAAAAACTATCAAATGGATTACGCTAATAAAAAAGAAGCGCTTTTAGAAAGTTTAGAAGATGAAAAACAAGGTGCGGATATTTTAATGGTGAAACCGGCTTTGGCGTATTTGGATATTGTTAAAGAAATTAGAGATCACACTTTACTCCCTTTAGCGCTCTATAATGTGAGCGGGGAATACGCCATGCTCAAACTTGCTCAAAAACACAACCTAATCAACTATGAAAGCGTTTTATTAGAAACGATGACTTGTTTTAAAAGAGCGGGAGCGGATATGATTATTAGTTATCATGCTAAAGAAGTGGCTAACTTATTACAAAGGAATTGAATGGGACGAGCGTTTGAATACAGAAGAGCAGCTAAAGAAAAACGATGGGATAAGATGAGTAAGGTTTTCCCCAAGCTCGCCAAAGCGATCACTCTAGCGGCAAAAGATGGCGGGAGCGAGCCGGACACGAACGCCAAACTACGAACAGCGATTTTAAACGCTAAAGCGCAAAACATGCCTAAAGACAATATTGACGCAGCGATTAAAAGAGCGAGCAGTAAAGAGGGGAATTTGAGTGAAATCACTTATGAGGGTAAGGCGAATTTTGGCGTGCTGATCATTATGGAATGCATGACTGATAACCCCACTAGAACCATTGCTAACCTTAAAAGTTATTTCAATAAAACGCCAGGGGCGAGCATCGTGCCTAATGGCTCTTTAGAGTTTATGTTTAACCGAAAAAGCGTGTTTGAATGCTTGAAAAATGAAGTGGAAAATTTAAAACTCAGCCTAGAAAATTTAGAATTCGCTCTCATTGATTATGGTTTGGAAGAATTAGAAGAAGTAGAGGATAAAATTATTATTAGGGGGGATTATAACAGCTTCAAGCTCTTAAATGAGGGGTTTGAAAGCTTGAGATTGCCCATTTTAAAAGCGAGTTTGCAACGCATCGCCACAACGCCCATTGAATTGAATGACGAGCAAATGGAGCTTACCGAAAAATTACTGGACAGGATTGAAGACGATGATGATGTGGTCGCGCTTTATACGAATATTGAGTGAAATGCAAAAAGACTCAAAGTATTTTTTAACAATGAAAACCAGCAAAAAGTTTTGTTGCTATGATCTTGTAAAATCCTATAAAAAGTTATAAAACTCCTTTTTTATTGGATTTTTAACCTTATTTTCATTGAATAAAGGTTTTTGTTTTTATCAAATATTAATAGTTTTATGCAATATTCTTTTTAAAAAACTTGTTTTTAGACTTTTTATAGTCAATTTTTATTTTGTGGTAAAGTTATTTTTTAAAGCGGATAGGAGGATTTTGAAATACTTTAGCCCCATTAAATCCCTTAAGAGCGCTTTAAAAAATGATTGCTTGTGTCTCTGTTGTTAAGCTCTTTTATTTTATTTTAAAATGCCTTTGAGTGTTTTATTATCAATACGAGAGCGAACCCTAGATTTGTAGATTTTATGTAGCCTCAATACCCATCAATAAAGACGCTTGATCCCTATTTGATAGCACAAGAATGGAGAGATTTCTATAAGATGGTTTTTAATAATTAGCCCCTAAGCTTTAGCTTATTGCGTATCATCTTGAGTGTCGTTTTGCGCGTCATCTTGCAAATCATCAGACTTCTTGCCAACCACTTCTAATATCTTACAACTACCACTAAAGCCTAAAGTGCACCCTTTCTTATAATATGAAATGGCTTTATCTAAATCCTTTGGAGTGCCCTTACCCGTGTAATACATCACCGCCACATTATGACAACCGCTCCCTTCTTTTAAAGAACAACCCTTTTTATAAAGATTCAAGGCTTGCTCTTCACTTTGTTTGACATTCATACCGACTTCATACATGTATCCCAAGCTCACACAGCTTGTTCCGTCTTTTAAATGGCACCCTCTTTTAAAATTCGCAAGGGCTTTTTTCAAATCCTTCTCCACGCCTTTTGCGTTCCTATACATATACCCTGCAAAGTTACAACTAATGCCATAATTCAAACTGCAAGCGTATTTAGAAAGAGAAAGGGCTTTGGCATAATTTTGCTTCACGCCCACGCCATTAAAATACATAAAGCCTAAACTACCGCAACTCACCCCACCCTTTAAGTGGCACCCTCTCCTATAATAATAGACAGCCTTTGGAAGGTTTTTTTGAACGCTATCACCATCTTCATACATAGAACCTAGACTCGCGCAAGCGAGATGATTCCTTAAATTGCACCCTCTTCTGTAATAAAAAACGGCTTTTGGAATATTCTGATCCACGCTATCACCATCTTCATACATAGAGCCCAAACTCGTGCAACCAACCCCCACCCTTAAATTACAGCTCCTCTTATAAAAAGCCACCGCTTTATGGTAATCCCCTCTCTTAAAGGCTTGAGTAGCCATTTTAAAATAGGTCTCACCGGTTGTAGCCGCCAAATAGCTGAAACAACTTGCCATTAAAAATAAAATCAAAAACCACTTTTTAGTCCAACTCTTTATCATCTCATTCCTTACAAAACTAAGCCAAAGCTCACACAAAGAAAAACCAGTAAAACCTCAATCTAATTGGTTATTATAGTATAATATTCAAAAAAATTAATCCAATTTTGGATTAATTTTAATTGAAAACCTATTTTAGGAAACCACTTAAAATGAGTATTATTATTCCTGTTGTCATCGCTTTTGACAATCATTATACCATTCCAGCTGGCGTGAGCTTGTATTCCATGCTAGCTTGCGCTAAATCAGAAAACCCCCAATCGCAAAATGATAGTGAAAAACTTTTTTATAAAATCCACTGCCTGGTGGATAACTTAAGCTTTGAAAACCAGCGCAAGTTGAAAGAGACTCTAGCCCCCTTTGATGCTTTTGCGAGCCTAGAATTTTTAGACATTTCAACCCCTAATCTTCACACCACTTCAGTAGAACCCTCTGTGATTGATAAAATCAATGAAGCTTTTTTGCAACTCAATATTTACGCTAAGACTCGCTTTTCTAAAATGGTCATGTGCCGCTTGTTTTTGGCTTCTTTATTCCCGCAATACGACAAAATTATCATGTTTGATGCGGACACTTTGTTTTTAAATGATGTGAGCGAGAGTTTTTTTATCCCGCTAGATGGCTATTATTTTGGAGCGGCTAAAGATTTTTCTTCTCCTAAAAACCCTAAACACTTTCAAATAGAAAGGGAGAGAGATTCTCGCAAAGCCTTTTCCCTTTATGAGCATTACTTGAATGAAAAAGACATGAAAATCATTTTTGAAAACCACTATAATGTTGGGTTTTTAATCGTGAATTTAAAGCTGTGGCGCATGGATCATTTAGAAGAGCGCTTATTGAACTTAACCCGTCAAAAAGGCCAGTGCGTGTTTTGCCCTGAACAGGATCTTTTAACGCTCGCATGCTATCAAAAAGTTTTAATCTTGCCTTATATTTATAACACCCACCCTTTCATGGCCAATAAAAAACGCTTCATTCCTGACCAACAAGAAATTATCATGCTGCATTTTTATTTTGTAGGAAAACCTTGGGTTTCACCCGCCGCTTTATATTCTAAAGAATGGCATGAGACTCTTTTAAAAACCCCTTTTTATGCTGAATATTCCGTGAAATTCCTTAAACAAATGACAGGATGTTTAAGCCTTAAAGACAAACAAAAAACCTTTGAATTTCTCGCCCCCCTACTCAATCCAAAAACCCTTTTAGAATATGTCTTTTTCAGATTGAACAGGATTTTCAAACGCTTAAAAGAAAAATTTTTTAACTCTTAGCGTTCTCGTTTGGGCAACACGCTATAGGCGAATTTAACATAAATCGCTAAACTGATCAAAAGCACTGCCACACCAATAGCCAAATACACCGCATAAGTGATTTTATCCGGTTCGCTCACGCTGAATTTAAACACTAGCATTAACGCTTCAATGGCTAATGCGATAATGATAGAGCCTAAAAACCTGATCATCGTGCGGTGGATTGCATGGTGGTTGTCCCCGCTATTTTTACCCAAAACTTCCTCTTCAAAAATCGCCTTGACTAGATCAAAGGTGGCTAAGGCTAGGGTTAAAAGCACAATGGGATGGAACACTTCTTTGATGTCAAAACTGCTAAAATTGACAATCGCTGTCCAAAAGCTAGAAATGCATTTCACAAACAAAAGCAACGACACTAAAGTGAGCATGATAGAAATCATAAAATACATGACCATGCTCCCTTCGCTAAAGGCTCTGAAATACTTTGAAGGCGAGCTGATTTCAATCGCCACTCTCAAAGGGATTTGCAAGCACACCACAAACGCTAAATCATTATTTTGATCATACACCGGGTAAGACGCGCTCACTACCAAATGGTTCCCTTTCTTAGAAGGATAGGGATCAGTTAAAATGCAACGCTTTTCATTCACGGCTTGATAAAAATAATATTTATCGCTAAAGCTGGCATGCGATTCTAATTCAATCCCTTCTGTTAAATCATGCTCTAATATCCCCTCCTTATGCCCTTGCTCTTTAAGTTGGCTTGGCTTAAGCACTAGCATGCCCTTAGCGTCTAACACAAAAAAATTTTTTGCCATTTTGATTTCAGCATGCATTTTTTTGATCTGTTTGTTTAAATAATCCAAAGTGATTTCAGGGAGATGGTTGCGGATATTGTGCGAAAACAAATAGGTAAGATAAGCGTATAGCTCGGTGCGGATCTTGGAATATTGGACAATATCTCTACTCAACATCAAAAGACCTTTAAAAAAAATTTATGCGATGAATTGTAGCACTTGTTTTAAAGAATTATTTAAACCGCCCCTTGCATCAATGATAAAAGAGGCGTTTCTTTCATAGAGGGCTTGGCGTTTTTTAAAAAGCTCTTTGGCTTGAGTGAGATTATTCAAAAGGGGGCGTTTTTCCCTTTCTTTTTGATTCAAACGCTTAATCAAGGTCTCAAAATCCATTTTGAGATAAAAAGTTGTGCCTAAACCCTTAAGGTTATCATGCATCACAATGCCCCCACCGGTAGAAATAATATGGGGGGTTTTGAGCGTTTTTAATTCATCAATCAAATTTTTTTCAAACATCCTGAAATTGTCTTCGCCAAGCTCTTCAAAAATCCCTCTCACGCTCAAGCCCACCCTCTCGCTAATGATCATATCCGTATCCAACACTTCTAATTTCAAAATAAGCCCCAATTCTTGCGCTAAGGAGCTTTTACCGCTCCCCATAAAACCGATTAAGACTAAATGCTGCATGCTTTTATTTCAATTTTAATTCATACGCCCCGTTTTTTTCTTCCAAAAGATAGCGGTATTTCCCGTCTAAAATGAGCGTGATGCGGTAATAATCTTTGTGCGTGCCGACTTTAATTTGAGAAAAAAACTTCTGGTTTAAATCCATATTTTGATAAATATCCAAAGGGCCTTTTTGCGTGTCCAACACGATTCTATAGGGATTGACTAGCACAAAAGAGCGCAAAATTTTATAAGGGGAGCGCAAAATCATCGTGTTGTTTGCCATGGAAAAATCAAAATCTTGGATCTGGTAGCGTTTTTCAAAGGCTGCTTGATCAAGGGTGTGTTGGGAGAGTTTTAAAGGGTAATGCCAATCAATGCTTTTATCAACACCCACGACTTTAGAATGGATAGAGCCATCAATATCCTGGTAAGTGAGCGTGATTTGTTTTAAAATCCTAGCACTCGTGGGCAAATCCACATGGATTTCTTTAAAATAACTATCATAGATCCCATTAAAGCCCCCTTGCAAATTCTTGGAATTGATTTCAGGCTCAAAAGGGTTGTCTCTAGCCAACAAAACGCTTAAAACTACCACCAAACCTATCATCTTTTTTAACACTATCATTTTCCTTAAATCTAATCTCTAGGCCGTAATTCCTTCAACTCAAACAAACGCTTTTGCAAGTGCACATTCTTGCTTTGCAATTCGGTGATTTCTTGTTGTAATCGTTCATGCTTGTCTCTTAAATCCAAATAAACTTCTAAAGAAGAACCACCAAAAAGCAACTTCCCTAAATAATACCCAAACCCAAGCAGTAAAAGGAAAAAGACGATAAGGGAACTGTGGCTATAGAAAAAATCTCGTGCTTTGTTGTCTTTGATTTTATCGTTTTCAAAAAGGCCATCAGCCATGCTTAAACAACTCTTTACCGATATAAATCCCCCCTTTTAATTCATGCTCAATCTCTAAAAGGCGGTTGTATTTAGCGGTCCTTTCACTCCTTGCGGTGGATCCGGTTTTGATTTCTCCCGTATTGAGTGCGACAGCAAAATCAGCGATAAAGCTGTCCTCACTCTCCCCACTTCTATGACTCATCACGCATTGATAGGCATGGTGTTTGGCTAATCTTATGGTCTCTAAAGTCTCACTAATGGTGCCGATTTGATTGGGTTTGATTAAAATGGCGTTCGCAATGTTTTTTTCAATGCCTTTTTGCAAGATGCTCGTGTTCGTTACAAACAAATCATCGCCCACTAATTGGATTTGACGCCCTAATTCCTTGCTTAAAAACGCCCAACCCTCCCAATCGTCTTCGCTCAAACCATCTTCAATGGATACAATTGGGTATTTTGCCACCAATTTCTTATAATAAGCCACTAATTCATGCGAATCTAGAATCTTGTTTTCACCCTTTAAATGGTAATTGAAATTTTCATCCACCAATTCGCTGCTCGCTACATCTAAAGCGAGTGCTATTTCTTCGCCTAATTTATAGCCAGCTTTTTCAATGGCTTGAGAAATGACTTCAAGGGGTTCTACATTGTTGTTAAAATTAGGTGCAAAACCCCCCTCATCGCCCACGCTTGTGAACTGATTGTTTTCATCTAAAAGTTTTTTAAGCGTGTGATAGACTTCCGCGCTCGCTCTTAAGGCTTCTTTAAAACTCTCAAACCCTAAAGGCATGATCATGTATTCTTGAAAGTCTATGGAATTATTCGCATGCGTTCCGCCGTTGATGATATTGAGCATCGGCACAGGCAAAGTCAGAGCGTTAGCCCCCCCTAAATAGCGGTATAATGGCAGATTTAAAGCCTTCGCACTAGCCCTTGCTAACGCCATAGAAACGCCCAAAACAGCGTTCGCTCCTAAATTAGCGTAATTAGGCGTGCCGTCCAAAGCCCTTAACCTCTCATCTACAAAGGCTTGATTGATCGCTTCAAGCCCTATTAAATGGTGTTTGATCACGCTATTGACATTTTCGCATGCCCTTAAAACCCCTTTACCCAAAAAACGGGTTTTGTCATTATCCCTTAATTCTAACGCTTCTCTTTTACCGGTGCTCGCCCCGCTAGGCACAATCGCGCTCGCCTTAGTGTTATCGCTTAAAATCACGCTGGCTTGAATGGTAGGATTGCCCCTACTATCCATCACTTCTAAAGCATGAATATCTTTAATGGTTAGCATCAAAATCCTTTCTATTCCATTTCTTCTAAAGGCTCATCCGGTAAGGGCATGATCTCTTCATTAGAGCCAATACTCTCTTTAATCTTAAGAGTGATTTCATTCGCTAGGGCTTTATCTTCTTTCAATAAGGCTTTAGCGTTTTCTCTGCCTTGCCCTAGTTTTTTATCCTGGTAGCTAAGCCATGCCCCACTCTTATCCACAATGTCTAATTTCACGCCATAATCAATGATTTCGCCCTCTTTAGAAATCCCCTCCCCAAACATGATGTCAAATTCCGCTTCTCTAAAGGGTGGAGCGACTTTATTTTTAACCACTTTGGCTTTAGCCCTATTGCCGATATGCTGTTCGTTTTGTTTTAAAGCCGCGATTCTTCTAATATCAATCCTAACGCTCGCATAGAATTTTAAAGCATTACCCCCGGTTGTGGTCTCTGGACTCCCATAACCCATCATGCCAATCTTCATTCTGATTTGATTGATAAAGATTAAAGTAGTGTTCATCTTGTGCAAGACACCGGTGATTTTTCTTAACGCATGGCTCATAAGCCTTGCTTGCAAGCCCACATGCTGATCGCCCATATCCCCATCAATCTCCGCTTTAGGCGTAAGAGCCGCTACAGAATCCACCACCACTAAATCAATCCCTCCGCTTCTGGTGATCGTTTCTAAAATTTCTAAAGCCTGCTCGCCCGTATCAGGTTGGGAAACGAGTAAATTTTCCGTATCCACGCCCAATCTCTTAGCATAATGCACATCTAGGGCATGCTCAGCGTCAATAAACGCACACACGCCGCCATTTTTTTGGCATTCTGCAATAATATGCAAGCTTAAAGTGGTCTTCCCGCTTGACTCTGGCCCGTAAATTTCAATGATTCTGCCTTTTGGAACGCCCCCAATCCCTAAAGCCAGATCCAACCCTAACGAGCCTGTAGAAATAGCGTCAATCTTTTCTACTTGCTTATCCCCAAGGCGCACCAACGCCCCCTTGCCAAAAACCTTATCAATTTGTTTGATTGCTAAAGAAATCGCTTTTTGTTTGTCTTCATCTATTGCCATTAAATTACCTTATTGAATTTGATTTGTTTATTCTATCAAATCCTAGCCTAAAATCTATTATAATAAAAGAACTTACCCTATCACAAAAGGATTTTACTTTGATTAGTGTCGCTCATAGCCCTGATGCTGATGATATTTTCATGTATTATGCGATTAAGTTTGGCTGGATAGATTGCCCCATTAAAAATAAAACATTCCACAATATTGCCCTTGATATTGAAACCCTAAACCAAGAAGCCCTAAAAAACACTTACGATGTGAGCGCAATCAGCTTTGGGCTATACCCTAAAATTGCGAACGATTACGCCTTGCTCCCCACAGCGACTAGCTTTGGGAATGGCTATGGGCCTAAATTAGTGAAAAAAAAGGGCGTGAAATTGAAAAAAGATTTTAGAGTTGCATTAAGCGGGGAGCACACCACAAATGCTCTCTTGTTTAAGATCTATTACAAACATGCGCGCACCGCTTACATGAATTTTTTAGATATTGAAAAAGCGGTTTTGGAAGAAAAAGTGCATGCGGGCGTGCTCATCCATGAAAATATCTTAGATTTCCATAATGAATTAGAAGTGGAAAAAGAATTGTGGGATGTTTGGCAAGAACTGACCCAAAGCGATTTACCCTTGCCTTTAGGGGGCATGGCGATTAGGCGCTCTATCCCCTTGTATCGCGCGATTTTGATTAAAAAGGCTTTGATTAAAGCGGTTGAAGTCGCTTTAAAACACCAAAATTTGCTCTCTGGCATGCTGTTAGAACGCTCGCTCATTCGTGTCAATATAGAGCGCTTACAAACTTATTTAAGCTTGTATGCGAATGAAACTTCAACGCGCTTAAGCGAGATTCAAATTCTCGCAATAGACAAGCTTTTTGAATTAGGCTATCAGCATGGGTTTTATGCCAGTTTGTTAAAGACTAAAGATTGCTTGCTCACTGATGAATATTTGCAATACCGCTTTTCTTAATCCAATTCTAATTTATGCATAAGCAAGTAACGGATCATCGCATACAATAAAAGGATTTTTAAAAAATCCACCCCCCACAAAAGGTAGTATTTATTTTCTTGTAATTCTTGTTGTTGTAGGAAGTAATAAAACCCCTCATTGATGCTTAAATTAGAGCTCATTAAGGGCAGTAACGAATTAAACGCTAATTCTAAAACAACCCCCACAAGAATGAATAACAGCCCCCCTAGTAAAAAACGCGCTTTTTTGATCCTAGCAGTATTTAAAACGCTCAAAACAAATAAAAATTTCATTAAAACAAGCCCTAAAAACAGCGCGATACCTAAAGTTTTAGTGGGTTTTAACACAAAGGTTTTTAAAGCGGTGTGCAAGATAAATAACACGCTGGATTGCGCGTTAAAAAGATAATAGCCCAAACGCACGCTCGCCACAAACCAGAACAAACTGAAGATAAAAAACGCCACAGGGAGCAAGATCTTAGGGAGCAATAAAGACTCTAAACTAATGGGTAAAGAAAAGCTTAAAACCCCCCTTTTAGAAAAAAGCGTGTTGAGATTTCTGATCGCTCCCACACTGATTGCGACTAGTAAAAACGCCCCCAAGACAAAAAAAAGCGTGTAGCTTAGGGTGAGCATGGTTGTTTCTTCAGCGCTTTGAGAAGAGAAACAAACCGCTAAAATAGTGAGCGTTATTAAAAAATTCCCCACAACAACATTCCCTACTTGCCCCAAGGCGTCATGTTTAAAAACTTTTAAAAAACCCATAGCCTTATTATACCCATTCGGATAGAAAATTTAGGCTTTTTAAGGATTGAGTAATAAAAAACGCTAAAAGCATTTTTTAATGCGCTACTTGAAAAAAGCCAATTGCTCTAAAATCAATTCTTCTTTATTTTTAAAAACAAATTTAAAAAGGATCTTATAACGCCCCCTTTTGTCGCTCTCTAACAAATCAAATTTTAAAGGCTCGCATGCGATCTTGCAATCAAGCGTTCTTAACAATCTGGGCTGTGATTGGCTGGGATAAAACGCTAAATACACTTGAATATTTGGCGGATCTAAAGCGGTTTTGAGCGGTTGCAATTGCGCATAAAGCGTGTTAGATTTTTCCAAAATCAAAGCGTTCTTTAAAAGGTTTTCTTGGAGTTTTTTATCCCCATGCGTGCCTTTAGAAAAATAGGGTAAAATGGGGGTTTTAGGGCTTTCTGTAAGAGGTTTTAAACCCACTAAAAAACGATAATTGGCTTTAAAGTTTTCATAGGTTTTGAGCATAGCGTTAAAGTTTAAATCTACTTCGTTATGGCCCTTAAAATACACTAAATCGTTTTTAGGCGAATTTTTTAAGGCAAACACCACCAAAAACACCACAATCCCAAGCCCAAGAATGAGCACGCTCAAAATCCCTAAAGGCCAAAAGTTTTTTTCTTTCATTGATTTCTCTCTTAAGATTTTTTAAAAAAATAAAGCCCCAAAAACGCGCCTAAAAGCGTCAATAACAAAATATAAATAACCACCTTTACAAAAGTTACTCCCTTAGGAGCGTTAAAATTTTGCATAATATTCACCCGATATTTTTCCGCTAAAATATCTACTGCGACCGAATAGCCGTTAATAAGCATGGCTGAAATCCTTTGAGGCGTGTATTCTTTAGCGTTTGTGGGGAGTAAGGGAGCGATTTTTTCAAAAAAGATCCTATCAGTGTCTAACAAATCTTTAGGGTTAGCCACTAATTCTATTTTTTGAGCGTCATGGTAGAAAAAGAATACCACAAAAGGGGGTTTGAGCTGCTTTAAAAAGCCCTCTTGATAATTTTGGCGTTCACTTTTAGCCACCAAAGCAATAGGATTTTTTTCAAAATCCGTCATATCAATCACAAAACGCACGCCTGTTTTAAGATAAAGTTCTTTAGAAACGCTCTCTACAAACGCAACGCTTTTTCCTACCAAACGCCCTTTAGAATTATTAAAAACATAATCATTGCCCCCCAAACAACAAACAAAGGCTATTACAAGCCATAAGATCCTCATGTGCTAAACAAAAACAAGTTAGGCACAAAAGAAATAACAATCGTCATTAAAATGGTCGCTACTACCATTAAGGCTAATATTTTTTCTAAAGTCGTGAATTTCATTTTTTACTCCCTTGATTGACTAATTCATAATTAGCCCGGTTTTGGGTGTTTTTTGTCTCTAAAGCGTTAATATCCTTATAGCGGTAATAATTGGTGGCTTGCTCTTTTTGGATATGGATCGCTTTGAGTGCAAAAAAAACGGCCACACACAATAAAATAACCACAATCAGTAAATTCCCTGCTAATCCGTTTAAAAATTTCATCTCTTTTCCTTTAATCTTCTAAGGGTTTTAGCGATTGGATAAATTCGGCTAACGCTTTAACTTGCAAATCGCTAAAGTTTTTATACTTGAATGACGGCATATGCCCTATATTGCCCTTTTTGCCATGCGTTAAGATATTTCTTAAAAAATTCTCTGTGCCGTAAGCGGTCAAATCGGCTGCAAACACTTGATTTTCTTGCAAGCCCTTACCATCATTGCCATGACAGCCTGTGCAACCCATGCTTTCAAACAGCTCCTTGCCTTTATCAATGAGTTGAGGGTTTTTCGTCTTTTTAACGCTAGAAATTTCTGCCATCACATAGCTCGCAATCGCTTTAGCGTCTTTTTCGTCTAATTCCATAGCGGGCATTTCCCCAGCGAGATAATCCATGCCTTTAGAGCCATGCTTAATGGTGTCCACAATGCCTTCTTCTTTACCCCAGCGCACCAGATTTTGAGCACTCCCATGCAAACCCTCAGCGGTGACGCCATGGCATTGCGAACAATGGACTAAAAAGATGCCTTGACCCATATCCACCAATTCCTTTTGGCCCAAATGCTTCCATTTGGCTTCAAATTTTTGGTTGTGCGCTTTAACCTCTTCATTATATTGCCCGATTTGAGAAAAGCTATTCAGCGGATACCCAAAGAAAAAATACCAAAAAGCCCACACAATCGTGCACATAAAACTTGCGATCCAGCCTACTGGCACATTATTAGCGAACTCCCCTATCCCATCAATCAAATGCCCGTTTTCCATGAGCTCCCCTTGGGATTTGCTGTCGCGCATTTCTTTAATGAGCGAGCTGGATTCATAGATGGTTAAAACTAAAATCACAAGCGCTGCAATCAAGCCAAAAACATTTATATGGTCGTTTAAAAAATCCATTTCAACTTTCCTTTATGCCATTATCATGAACTTTTTTATGGCGCGGTTCAATCAACTCATCTTCTAAAGCATCATTTAACGCTAAGTATCCGTATCGCTCATAATCCACGATACCCTTTTTTTGCTTTTTATACATGCTAAAAATATAAGCGTATAAAAAGAGTGTAAAAAGAATAGTGAAAAACGCATACGCAAAACCTCTCAAACTTTCTAAATCCATCATTCACCCCTTATTTAGCGTTTTGATTAGTGTTGATCCTGGAATTACCCAAGCTATTCAAATAAGCGATCAAAGCCACAATTTCTAACACTTCACCTCTCTCAATCGCTTCTAGCACCCTCTTGTCTTTCATGTCGGCTGTGATTTTTTTAGCTTCTTCTAAATAGGCTTTTTTCGCTTCTTCTGCATTCCCTAATTTCACGCCGTTTTCTGTGTCATAAGGCACGCCAAAAACCTTTTTTTGCGTCAAAGCTTCTGCATAAGCGGTGTCAAAGTCGCTCTTTTTTATGAATAAATGCTTATAGGCTGGCATGATGCTGTGCGGCACAACGCTTTTAGGATCAAACATGTGCTTTTCATGCCAATCGGTTGTGCGATAATCCCCCACCCTGTGCAAATCAGGGCCAATCCTTTTAGAACCCCATAAAAATGGCCTGTCATACGCATATTCCCCGCTCAAACTATATGCGCCATATCGATCCACTTCAGCTTGGAAGGGGCGGATGAGTTGGGAATGGCAATGATAACAACCCTCTTGGATATAAATTTGTCTCCCCGCTGTCTCTAAAACCGTGTAAGGCCGTAAGCCTTCAATCGGGCGAGCGGATTTAAAGAAATTGGGCAAAATCTCCACCAAGCCTGCAATCGCAAACACAAAAATAAACGCAAGAGTGAAAAAGAACGGGTTTTTTTCTAAAAAACTAAACATTTCCAACCTCCCCTATCTAGACATAGGCGTGGCATAATTGGGCTCACGCTCTAATTTTTTGCCTGCTGTGATTGTCATAAAAATATTGTAAGCAAAAATAATAAATCCGGTAAAATACATAAGACCCCCAACGCCTCTAATATTGTAATAAGGGATCAGCACCTTAACCGTGTCAATGAACTGGTAAGTGAGATTCCCATACTGATCCACATCCCTCCACATCATCCCTTGCGTGATCCCTGCAATCCACATGGACGAAAAGTAAAGCACAATCCCTAAAGTCATGATCCAAAATTGGAAATCCACAAGCTTGCCTGAATAAATCTCTCTTTTAAAAAGCCTAGGCGTCATGTGATACATGCTCGCGATTAAAGTGAAGCCTACCCACCCAAGCACGCCGTCATGCACATGCCCTATAATCCAATCGGTGAAGTGGGCTAAGGCGTTCACGCTCTTGATGGCTTGAATAGAGCCTTCTAAAGTGGAAAGCATGTAGAAAGTTGAAGCTAAAACTAAGAATTTAATCAAAGGGCTTTCTTTGAGCTGGTGCCACTGGCCTCGCATCGTTAAAAGCATGTTAATGGCTGTCCCCCACGAAGGCAAGATCAACACCACTGAAAACACGCTAGAAAGGGTTTGCACCCAATCAGGCACGGTGGAATAAATCAAATGATGCCCGCCTGCCCAAATATAAACAAACATCAAGCTCCAGAAAGAAA
The DNA here is from genome assembly GCF_001653475.1 of Helicobacter pylori. Classification (NCBI taxonomy): domain Bacteria; kingdom Pseudomonadati; phylum Campylobacterota; class Epsilonproteobacteria; order Campylobacterales; family Helicobacteraceae; genus Helicobacter; species Helicobacter pylori. The sequence continues at coordinate 120,099 of NZ_CP011487.1, read as the reverse complement.
ACAAAGTGAGTTTGTAAGAAAAGATAGGCTGACCGCTCTCTTTAGGCAAAAAATAATAAATCGTGCCAATCACCCCACTCGTAAAGACAAAAGCGACCGCATTATGCCCCCACCACCATTGAATGAGCGCATCATTACTGCCTGAATACATAGAAATAGAATGCCAAACACTCCCCATATCAGCGACAAAATAGGTGGGGATAGAAAGGTTGTTGAAGATATACATCACCGCTATACCCACATAAGTAGCGATATAATACCATAAAGACACATAAATGGTATTTTCTCTCCTAACGCTCATGCTCCCAAACATATTAACCCCCCATAGCACCCATGCCACAACCACAATAATATCTAAAGGCCACATCAATTCAGCGTATTCTTTAGATTGAGTAAGACCAGCAAACAAGCTAATAACCCCTAGAATTAAAAGAATAATCCAGAGCCAAAAATGCAATAACCCTACAATTTTCAAAAAGGGGTGTTGGTGGTAAGTGATTTTAAGCACCCTTTGACCGATATAATACCAACTCGCCCAAATCCCCCCAAGAGTGAAACCATAGATCACCGCATTCGTGTGTAAAGGGCGTAAGCGGCCAAAAACGCCATACTCCCCTGCAATATAATTCAAGTTAGGGAAAGACAATTCAAAGGCTAGCACAATCCCTATTAACATGCCTATTATCCCAAAGGCAACCATCGCATAAAGAAACAATTTGCTAATGGAATAATCATAACTCAAAGGCACATTTTCTTGCATGCAATACTCCTATTTTTGTAGTAAATTCAACAAAGATAAACATAATTATAAAATTTTATCTTTTTCAAAAAGCTTAATTTTTAATATTTTTCTGTAACATTGCTAACTTAATCCAATTTGAATGACATTTTTAAGCCAAACCACTACTATCTTTGGCTAAAGGCTAAACATGGTTAAACCAATTCTCTCAATCCTTGCCCCTTTTTTTATCGCAACGCTGTTGTATTTTTTAGGCACACCGGATGGGTTAAACCCTAACGCATGGCTTTATTTTTGTATTTTCATAGGCATGATTATAGGGCTAGTGTTAGAGCCGGTGCCATCAGGTTTGATAGCTTTAAGCGCATTAGTGTTGTGCGTGGCGTTAAAAATTGGAGCGAGCGATAAAATAGCGAGTGCTAATAAGGCTATTTCGTGGGGTTTGAGCGGGTATGCGAATAAAACGGTGTGGCTTGTGTTTGTCGCTTTTATTTTGGGTTTAGGGTATGAAAAAAGCTTGTTAGGGAAACGGATCGCTCTTTTACTCATTAGGTTTTTAGGGCAAACCCCTTTAGGTTTAGGCTATGCGATTGGTTTGAGCGAATTGTGTCTAGCCCCCTTTATCCCTAGCAACTCCGCTAGAAGTGGGGGCATACTCTATCCAATCGTTTCATCTATCCCGCCTTTAATGGGATCCACTCCAAATAATAACCCTGACAAAATCGGTGCGTATTTGATGTGGGTCGCTTTGGCTTCAACTTGCATCACTTCGTCCATGTTTTTAACCGCGCTCGCTCCTAACCCCCTAGCAATGGAAATCGCTACCAAAATGGGCGTGAATGAAATCTCATGGTTTTCGTGGTTTTTAGCGTTCTTGCCTTGTGGGGTGGTTTTGATCTTGCTTGTGCCTTTATTAGCGTATAAAACCTGCACTCCCACCTTAAAAGGCTCAAAAGAAGTGAGTTTGTGGGCTAAAAAAGAATTAGAGGGCATGGGGAAGTTTTCTTTAAAAGAAATTTTAATGCTCAGCCTCACTTTATTGGCTTTATTGGGTTGGATTTTTGGCAAACCTTTAGGCTTGCATGCGAGCGCGACGGCTTTGATTGTCATGGTTTTAATGGCGTTTTGTAAGATTGTGAGCTATGAAGACATCCTTAAAAACAAGAGTGCATTTAATATTTTTTTATTGCTTGGATCGCTACTCACGATGGCTGGCGGGCTTAAAAATGTAGGGTTTTTACATTTTATCGGCAATGCAGCTAAAGATTTTTTAGAGCATGCTAACTTGGATCCGTTAATAGCAGTATTGTTTATTATAGCCCTCTTTTATCTGTCGCATTATTTTTTCGCTAGCATCACCGCTCATGTGAGCGCGTTATTCGCGCTTTTTGTAGGGATTGGTTCGAACATTCAAGGGGTCAATCTGCAAGAATTGAGCTTGTTTTTAATGTTCTCTTTAGGAATTATGGGGATTTTAACCCCCTATGGCACAGGCCCATCCACCATTTATTACGGGAGTGGGTATATTCAAAGCAAGGATTTTTGGAAATGGGGGTTTATTTTTGGCTTTTTGTATTTAATCGTGTTTTTAAGCGTGTGCGTGCCTTGGGTCAAATTCATCGCTTATAGGTGGTTGTAACTGGAAACTTTACACAACGCCCTTTTAAAATGGTATGAAAAATTTGGGCGGAAGGATTTACCTTTTAGGAATTTAAAGGGCATTAACGCCCCTTATGAAGTCTATATCAGTGAAGTGATGAGCCAACAAACCCAAATCAACACGGTGGTTGAGCGTTTTTATTCCCCTTTTTTAAAAGCTTTCCCCACTTTAAAAGACTTAGCGAACGCTCCATTAGAGGAGATTTTATTGCTCTGGAGAGGGCTTGGCTATTATTCAAGGGCTAAAAATTTAAAAAAAAGCGCTGAATTTTGCGTTAAAGAGCATAACTCACAATTACCCAATGACTATCAAAGCCTGTTGAAACTCCCCGGGATTGGCGCATACACGGCTAATGCGATTTTATGTTTTGGCTTTAGAGAAAAGAGCGCATGCGTGGATGCTAATATCAAACGAGTGCTTTTAAGGCTTTTTGGTTTGGATCCTAATATCACGGCTAAAGATCTGCAAATTAAGGCGAATGATTTTCTCAATCTTAATGAAAGCTTTAATCATAACCAAGCCCTAATTGATCTAGGGGCTTTAATCTGCTCCCCTAAACCCAAATGCGCACTTTGCCCTTTAAATCCTTATTGTTTAGGTAAAAACCACCCAGAAAAACACACGCTTAAGAAAAAACAAGAAATCATTCAAGAAGAGCGTTACTTGGGCATTGTGATCCAAAATAACCAAATCGCTTTAGAAAAAATAGAGCAAAAACTCTATTTTGGGATGCACCATTTCCCTAGTCTAAAAGAAAATTCAGAATGCAAACTCCCCTTTTTAGGCGCAATCAAACACAGCCACACTAAATTCAAGCTCAATTTAAACCTCTATTTAGCTGGGATAAAAGATTTAAAAAACCCTATCCGTTTTTATAGCCTTAAAGACTTAGAAACCTTACCCATAAGCTCTATGACGCTTAAAATCTTGAATTTTTTAAAACAAAAAAATTTATTTGGGGGTTAAAGTTTGCCAAATCTAAAATGGCTCTACTTTATCGCAGGCACCACTTCAGGGATCAAATACGCAATCGCGCTAATCACGACTCCCATGATCGTTACAAAAATAAGGGAGTATTTAACCGTGAATTTGAATAAATCGCTCTCTTTCCCGGCCAATCCCACTGCCGCGCAAGCGATAGCGATGCTTTGAGGGCTTATCATCTTGCCCAAAGTGCCACCCACGGTATTAGCCGTTAGGGTTAAAATCTCAGGGAGGTGCAATCGTTGGGCGGTGAGTTGCTGTAAAGAGCCAAATAAAAGATTAGAACTCGTATCGCTCCCGGTTAAAAACACGCCCACCCACCCGATCAAGGGCGAGAAAAAGGTGAAAGCTAATCCCGTATGGGTGAGCGCTAAGGCTAGAGTGGAAGAAATACCGCTGTAATTAGACACATAGGCAAAGCTTAAGACTAAACCAATGGTAAGAATGGGGTAGCGCATTTCTTTTAAAGTCTCGCCAAAGACACTCAGCGCATCGCTCACTCGCACCCTTAAAACGAGCATGCTAATGAGAGCGGCTAAAAAAATGGAAGTGCCAACCGTGTTGATTAAGAAAAATTTAAACACCACCGGAAAACTCACGCTTTGATCGGATTCTACAAAAGGCGGGCTTTTAAAGATGTGGTTGCTGATGTTATTGAATTCAAAATAAAAATTAGAAAAAGCTAACAAGCCGTCTTTTTCAAATAAAGCCTTAAAAAAAGGCTGTATCCATAACACAATCACTAAAACCAAAATCACAAAAGGAGACCAAGCGACATAAACCTTACAGATATGATGGTTACTCTTAGTGAATGAAGCCGCTTTGCCATCGCTTCTAAAAATCACTTTAGGCTGCCAAAATTTCAAAAAGAGCGCGGTTGCAACGAGTGAAACAAGGGCTGAAATAATGCCAGGCAATTCTGGCCCCAAATAATTAGAGCTTAAAAATTGCGCACCAGCGAAAGAAAAAGCCGCTATAAAAACGGCCGGAAAAGTTTCTTTAATCCCCTTAAAGCCATCCATTAAAAACACAATGAAAAACGGCACTAACAAGCTCACAAAAAAGAGGATTTTACCCGTCATGGCTGAAATCAAAATCGCTGGCACCCCTACCGCGCTCGCCATCGCACTTATAGGGATACCCACCGCACCAAAAGCCACAGGAGCGGTATTAGCGATTAGGCACAATCCGGCAGAATATAAAGGGCTTAACCCTAATCCCACTAAAATCGCTGCTGTAATGGCAATAGGCCCTCCAAAACCAATCGCTCCTTCTAAAAACGATCCAAAACAAAAGCCAATCAAAATCACTAAAATGCGGTGGTCTAAAGTGATGGACTGGACGCTTTCTTTTAAAATTTCAAAATAGCCGGATTTAACGCTGAGTTTGTATAAAAAAATCGCCGCAATAATGATCCAAGCGATCGGCCATAAGCCATAGAGGAAGCCATAAAGAAAGCTTGAACCTACCATGCTAACAGGCATTTTATACGCTAAAACCGCAATAATGGCTGACAGAGCCACGCTCAAAAAGACCGCTGTATAACCTTTGAGTTTGAAAACTATTAAAGATAAGAAAAATAACAAAATCGGCAATAAGGCCACAAGAGCGCTCAACCAAATATTACCCAAAGGGTCATAAATCTGATGAAATTCTAGCACTAAAAAATCCCTTTTAAAAATATTCTCTTACTCCCCTAAACCCCCTCCATTAAGATTAAGTAGGAGTAACCGGGATAATAAAGGGGAAGACATAAGCAATAAGAGTGAATACAATCCCCATAATGATCGCCAAAGCGATAGAGTATTTTACTGTAAATCTGAACAATTCGCTCTCTTTCCCCACTAGCCCCACCGCCGCGCAAGCGATAGCGATGCTTTGAGGGCTTATCATTTTACCCACAACACCCCCTGAAGTGTTTGCCGCTAAGAAAAGCACTTCAGGCAAGCCAAGCTGTGTAGCGATGAGCATTTGCAAAGAGCCAAATAAAAGATTAGAACTCGTATCGCTTCCGGTTAAAAACACCCCAAGCCAACCTACAACAGGCGAAAAGAAAGTGAAAACATGCCCGGTATCCGCTAACGCTAAAGCGAGCGTAGCGCTCATGCCGCTATAATTAGCCACATACGCAAACGCTAAAACCACGCCAATGGTTAAAATCGGCAAACGCATTTCTTTTAAAGTGGTCCCAAACACCCCTATCGCATCACTGATTTTCACGCGCAACAAAAACACGCTTAAAAGAGCGGCTAAAAAAATGGAAGTGCCTGTCGTTAGGATCAAAGGGAATTTGAACACGACAGGAAAATTGGTCGCTTCAGTGACAATGGGAACGGTTTTAAAAATCTTTTGACTGATAGAACTGAATTCAAACGCAAAGCTAGAAAACGCCAAAGCCCCACCTTCTTTAAAGAGCGCTTTAAACCAGGGTTGCGTCCATATGATAATCGTAATAGTGAGCAACACAAAAGGCATCCACGCCACAATCACCTTACAAATATGGTGTTTTTCTGTGTTAATCGTGGGCTCTTTGCCATTGCTGGTGAAAATGCGCTTGGGCTGCCAGAATTTTAAAAATAAAGTGGTAGCGATCAATGACACTAAAGCTGAAATAATATCCGGGAGTTGTGGCCCTAGATAATTAGAGCTTAAAAATTGCACGATAGCGAAACTAAACCCGGTAACAACCACTGCAGGAAAAGTCTCTCTGATCCCTCTAAAACCATCCATTAAAAACACAATGAAAAAAGGAATACCAATGGAAAAAAGGGGTAACACCCTGCCCACCATTTGAGAAATCTCTAACTCAGGGATACCCACCACGCTAGCCATTGCCGTAATAGGAATACCCACCGCACCAAAAGCTACAGGAGCGGTGTTAGCGATTAGGCACAATCCGGCAGCGTATAAGGGGTTTAGCCCAAGGCCGACTAAAATCGCCGCTGTGATCGCTACCGGACCTCCAAAACCGATCGCTCCTTCTAAAAACGAGCCAAAACAAAAGCCAATCAAAATCACTAAAATGCGGTGATCCGGCGTTAGGGTTAAAATGCTTTCTTTTAAAATCTCAAAATACCCGGATTTCACTGAAAGGTTGTAAAGAAAAATCGCAGCGATCACAATCCATGCGATCGGCCATAAGCCATAAAGAAAGCCATAGAAAAAACTCGTGCTCACCATTTGAGCAGGCATTTTATACACAAATAACGCAATAATGATTGAAAGCACTAAGCTTAAAAACCCAGCGCTATACCCCTTAAGTTTAAAGACAATAAGAGAAATAAAAAAGAGTGCAATAGGCGATAGCGCCACTAAAGCGCTCAGCCAAATATTGCCTAATGGGTCATAGACTTGATAAAATTCCATAAATTTTCCTTGAATAATTAAAAGTATTTTTTTATCTTACTTAAAAGAAAAAACTAATTTTAAGTAGCATTTAATATTAAGTCAAATTTAACGGGTTTGCGGTTTATTTTAGTAACAATGTTTGAGCGAGTGGGTTTATCAACTTGTGATTACAATCTTACTAATTTTGAGTATTATATTATGTTTGAAACTCTTAATTTGGAATTTTAAGGAGCATTCTTTGAAAGTCAATTTCTTTGCTACTTGTCTAGGAGCAGCCATATACAGCAACGCATCGCTTAACGCTATCAAATTACTCCGTAAGGAAAATTTGGAAGTGGTTTTTAAAAAAGACCAAACATGTTGCGGTCAGCCAAGCTATAACTCAGGGTATTATGAAGAGACAAAAAAAGTCGTTCTATATAATATCAAACTTTATTCCAGTAACGACTACCCTATTATTTTACCTAGCGGTTCATGCACAGGGATGATGCGGCATGATTATTTGGAATTGTTTGAAGGGCATGCGGAATTCAACATGGTTAAAGATTTTTGCTCTAGGGTGTATGAATTAAGCGAGTTTTTGGATAAAAAATTGCAAGTCAAGTATGAAGATAAGGGCGAACCCCTTAAAATCACATGGCATTCTAACTGCCATGCCTTAAGGGTGGCTAAAGTGATTGACTCAGCGAAAAATCTCATCAGACAGCTTAAAAATGTGGAACTCATTGAATTGGAAAAAGAAGAAGAGTGCTGCGGGTTTGGAGGGACTTTTTCAGTCAAAGAGCCTGAAATTTCAGCGGTTATGGTCAAAGAAAAGATTAAAGACATAGAAAGCCGTCAAGTGGATGTGATTGTTTCAGCGGATGCTGGGTGTTTGATGAATATCAGCACCGCTATGCAAAAAATGGGCTCTTTAACAAAACCCATGCATTTTTATGACTTTTTAGCCTCAAGGCTTGGGCTTTAACATTAAAGAATTATTTTAAGGAATAATCATGGAAAAATATCACAGCGACCAAGAATACGAAGAAACCATCACCGACCAATTAGGCGATAAGCAATTAAGGGAAAATTTGCGTTCTGCAATGGATACCTTAAGGACTAATCGTAAGAATCTGATTAAAAATCGTTACAGCGAGTGGGAAAATTTAAGGGAATTAGGCAAAGAAGTCAAGCTTAAAATTTTATCCAGGCTTGATGAATATTTGGAATTGTTTGAAAAAAACGCCACTCAAAACGGCTTTAAAATCCATTACGCTAAAGACGGCGATGAAGCTAATGAAATCATTTACAACCTCGCTAAAGAAAAAGATATCAAGCGCATTTTAAAGCAAAAATCCATGGCGAGCGAAGAAATTGGCTTGAACCATTATCTCAAAGAAAAGGGCATTCAAGCGCAAGAAACGGATTTGGGCGAATTGATTATCCAACTCATTAATGAACACCCTGTGCATATTGTCGTGCCGGCTATCCATAAAAACCGCAAGCAAATCGGTAAGATTTTTGAAGAAAAACTCAACGCCGCTTATGAAGAAGAGCCTGAAAAGCTTAATGCGATCGCCAGAAAACACATGCGCAAAGAATTTGAAAGCTTTAAAATGGGGATTAGTGGGGTTAATTTCGCTATCGCTAATGAAGGAGCGATTTGGTTAGTGGAAAATGAAGGCAATGGCAGAATGAGTACCACCGCATGCGATGTGCATGTTGCTATTTGCGGGATTGAAAAATTAGTAGAAAGCTTTGATGATGCGGCGATTTTAAACAATCTGCTCGCTCCAAGTGCTGTGGGTGTGCCTATCACTTGTTATCAAAACATTATCACAGGCCCCAGAAAAGAGGGCGATTTAGACGGCCCTAAAGAAGCCCACATCATTTTATTAGACAACAACCGCTCTAATATTTTGGCTGATGAAAAGTATTATCGCGCTCTTTCATGCATTCGTTGCGGGACTTGTTTGAACCACTGCCCTGTGTATGATAAAATCGGTGGGCATGCCTATCTTTCTACTTATCCTGGCCCTATAGGCGTGGTGGTATCCCCCCAACTCTTTGGCCTGAATAATTACGGGCATATCCCTAATTTATGCAGTCTTTGCGGGCGTTGCACTGAAGTTTGCCCTGTAGAAATCCCTTTAGCAGAACTCATTAGAGACTTGCGATCGGATAAAGTGGGCGAGGGCAGGGGTGTAGTCAAGGGGGCTAAAAGCACCCAACACAGCGGGATGGAAAAATTCTCTATGAAAATGTTTGCCAAAATGGCAAGCGATGGGGCTAAGTGGCGTTTCCAATTGAAAATGGCTCAATTTTTCTCGCCTTTAGGCAAGCTTTTAGCCCCCATACTGCCTTTAGTCAAAGAGTGGGCGAGCGTGAGAACCTTACCCGATATGGACACAAGCTTGCATGCAAAAGTTCAGCACTTAGAAGGGGTTATTTATGAGTAAAGAGCTTATTTTAAACCGCATTAAAGAAGCCAGAGCCAAGCACACCATTCAGGGAGCAAACCCTGCTTACAGGAATATCATTAAAGTGGAATTTGAAGACTTGGTGGAAGAATACAAACATTTCCAAGTGTTGAATAAAGCTGAAGTCATTGAAAGCGCTAAAGAAAATTTAGAGCAAGCGGTTTTAAAGGCTTTAGAAAATTTTAAAAGCAAAAAAGTCTTACACTCTACAGATTTAAATTTGAATTTTGAAGCATTTAAGGATTTTATTTTACAGCCTTATGATAAAGAAATTGAAGCGATGCGTGAAGAGTTGTTTGAGATTGATACGGCTTTGTTGCATGGGGTTTGCGGGATTTCAAGCTTGGGCATGATTGGGGCGGTTTCTTCGCATGCAAGCCCGCGATTGCTTTCGCTCATCACCCTTAATTGCATTATCTTATTGAAAAAAGAATCCATTGTGCGCAATTTGAGTGAAGGCATGCAAGCTTTAAAAAACCAGAGCAAAAACGGTGTATTGCCCACAAACATGCTCCTTATTGGCGGGCCTAGCCGGACAGCCGATATTGAATTAAAAACCGTTTTTGGGGTGCATGGGCCTCAAAAAGTCGCTATCATTCTCTATTAAAGGATAAGGATGGAAAAATTAAAAGTAGGGCAATTAGCCCCTGATTTTAGATTGAAAAACAGCGATGGCGTAGAAATTTCTTTAAAAGATTTGCTCCATAAAAAAGTGGTGCTGTATTTCTACCCTAAAGACAACACCCCAGGATGCACTTTAGAAGCGCAAGACTTTAGTGCTCTGTTTAGTGAATTTGAAAAGAAAAACGCTGTTGTCGTGGGCATAAGCCCTGATAACGCCCAATCGCATCAAAAATTTATCAGCCAATGCTCTTTGAATGTGATTTTGCTCTGCGATGAAGATAAAAAAGCCGCCAATCTTTACAAAGCTTATGGCAAACGTATGCTTTACGGGAAGGAGCATTTGGGGATTATCCGCTCCACTTTCATTATCAACACGCAAGGCGTTTTAGAAAAATGCTTCTACAATGTCAAAGCGAAAGGCCATGCTCAAAAGGTTTTAGAGAGTTTGTAGTTTGGCTCTCAAGCTTTCACCCGTTTTAATTCTGGGCTTTTTAGCCATTCTCTTACTTTTAAAAACTTTAATTTAGTTGGATAATAAAATTTATAAGGGATAGGGAGTGTTTTGAAGTCGTTTCTCCTTACAGCCCTTAAGATCGCTTGACAAAAGACTACCATCCGCTAGCTTTTTTATTGCGTTTATTTTAAAAAATGCCTTTGAGTATTTTTACAATTTTTATTTTTGTTCAGGCTGCCAAATGGTTTTTTCTGAAGGGGTGCTATCGGCTTCGTTTTGTAAAATTTGTTGTTTGGTTTCACGACAAGCTGCAAATAATAGCACTAAAATTACAGCTAAAAAAGAAATTCTCATTTCAAGCTCCTTTGAATATTAAAATGCTAACGATAATTATAAAGAAAAAGAGTTAAAAAAAGATTAATCTCTTTTTAACTAAGCACGCTGTTTTTTAAGCATGTCAGCGATTAAGAAAGCGAGTTCTAGGGCTTGGGTGGCGTTTAATCTTGGATCGCATTGCGTATAGTAATGGCAACTCAAACCCTCTTCAGTGATCGCTTGCGAGCCACCGATACATTCTGTAACATTCTCACCTGTCATTTCCAAATGAACCCCTGAAGCCAAACTCCCTTCAGCCCTATGGATTTCAAAAAAGCTTTTCACTTCATCTAACACGCTATCAAAAGCCCTTGTTTTAACCCCCAAACTGGTTTTAACCGTGTTGCCATGCATTGGATCAATGCTCCATAAAATATGGCGTTTTTCTTTCAACACCCCTTGCAAAAGTTTAGGCAAACGCTCTTTAATCGTCTTAGAGCCCATGCGCACGATCAAATTCAAACGCCCCTTAATGTTGTGCGGGTTTAAAACATCGCACAATTCTAACACTTCGCTCACGCTCGCATTAGGCCCGATTTTCACGCCAATAGGGTTACAAACCCCCCTTAAAAACTCCACATGCGCACCCTTAGGGTCTCTTGTCCTTTCGCCAATCCACAGCATGTGCGCGGAGCAATCATAAAACTGGTTAGTCAAACTATCCTTACGCACCAAAGGCTCTTCATAATGGAGCAGTAACGCTTCGTGGCTCGTGTAAAATTCCACTTCCCTAAGAATAGGTGTTCGCTCTATCTCCACCCCGCATGCTTGCATAAACCCTAAAGCTTGCGTGATCCGGTCAGCGATTTGCTGGTATTTTTGCCCAAAGTCGTTATTTTTGACAAAATCCAAATTGAAACGATGCACTTGCTCTAAATCCGCTAACCCGCCTTGAGCAAAGGCTCTGATAAGGTTTAAAGTCGCTACGCTTTGATGGTAGGCTTTAAGCATTCTTTCAGGCTTTGGCTCTCTTTCTTTTTTGGAAATCCCATTGATAATATCCCCCCTATAGCTTAGCACTTCTTCATTATCTAGTATTTCAGTCGCATTAGAGCGCGGCTTGGCAAATTGCCCGGCAATGCGCCCCACTTTCACGATTGGTATAGAGCCAGCAAAAGTTAAGACAATCGCCATTTGCATCATCACTTTAAACATGTCTTTAATCCTGTTAGCGCTAAATTGAGAAAACGACTCCGCGCAATCGCCCCCCTGCAACAAAAACGCCTTATTGTCAATCGCTTGGGCTAAGCGCTCTTGCAAGTTCCTCGCTTCACCAGCAAACACTAAGGGAGGGTAAGAGCGTAATTCTTTTTTGACCCTTTCTAATTCTTGCTTATCTTTATAAGTGGGGTGTTGCTCTATCTTAAAAGAATGCCATGAAGCGGGCGACCAAGTTGTGTTTGACATTTCTATAATCCTTTATTAATCTTTTTTTAAGCGTTATTATAGCTTGTGCGGGTTAAATCGTGGATTTTAGAAAATAAATGCGCGCTAAAAACCACCCCTTAATCTCAAAAAACCCCAATCATAAAAAGCTTTATGCTACAATGGAAACTCTTTAACACGATAAAAGGGGCGGTTTAATAGCATGGCACAAGAAAAAGCGCTTATAAGAGATCCTAAAAAACTCAATGCGTTTGATTTGCGTTGGATGGCATCCTTATTTGGCACGGCGGTAGGGGCTGGGATTTTATTTTTGCCTATTAGAGCCGGTGGGCATGGGGTATGGGCTATTGTGGTGATGAGCGCGATTATATTCCCTTTAACTTATCTAGGGCATAGAGCTTTAGCTTATTTCATAGGATCTAAAGATAAAGAAGACATTACCATGGTCGTTCGCTCTCATTTTGGCGCTCAATGGGGTTTTCTTATCACTTTGCTTTATTTCTTGGCGATTTATCCTATTTGTTTGGCTTATGGGGTGGGTATCACTAATGTGTTTGATCATTTTTTCACTAACCAGTTGCATTTAGCGCCTTTTCATCGGGGCTTACTGGCTGTAGCGTTAGTCTCTTTAATGATGTTGGTGATGGTTTTTAACGCTACGATTGTTACGCGTATTTGTAACGCTTTAGTGTATCCTTTATGCTTGATTTTATTGCTTTTTTCTTTGTATCTTATCCCTTATTGGCAAGGTGCTAATCTTTTTGTGGTGCCGAGTTTTAAAGAATTTGTGTTAGCTATTTGGCTAACCTTACCGGTGCTTGTGTTTTCATTCAACCATAGCCCCATTATTTCAACCTTCACTCAAGATGTGGAAAAAGAATACGGCACTTTCAAAGAGTATAAACTCAATCAAATTGAATTAGGGACATCGCTGATGCTTTTAGGGTTTGTGATGTTTTTTGTGTTTTCGTGTGTGATGTGCTTGAATGCTAATGATTTTGTGAAAGCAAGGGAACAAAATATCCCCATTTTAAGCTATTTTGCCAACACTTTAAACAACCCTTTAATCAACTATGCAGGACCTGTGGTGGCTTTTTTAGCGATTTTTTCATCTTTTTTTGGGCATTATTATGGGGCTAAGGAGGGTTTAGAAGGCATTATTATTCAAAGTTTAAAATTGAAAAAAACTCCTAGAACCTTGAGTGTTAGTGTAACGATTTTTTTATGGCTGACTATCACGCTTGTGGCTTATATTAACCCCAATATCTTGGATTTTATTGAAAATTTAGGCGGTCCCATTATCGCGCTCATTCTGTTTGTGATGCCTATGATAGCTTTTTATAGCGTTTCTAGTTTGAAGCGTTTTAGAAACTTTAAAGTGGATATTTTTGTGTTTGTCTTTGGGAGCTTAACGGCTTTGAGCGTGTTTTTAGGACTATTTTAATGGCTAGTTTTTCTATTTTATCTATTTTTAAAATTGGCGTAGGGCCTAGCTCTTCACACACTATAGGGCCTATGGAAGCTGGAGCGAGATTTTGTGGGTTGTTAAAAGGCATTTTAGAGCAGGTTGTGCGCGTTCAAATCATCTTGCATGGCTCGTTAGCTTTAACCGGTAAAGGGCATTTGAGCGATGAGGCGGTTTTAATTGGCTTGCATGGTATTTATGCTAACGAATTAGAGGTAACAACCAAAAAAGCCTTATTGCATGAAGTGCTTGAAAACAAAGTTTTAAAGCTCGCTAACCAACATTGCATTCATTTTGATTATTCTAAAGATTTGATTTTTGACAATAAACCTTTATCCAGACACCAAAACGCTCTCATTCTAAAAGCTTTTAACGCTAAAAATGAGGTTTTAAAAGAAGAAACTTACTATTCTGTCGGTGGAGGGTTTGTCTATACCGAAAAAGAATTAGACAACTTGTCTGAAGAGGGCGGGAATGGAAGCGTTGCTTATGATTTTTCAAGCGCTAAGGAATTGCTAGAATTATGCCAAAAACACCAAAAAAACATCGCTGAAATCGTGCGTTTGAGAGAAGACGCCCAAAAAAACCGCCCTGATGCAATGATGGCTAAAATTTATCATGCGATGCTTGAGTGTTACCATAATGGGGCTAATTCTAAAGAAATGTATCTGCCCGGTTCTTTGAGAGTAACACGATTAGCCCCAAGCATTAAAACGCGTTTAGAAAAACACCCCACAAGCGGGAAAGACCCATTAGCGTTGATTGATTACATTTCGCTTTACGCTCGCGCCATTGCTGAAGAAAACGCTAGCGGAGGTAAGGTGGTAACCGCCCCCACTAATGGAGCGTGTGCGGTGGTGCCAAGCGTGCTTTTATACGCCAAAAACCATTTGTTTGAAAATTTATCGCAAAAGGCCATCAATGATTTTTTACTCACCAGCGCGGCGATTGGCTATCTTTACAAGAAAAACGCTTCCTTGAGTGGCGCAGAAGCGGGGTGTCAGGCTGAAATTGGCGTGGCAAGCTCTATGGCTGCGGGGGGGTTAGCCTATTTGTGCCAAGCGACCACGCAACAGGTTTTAATCGCTAGTGAAATCGCTATGGAACACCATTTAGGATTGACATGCGATCCGGTGGGGGGCTTGGTGCAAATCCCTTGCATTGAACGCAATGTTTTAGGAGCGATTAAAGCGATCAGTGCTTCTAAACTGGCTTTAGAAGATGAATACAAGCCTAAAGTGAGCCTAGATGAAGTGATCGCTACGATGTATGCGACCGGAAAAGACATGAATGAAAAATACAAAGAGACTTCATTAGGGGGGTTAGCTAAAACCTTAAAATGCTAGAGGATAGCTCTAATCTTTAGGGGTTTTAAGTTCCTAAAAAGGCTTTGTTTTTATCCAATGCAAATAAGCTTTATCCAACTTTAATATCCTTCAAAGATTTTAAACAATAGGGTTTTCAAGCGTTATTACATCGTTTGGGATTCCCTTTTATAGCAAAACTCATTAAATTTATTTAAAACTCATAAGAGAATAGGAGGCATTTTGAAACAATTCCCCTACAACCCCCAAAACTAAATCCCCCTAACCCTATAAGAGCGCGTTATGAGAAACTACCGCTCTCGCTTACGCAAGCTCTTTTATTTTGATTGTAAAAAACACTCAAAGGCATCCATTTGATTACCGATACTCCGTTAAAATTTTTACAGGCTTTATAAAATGCGTTGGAATGTCTTAAGATGGGGTTATGTTTAACTCTACCAATCGCTATATTTCAAAGATTTTTACGCAACAAAACCTAATCGTTACCGCAAAAAAAAGCCAAAAAACTTAAAGTCTAAAGATTTTAAAAAAGTAATGGTTTTTAAAAAAGATAGCCCTAACACAAAACAGAGTGATAGGGAGCTAAAAACCTAAAAAAGGAATGCTTAAAAAGACTTATTTAAAGCTCCCTACTAAAAGATAAGTTAGCTATTTTTCAGACTTACTAGAGTCACTAATTTGCCTTTCAAACTCTTGTTGCAAG
This sequence comes from Helicobacter pylori, assembly GCF_001653475.1. NCBI lineage: Bacteria > Pseudomonadati > Campylobacterota > Epsilonproteobacteria > Campylobacterales > Helicobacteraceae > Helicobacter > Helicobacter pylori. The sequence goes on along the minus strand of NZ_CP011487.1, from coordinate 104,574 downwards.
GCTTGTTGTTGCTTTTCTTTCTTTGAAAGGCGGCGTTTTTTCTTAGGCTTTTCCTCTTTTTTTGAAGAAATTTCTGGCTCTTTTGAAGCTGTTTCTTTGAGCGTGTTAGCATTGGTCGTAGAATCTAGATCCGGATTAGAAGCATTCTGTGTTCTCTTAGAAGAGCTTATAAAGTCAGGGCTATCCGTATGGTTTTCAAGCTCCCCACTGCTCCTCTTTTGAAACGCTGCCTTAGTGTCTTTCTCAGCTTGAGCTTCCATTTTTTTAAGAGTGACTGCATCCAGTTTTCTAGCCTTTTCTTTTTGGCTTATCCTAACCATGCTGATCAAATATTTGATATACCCATCATACATATCCCCAAACTGCTCATGCAAAGCCCCAAAATCCGAGCCTTTATAAAGCCAGTTAAACAAAGGGAGTGAAAGCTCTGTCCCTAAGTCTTTAAGCACATGTTTATAAAACTTCTCCCTATCATTCACGACAAAAGAAACCTTACCACCTTTATGTTCATAATAACAGATCTTTTGATCCACACAGCTTTCCAAACTCCCCTTAAAGAAAGCTCCAAAAGCGGATAAGTCGCCCTTACTCATCTTGGTTTCAGAATACTGGTTAAAATTCTTCACGCGCTCTTTTTCCAAATTAACCATACTCTTTAAAACCCTCTTGCGGTCTTTTTTCACATCCCCTGTAGAGCTTTCAAGAAAACATAACATTGGGATCAACTGTAGTGTTAATAGTAGCAGAATCCGTTTCTGCTCTCAACAAAAAAGTCGTAGCTACTAAAAAAAATAAAATCCGTTTCACACTAAAACTCCTAGTTTTAATAAATATATAACCGCAACAAAAATTACTGTTCTTCATAAGCTCTCTTTTGAAATCTTCTTCTATTGATAAAAAACTACCTAAGAATCCAAGCTATTTTAGCCGTCTTAAAATACAGGCGTTCAAAGGGTCCTTATTATTGGACTATGATACTATAAATATCCAAAAAATACAAACACCATTCCAACATTTTAAACCCTAACCAACGCCAAAAAACAAAAACACCCCACTAACACACCCTAAGCGCTAATGTTTATGATGGCTTGGTTTTTTCCCTTTTTTTCCCTTTTTTTCATGATCATGAAAAGGACCTTCACATGTGCAATCATGCAAATCTAGCCCCTCTTCACGATATTCTTTCATGGTCATTGTTTTCTTTTTGTTAGCAATCACTTCAAGAATTTCTTTTTTACGTTTATCGCGATCTTCTTAGCTTAAAGAAGCTAAATTTTTATCCATCGCTTTCTTAAAATCCGCTTTATAATTTTTACGCTCTTCTTCTTTCATCGCTGCTAATCGTTTATTGACTTCTGCACGAAACTCTGGAACTTCACTAGGAGCAACTTTCCCTGCTTGCTCTAATAGTTGCTTATTATCCATGCTCTTAAAATCACTCGCATTCAAAAAAAGCCCCAAAAAAGTCCCTGTAAATAATAAAGACAACGCTAGTTTTTCCATCAAACGCTCCCAATTCAAAAATAAAAAACAAATTCTATCATCTGATTGATTAAAGATAACTTATAGCACTTTAATAGCAAATTGATTTTTAGATTTTATGATCAGCACTCCATTAAAACAGCTAACCTGTATCCTCTATTATTATTTTCAAAAATAATTAATTCATTTTTGATTTTTCAAAAACTTGTTTGTGTGCTGTTGTGGTAAATTCAATCGCTTGTAAGGATTGCACTTTAATTTTTGCCAAGTAGCCGTATTGATTTTTTAAAACAACGGCTTTGATACCAAAAAACCATAAAAGGCTATAAAGAGCAAAAGCCCTTCTCTATGCCCCCATGAGATTAACCCTAAAACACCTTAAAAGCTTACAATGTAACGCCAATAAAAGGCATAGGGGCGGTGAAAGGTGAATTTATAAGTAACCCCTTCAGGAACATTATCCGCACTAGCAGTATAATAATTGTTGCGAATGGTTTGGATTTTCAAGCCAATTTCAAAACCTTGGTGTTTAGTGCCCAAGCGAATCCCACCATTAACTAAGACCTGGAAATTTGACGGGTGGAAACTCCCTCTGTATTCATCAGCTAGGTCCTTGAAATAATAGTTTGTTGGACCCCAAGAGGTACCACCAATCGCAACGCCAACGAAAAACCCAAAATGCAAGTTCTCACGATTGAAAATAGCTGGGTTAAACAACACATCTGTTCCAGCCCCATAGCCAAACATGAAATTTTGAGAACCCTTGCGAGCGTCTCTCATGCCATAATCATTATAAGTGTAATACTTATAATAAGAGCTTGCAAAATCAAAGAACCCGTAATAACGCATTCCAAATTGCGGGGATTTCTTAAAAAAATGCTTATATCCTACAACAAACCCAAAACCATTGATAGCGTATTGTTGGTTGCTTAAGCCTTTATACCCACGAGTCCCTAAAGCACCATGGGTAAGCCCTCCTGTCGGATTTGACGCTGTAGGCATATTAGGCGTATTAGAGCCATAAGCCCCACTTTGATTACCATTACAATTCCCATGGGAACAATTTTGAGCGGTAGTGCTGAGCATACCCAACTGGTAATCAATCCCTATAAAAGCAGCATTTCTTTCACCTTTTTTTGTAGGGCTAGTCTTAATAGCTTTTTCTTGCTTAGGGGTCTCTGCTGACAACAAGCTTGTCATTGCTAGAGAGATAGTGCCTACTATAACAGATTTCTTCATGTATTCCTTCCTTCTACATTTTCTCTATTTGAGTTCTAGATGCCACATTCTACTATAAAATTGCTTTCTTTTTGATTAAATATAGCAATTGAATGAGAATAAATTGAAACAAAAATCAATTTTAGGAACTTTTTAGTAAAAGGTCCTAAATCCTCTCACCTTTTTTAGGCTAAAACTAAAACCTAACAGCCAATAGAGATTAAAGATGCTCTTTTACGCTCTCTAACACGCTTGTAAAAGCTTGCATGTCATTCATCGCCATGTCTGCTAAAACCTTGCGGTCTAATTCAATGTTAGCCACTTTTAAGGCATGCATGAAGCGCGAATAACTGGTATTGTGCATTCTGCAAGCCGCATTGATCCTTACCACCCACAAACTCCTAAAATCTCTTTTCTTTTGTTTGCGATCCCTAAAGGCGTAATACATGCTTCTTTCAAGCTGTTCTTTAGCCTTTCTAAAATGCTTTCTTCTGCCGCTATAAAACCCTCTAGCGAGTTTTAAGACTTTTTTATGGCGTCTTCTGCGCACAACGCCTGTTTTAACTCTCATTTCTTTACCTTTCTTTTTAAAATATTTTTAGGTGCGTTTCTTGAAACGACTTTCCCTTAAATAAGGGGATTAACTCCACTTTCTAATGAGCATTCTTAAGCCCTGCAAAGCAACGACATGACAGAATGCACATTAGTATGATGCACATGTTTTGGCGCGTTTAGATTGGCTTTACGCTTAGGGCTTTTTTTAGTCAAAATATGACTTTTAAAAGCACTGCCACGCTTAATCAAGTTTTTTTTAACTTTGAAACGCTTATACGCGCCACGATTAGTCTTCATTTTTGGCATGATTTTCTCCTTTCATAAGGTTAATACGATTAAAAGGCGGGTTATTTTCTTTAGTTTTTTTTTCGTTTTTGGGGGCTTCTTTAGCCTTAGGCACAAACATCCACGAAACAAAACGCCCCTCGGTTTTTGGCTCTTTTTCAGGGTTGGCTAAATCTTCCATCATGCTTTGGACTCTAAAAAGCACATCAAGCCCGGCTTTTGAGTTTTGGCTCTCTCTACCCTTTAAAACCACTTTGAATTTGACATGCTTATTGGATTCAATAAATTCCCTCGCATGCTTGACTTTGTAGTTAATATCGTTTTGCGCGATTTGAGTGGAAAGCTTGATCTCTTTGATTTCAATTTGCTTTTGCTTTTTCTTGGCTTCCTTGATTTTCTTTTCATTTTGGTAGCGGAATTTATTATAATCCATCACCTTACACACGGGAGGTTTCGCACTCGCTGAAATCAAAACCAAATCCAAACCTAAATTTTGAGCGATATTTAGCGCTTCTTTGGAAGAAATAATCCCATACACTTCGCCATTATCGCCCACGCAACGCACTTCTTTAAAATTAATGTCTCCGTTTAACAACGCTTCGTTTCTACTCAAAAACTAACCTCTTGCATCTTAGATTCAACCATGTTTAAAAACTCCTTTAAGGGCATTTTATATTGAGCTTGTTTTTCTCTGTCTCTAATGGATAAAATTTCGCTCTCCACTTCTTCATTCCCTAACACTAAAATCATAGGGATTTTTTGCTTTTCAGCTAAGCGCACCTTTTTATTCAAGCTGTCGTTCTTATCCAACACTTCTACAAAAATATCGCACTTTTTTAGTGCCTCTTTTAATTTCAAAGCAAAAACATGATGCTCTTCATTAATAGGAATGAGAGCGATTTGAGTGGGTGCGACAAAGAAAGGGAAATTCCCCCCAAAATGTTCGCTCAAAATCGCAATAAACCTTTCAAACGAGCCTAAAATCGCTCTGTGGATCATCACCGGCTGTTCAGCGTGATTACGCTCATTAGTGAAAGCGAGTTGGAAGCGTTCAGGCAAATTCATATCCACTTGAATCGTGCCACACTGCCATTTACGCTTTAAAGCATCAGTGATTTTAATGTCAATCTTAGGCCCATAGAAAGCCCCTCCCCCTTCATCAATCTTATAATCAATGCGGTGCTCTTTTAGGGCTTCTTTTAAAGCGTTAGTGGCCTTTTCCCAAACTTTATCATCGCCTATGGATTTAGCCGGCCTTGTGGATAATTCCATTTCATAGCTAAAATCAAACGCTTGCATGATCTTATGCGTAAAATCTAAAATCGCGCTCACTTCGCTTTGGATCTGTTCAAAAGAACAAAAAATATGTGCATCGTCTTGGGTGAATTCTCTCACCCTTAAAAGCCCATGCAACACGCCGCTTTTTTCATGTCGATGCACCACGCCGTATTCATAAAACCTTAAGGGCAAATCTCTGTAGCTGTGCAAAGTGCTTTGATAGACTTTAATATGCCCCACGCAATTCATAGGCTTTATGCCGTATTCTTGCTCATCAATCGTGGTGAAATACATGTTTTCTTTATAGTTGTCATAATGCCCGCTGATTTTCCACACATCGCTCTTTAAAATCTCAGGGCCTTTAACCGGCTCATAGCCTCTTAAAAGTAACGCTTTACTCAATAAATCTTCAATGCGTTTTCTGATTCTTGCCCCTTTAGGCAGCCATAAAGGTAAGCCCGCCCCTATCTCGTCATCAAAACTAAAAAGCCCTAGCTCCATGCCTAGCTTTCTGTGATCTCGTTTTTTCGCTTCTTCTATTTGGAAAAGATAATCTTTTAAGCCCTCTTTGGTGGCAAAAGCGATGCCATAGATTCTAATGAGCATTTCATTGTTTTCATCGCCACCCAAATAAGCTCCAGCCAATTTAGTGAGCTTGAAATGGTTTAAAAAACGAGTGTTTGGGAGGTGCGGCCCTTTACACAAATCTTCAAACTCGCCTTGTTGGTACACGCCAAATGCATCGCCACTGATTTTACTCATGACCGCATGCTTTAATTCATCGCCCTTAAAACGCTCCAAGGCTTGCTCTCTGGTTAAAACCTCTTTAGTGATAGCGAGTTTTAACTTCGCAAATTCTTTCATTTTCGCTTCAATTTTAGGCAAATCCTCTTCGCTGATTTTTGAAGCGGTCTTGAAATCGTAATAAAACCCCTCTTCTACCACAGGACCTACAAAAAATTTCGCGTCCGGATAAAGGGCTTTCAAGCTTTGCGCGAGCAAATGCGCACATGAATGCCTGATCACTTCTAAAGCCAAAGGCGAATCATCAAAATATATCGGCTCTGTCCCTTTTAACGCTTTAATCCCATCGCTCAGCCCCAAGACTTTCGCGCTCTCTAAATCTATTATTTGCTCGTCTTTATAAACAGCAATCAGTTCCGCACTCATTCTTTAAAACTTATATCTCCTTTCTTTAAACCTTAAAATTTAGCAATCTTTTGAGCCAAACCCGCATTGCACTTGCGAATCCACTTTCTCAGCTTTAGGGTCGCTCATAGGCTTTAAACACGCTTGTAAAAATACCATACAAAACAAATTCAATAGCAACCGCCTATACAAAACTACCCTTTCTGTTCAAAAATACCTAACTGATCGGTTATTATACTATAAAATCATAAACCAAAAAGAACACCTCTTTATCAAAAAGCTTAGAATACAAACTAGCTAAAACTAAAGCTCTATCATGCTATCATTGTTATACTTTATGTTTTAAAAGACTTAATGATAATTTTAAGGGAGTTTTGTGCGATATATCAAGTTTTTCAAAGAGTTGAACAATAAGAATGTGAATTTGGTTGGGGGCAAGAACGCTAGTATTGGTGAAATGTTTCAAGAATTAGTGCCTATTGGCATTAAAGTGCCTGATGGCTTTGCTATTACAAGCGAAGCGTATTGGTATCTTTTAGAGCAAGGGGGGGCTAAACAAAAAATCATAGAGCTTTTAGAAAATGTTGATGCCACGGAGATTGATGTGTTAAAAATCCGCTCCAAACAAATCAGAGAGCTTATTTTTGGCACGCCTTTTCCTAGCGATTTAAGAGATGAGATTTTTCAAGCTTATGAAATTTTAAGCCAGCAATACCACATGAAAGAAGCCGATGTGGCTGTAAGGAGCTCCGCTACTGCAGAAGATCTACCGGACGCTTCTTTTGCCGGGCAGCAAGACACTTATTTGAACATTAAGGGTAAAACAGAATTGATCCACTATATCAAATCTTGTTTAGCGTCGCTTTTTACCGACAGAGCGATTAGCTATAGAGCGAGTCGCGGGTTTGATCATTTAAAAGTCGCGCTGAGTGTGGGGGTGCAAAAAATGGTGCGAGCGGATAAAGGCAGCGCGGGCGTGATGTTTTCTATTGACACCGAAACCGGTTTTAAAGACGCGGTGTTTATCACTTCAGCGTGGGGGTTAGGCGAAAATGTGGTGGGCGGCACGATAAACCCTGATGAATTTTATGTGTTTAAGCCTACTTTAGAGCAAAACAAACGCCCCATTATCAAACGGCAGCTCGGCAATAAAACGCAAAAAATGGTCTATGCCCCAAGGGGTAGTGAACACCCCACCAGAAACATTAAAACCACCAAAAAAGAATGGCAATCCTTTTCATTGAGCGATGAAGATGTGCTGATTTTAGCCAAATACGCCATTGAAATTGAAAAACATTACTCTAAAGAAGCCAAACAATACCGCCCTATGGATATAGAATGGGCTAAAGATGGCGATAGTGGGGAAATCTTTATCGTTCAAGCACGCCCAGAAACCGTTCAAAGCCAAAAAACCAAAGAAGAAAGTCAAGTCTTTGAAAAATTCAAATTCAAAAACCCTAACGAAAAGAAAGAGATTATCTTACAAGGCAGAGCGATTGGGAGTAAAATTGGCTCAGGAAAAGTGCGCATCATCAATGATTTGGAGCACATGAATTCTTTTAAAGAGGGCGAAATTTTAGTTACGGATAACACCGACCCAGATTGGGAGCCTTGCATGAAAAAAGCGAGCGCGGTTATCACTAATCGTGGAGGGCGCACTTGCCATGCCGCTATTGTGGCTAGAGAAATTGGCGTGCCAGCTATTGTTGGGGTGAGCGGGGCGACTGATAGCCTTTATACCGGCATGGAAATCACGGTTTCTTGCACTGAGGGCGAAGAGGGCTATGTGTATGCAGGCATTTATGAGCATGAAATTGAAAGGGTGGAGCTTTCTAACATGCAAGAAACTCAAACAAAAATTTATATCAATATTGGAAACCCTGAAAAAGCCTTCAGCTTTTCTCAGCTCCCTAATCACGGCGTAGGGCTGGCTAGAATGGAAATGATTATTTTAAATCAAATCAAAGCCCACCCTTTAGCCTTAGTGGATTTGCACCACAAAAAAAGCGTGAAAGAAAAAAATGAAATTGAAAACCTTATGGCAGGCTATGCTAACCCTAAAGATTTTTTTGTGAAAAAAATCGCTGAAGGCATTGGCATGATCAGCGCAGCGTTTTACCCTAAACCTGTCATTGTAAGGACTAGCGATTTCAAATCCAATGAATACATGCGCATGCTTGGCGGCTCTAGCTATGAGCCTAATGAAGAAAACCCCATGCTTGGTTATAGGGGGGCTAGTCGGTATTATTCAGAGAGCTATAATGAAGCGTTTTCGTGGGAGTGTGAAGCCTTAGCGTTAGTGAGAGAAGAAATGGGCTTGACAAACATGAAAGTGATGATCCCCTTTTTGCGAACCATTGAAGAGGGTAAAAAAGTCCTAGAAATCTTAAGAAAAAACAATCTAGAATCCGGCAAAAACGGGCTTGAAATTTATATCATGTGCGAATTACCGGTGAATGTCATTTTGGCTGATGATTTCTTAAGCTTGTTTGATGGCTTTTCTATTGGCTCTAATGATTTAACCCAGCTCACTTTAGGCGTGGATAGAGACAGCGAATTAGTCAGCCATGTTTTTGATGAAAGGAATGAAGCGATGCTAAAAATGTTTAAAAAAGCGATTGAAGCTTGTAAAAGGCACAACAAATATTGCGGGATTTGCGGGCAAGCCCCAAGCGATTACCCTGAAGTAACAGAGTTTTTAGTCAAAGAGGGCATCACTTCCATTTCTCTAAACCCTGATAGCGTGATCCCCACTTGGAACGCTGTAGCCAAGTTAGAAAAAGAATTGAAAGGCCATGGCTTAACTGCACCTTGATAATAAAGGGGTTGATCTAACTTGATTGGATTGACCCTTACAATTTTTCAAACCAATCGTTTAATAACGATTAAATATGACTATATACACTACAATAATAAGATTTTGATGGGTGAAATTGTTTTTTGAAAAAAGGTTGGTAATGGAATCAGTAAAAACAGGAAAAACAAATAAAGTTGGCAAGAACACAGAGATGGCTCACACAAAGACAAATAAAGAGACTCATTTTAAACGAGTGAGCACCATTAAAAATATGCTCAGATCAATTGGTGGGATTTTTACAAAAATTGTAAAGAAAGTTAGAGAACTTGTAAAAAAACATCCCAAGAAAAGCAATGTGGCGTTAGTAGTATTAACCCGTGTTGCATGCAAGAGAGCAAAAGAATTAGACGATAAAGTCCAAGATAAATCCAAACAAGCTGAGAAAGAGAATAAAATCAATTGGTGGAAATATTCAGGATTAACAATAGCGACAAGTTTATTATTAGCCGCTTGTAGCGCTGGCGATATTGATAAACAAATAGAACTAGAACAAGAAAAAAAGGAAGCGGATAACGCTAGGGACAGAGCGAACAAGAGCGGGATAGAACTCGGTTAAAAACATTAGTTTTTAATTATCTGTCGGTTTTTGCGATCATTTTTATGGTATTGTGGCGTTATTTGGTAATCATTTAAAAGCTTAAGCTATCCCTAAAGTAAGGTTACAAATGGAGGTTAAAACGCGCAATAAAACTCCAAAGAGCCGACTCTTTTAATCGTAATTTGTTGGTGGTTTAATAAAGTTTCTAAATGCTTAAAGGTGTTAGGATCTAGTATTAGGGGGGCTTCTTCTGCGCTTAAAGGGCGCCTGGAAATCAAAGCGAGCAATTCGTCTATACCGCAAGAAATCAATTTTTTGGCTTGAGCAGTGGATCGTTTAGGCAAACTCACACAAAGCCCTTCAAAAAATGAAGAGCATTTTAATAATTCATCTTCGCTTAATTTAGGGGCTTTAAAGCTTGAGGGTCTGTCTATGGTGCTTAAATCCACTCTAGCGGTATTGATTTTTTTTAAAAATGCAGCGATGAGTTTTAAGTTGTTCGCGCTATCATTCACGCCCTTAATTAGCAACACTTCAGCCACCAGTTGCCCTTGATAAATTTGAGAAAAGCGTGAAATCCCCTCTAAAATCTTGTCAATGTCTTTAGAATAGGGCTTATCCACTTTTTCAAAGGCTTTCAAATCAATAGCGTCTAAAGAAAATTTAACGATGTCAAATTCCTTTAAGGCTTGTTGGACTTTTGGCTCATAAAATAGTGATCCGTTGCTTAAAATCAAAGTTTTAACGCCCTTTAAAAAAGGCTTGATGCTTTGGATAAGCTCTAATAAATGAGGGTATAGCGTGGGTTCGCCATTAGCGGTAATGGTTAAAACATCAATGGGGGCAGTAAGGTTGTTTAAGGCTTTTTGAATGGCGCTAATCAAGGTTTCCACTTTTATCACTTCTTCCATGCGTTCAATAGGCTTGGCTTTACCCAACTCACAATAAATACAATTGTAATTGCATTGTTTTTTAGAGGGCGATAAATCCACGCCCAAAGACTTCCCAAAACGCCTGGATAAAACAGGCCCAAAAACGATAGGCAAATTTTCTTTAGCCATTATCTCCTTCTAAAAATACGCGTTCTTTGCACTGGATGCATTCATGCGCCTTTTTTTTGCGATAGATTCTTTCACTCATCAAATAATGGCATTTTTCACAACGCTTATTGATGGGCTTATGGTTGGATAAAAAATTGCATTTAGGGTAATTGTTGCAACCATAAAACGAGCCTTTTTTACTCCTTTTTAAGGCAATATCCCCCCCGCATTCTGGGCATTTCACGCCTTCTATGACTTCTTTTGCGTTAGGGGCGCTTTTTAGCGATTTGGTGTTTTTGCATTCAGGGTAGTTGTTGCAAGCTAAAAACGCCCCGTTTCTGCTGAATTTTTGCACCATTTCCCCTCCGCATTTTTCGCACAATTCTTGCTTGACTCCATCATTGGCGTTTTCAGTTTGTTTGACATATTTGCATTTAGGGTAATTGTTGCAAGCGATAAACTCCCCATAACGGCTATTTTTTTTGACTAATTCCCCACCGCATTTAGGGCATGATTCGCCGGTTTTTTCATGCACTTTTTGAGAGATGATATTCTTTTTCCCGGCTTCAATTTTATCCATAAAAGGGTAGTAAAAGTCCTTTAAGACTTGCTGATAGTCGGCTTTATTTTGAGCGATATTGTCTAATTCCTCTTCTAAAGAAGCGCTGAATTTGGAATCCACGATTTCTTCAAAATGCTTTTCTAAAATTTCTATCACCTTAAAAGCACTCTCTAAAGCGCTGATTTGCTTTTTTTCTACCTTGATGTAGTCTCTGTTTTGCAAGAGGGAAATCGTTGGGGCGTAGGTGCTGGGTCTGCCTATGCCTAAACTTTCTAAAACTTTAATCAAACTCGCTTCTGAATAGCGCACTGGAGGTTCTGTAACATGGGCGTTGCTCTCTAGTTTTTCTAATTTAATGGGGTCATTTTCTTTCAAATTGGGGAGCAATTTGTCCTTATCCTCATTGCCTAAAATTTTATAATAGCCATCAAAAAGGAGTTTTCTGCCACTCGCTTTAAACTCGCCTTTTTCACAAGCCACAACCACGCTTTGGCTTTCAAAAAGAGCGTCTTGCATTTGAGAAGCTAAGAAGCGTTTGTAAATTAAGGCATAGAGCTTTAATTCTTCAGGCTTAAGGTAGTCTTTTAAAGCGTTTGGCTCTAAAACAATAGAAGTGGGCCTGATCGCTTCATGGGCTTCTTGGGCGTTTTTATTCTTGCTGGAATAGACTTTGGCTTTAGGGGGTAAGTAGTCTTTGCCATAGTCTTTTAAAATCTTATTCCTCGCTTCTTCTAAAGCTTCTTTAGCGATATTCAAGCTATCGGTCCTCATGTAAGTGATCACCCCCATAACACCTTGCGGGGTGGCTACGCCTTCATACAATTTTTGAGCGATATTCATGGTTTTTGTGGGTGAAAAGCCTAAAAGACTGGAAGCGCTTTGCTGTAAAGTAGAAGTCATGAAAGGGGGCGGTGTGGGGGATTTTTTAGATTTTTTAACGATACTAGAAACAGCGTAGCTTTCTTTTTCTAATTCGTTTTTAATCTCTTGAGCTTTTTTTTCATCAATAAGCTCTTGGGCTTTGAGTTTGTTGCCCTTATAGCTAATGAGTTGCGCTTCTAAATGCGACTCAAAATAAGCGTCTAGCGTGAAGTAGGTTAAAGGTTTAAAGGCTTTGATCTCCCTTTCTTTGTCAATCACAAGCTTTAAAGCCGCGCTCTGCACCCTCCCAGCACTCAAACCTTTAGTGATTTTTGATGCAATCAACGAGCTGAGCTTAAAACCCACGATCCGATCTAAAAAGCGTCTGGCTTGTTGGGCATTGACCTTAGACATATCAATTTGTCGTGGGGTTTTTAGAGCGTTTAAAATCGCATTTTTCGTGATCTCATGAAAAACAATCCTAGGATAGCTCTCCAATTTCCCCCCAATCAAACATGCCACATGATAGCCTATCGCTTCCCCTTCTCTGTCTTCATCAGTAGCGATGTAGGTGGTAGATGCTTTTTTAGAAAGCTCTATGATCTGTTTGACAAGCTCTTTATGATCTTTATCCACGACATAATTAGGGATAAAGCCTGTTTCATCAATCTTAATGCCTAAAGCGAATTTGGATAAATCCCTAACATGCCCTTTAGAGGCGATGACTTCGTAATTTTTATCCAAAAAATTTTTAATGGTTTTAGCTTTTGCTGGGGATTCTACAATAATAAGGTGCTTCATTGAACGCCTTTAATGGAATGTTTATACCTATTAATGAATGATTGTAGCATAGAATTTTGACTAAACGCCCTATTAAACCATAAAAACTATAGCGGTGCTCAAAATCAAAGAGTTGGAACACCCTTTGCTTGACTAACAGCAAATATCTATGCAAAGGATGCAAACATGAGTTTTAGGATAAATACCAATATCGCCGCTTTAACTTCTCATGCGGTAGGGGTTCAAAACAACAGAAACCTTTCAAGCTCGCTTGAAAAGTTAAGCTCAGGGCTTAGGATCAATAAAGCCGCTGATGATTCTAGTGGGATGGCGATCGCTGATAGCTTAAGGAGTCAAAGCGCGAATTTGGGTCAAGCGATCCGCAACGCTAATGACGCTATTGGTATGGTTCAAACCGCTGATAAAGCGATGGATGAGCAAATCAAAATCTTAGACACCATTAAAACCAAAGCCGTTCAAGCCGCTCAAGACGGGCAAACTTTAGAAAGCCGAAGAGCACTCCAGAGCGATATTCAAAGGTTGTTAGAAGAACTAGACAATATCGCTAACACCACAAGCTTTAACGGTCAACAAATGCTTTCAGGAAGTTTTTCTAACAAAGAATTTCAAATTGGCGCGTATTCTAACACCACGGTTAAAGCGTCTATTGGCTCAACGAGTTCGGATAAGATTGGGCATGTGCGCATGGAAACCTCTTCTTTTAGTGGCGAAGGCATGCTCGCTAGTGCGGCAGCACAAAACTTGACTGAAGTGGGATTGAATTTCAAACAAGTCAATGGCGTGAATGATTACAAGATTGAAACCGTGCGCATTTCTACGAGTGCTGGCACTGGGATCGGAGCGTTAAGCGAAATCATCAATCGTTTTTCTAACACTTTAGGCGTTAGGGCTTCTTATAATGTCATGGCTACCGGTGGCACTCCCGTGCAATCAGGAACCGTGAGAGATCTTACCATTAATGGCGTAGAAATCGGGACCGTGAATGATGTGCATAAAAACGACGCTGACGGGAGATTGATTAATGCGATCAACTCCGTCAAAGACAGGACCGGCGTGGAAGCGAGCTTGGATATTCAAGGGCGCATTAATTTACACTCCATTGATGGGCGTGCGATTTCTGTGCATGCAACGAGCGCGAGCGGTCAGGTTTTTGGGGGAGGGAATTTTGCAGGGATTTCTGGGACACAGCATGCGGTTATTGGGCGCTTAACCTTGACCAGAACCGACGCTAGAGACATCATTGTGAGCGGTGTGAATTTTAGCCATGTGGGTTTGCATTCCGCTCAAGGGGTGGCAGAATACACCGTGAATTTGAGAGCGGTTAGAGGTATTTTTGATGCGAATGTGGCTTCAGCAGCTGGAGCGAACGCTAATGGCGCGCAAGCTGAAACCAATTCTCAAGGTATAGGGGCTGGGGTAACAAGCCTTAAAGGGGCGATGATTGTGATGGACATGGCGGATTCAGCGCGCACGCAATTAGACAAGATCCGCTCTGATATGGGTTCGGTGCAAATGGAATTGGTTACAACCATCAATAATATTTCTGTAACCCAAGTGAATGTTAAAGCGGCTGAATCTCAAATCAGGGATGTGGATTTTGCTGAAGAAAGCGCGAACTTTTCTAAATACAATATTTTGGCGCAAAGCGGGAGTTTTGCTATGGCGCAAGCGAATGCGGTGCAACAAAATGTCTTAAGGCTTTTACAATAACAGCCCTTTTAATTCAAAGGGGCGTTAGCCCTTCTTATAAATTATTTTTATAAGTTAGAATGATGGATATTTATCAAAAAAACTTACAAGCTCTTTTCAAAAAAGACCCTCTTTTGTTCACACGACTCAAAGCCGTTAAAGAAAACAAAAAATACGAAGTGTTTTTAGGGAATGATAGCGCGAATTTCAACCTATTAGATAAAGAAACCAACACGCCCTTATTTGAAAAAAGCCCGCTAGATTCAAGCTTAGAGCTATACCAAAATAGTGAAATTTACATGCTCTATCCTTATTTGTATTATTTTGGCTTGGGTAATGGGGTGTTTTATCGCTTGCTTTTAGGCAATGAAAATTTAAAACGCTTGGTGGTCATTGAGCCTGAAATAGAGATTATTTTCATTGTGCTGAATCTTTTGGATTTTTCCACTGAGATTTTAGAAAATCGTTTGATTTTATTGCATGCTAGTTTTTGCAATTACAACATGATCGCTTCATTATTTGATATGGATAAAAAGTCTCGTTTATACGCAAGAATGTATGATTTAAAACTTTTTAACGCTTATTACGAACGATACTCCAGTCAAATGATAGAAATCAACCAGCATTTCACGCGCGCTTTAGAGCATGGTGCTATTAGCGTAGGCAATGACGCTAAAGACGCACTTATAGGCATCAAACAGCATGCCGCTAATTTGCCTGAAGTCATCAAAAGCCCTAGTTTAGTGGATTTTGTGAGCACTTTAAAAAACAGAGACACCGCTATTATTGTTTCAACCGGGCCCAGTTTGAACAAGCAGCTCCCCCTTTTAAAAGAAATCGCTCCTTACGCAACGCTTTTTTGTATAGACGCTTCTTTCCCTATTTTAGCCAGAGCCGGTATCAAGCCTGATATTGTGCTGTCTTTAGAAAGGGTGGATTTAACGGCGAAATTTTACGAAGAAACCCCCTTAGATTTTCAAGAAGGCGTTATTTTTGCTCTGACTTCCATTGTGCATAAACGATTGATTAAAGCGATTAAAAAAGGAGTTAAACAATTCAGTTTCCGCCCCTTTGGTTACACCAACCTTTTTGATTTGCACCAGTATGGCTATGTGGGCATAGGCATGAGCGCAGCGAACATGGCGTATGAATTAGTGGTGCATTCTCGTTTCAAAAGATGCGTGTTTATCGGGCAAGATTTGAGCTTTTCACAAAGCGGTAACAGCCACGCTAGTGGGGCGATTTATGGCGATAGAGAGATCAAGCCTAAAAAAGATAAAGACAAGATCTTTATAGAAAAATATGGGGGTGATGGGGAAGTAGAAACCACTTTAGTGTGGAAACTTTTCTTAGAATTTTTTGAAAAAGATATTTTTAACACGCCCTATAAACTAGAAGTCATTAATGCTACTGAAGGGGGGGCTAGGATTAAAGGGACTAAAGAAATGCCCTTTAAAGAAGTGTGCGAAAAAATAGATAAATCCAAGCCAAAGCCTCCTATCAATCTGATTTATCCCACTCAATCAGAACAGGCTAAAAATTTAAAGATTGCTGAGCAAAAATGCGAAGAAATCATCAAATACGCCCATGAGAAAAAAACCCAAGTTGAAGAAGTGTTTTTGAAAGTGGCGCGATTTTTAGAAGAAGTGGAAAAGCTTCATGAAGAAAAAAAATTAGAAGAGTTGGACTTTAAAAAATTAGAAAATTTGAGCGCTGAAATTGATAACATTAAAGAGCTTTTTGATGACAAGCGATTCAATTCGTATTTTATGGATGCGATACAATCTTACATCTTCCACCAGGAATTGCATATCGCTGAAATCGTGTGTAAAAAAACGAATAATGAAGACGAATTAAGGGCTAAGCAATTAGAATACATTTATGTGCACAAATACTGGCTTTTTAGTTTAGCGGGTGGGATTGATTGCGTGATAGAAGCGATCAAAATGGCTTTGAAAGAATGGTAAAACCCCTTTTTAAATGTGTATCTTTAAGCGTATGTGTCTAGGTTGGAATACATTTCAGGGGTATTTTCACCACCAACAAGGCTTTTCTCAACTTGGGATCTATCTTTAATCCCGCCGTCGTTATTGATAGCGTTTAAAGCTTGTAATCGATCAAAATCAGGGGCGTTTTGCGTATCATCTTGGCTGAAACCATCTTGAACGCTGCTTTGTTGTAGATCTTGCTCTACTTGATTCCTGTCCTTTATGGTTGCGTCATTATTGATATTGTTCAAGGTTTGGAGCTGTGTGAAATTAGGGGTGTAACGGGTGTTGATGGTCATGCTTTATCCTTTTTAGCTTTTTACACGCTCAATCGTGGATCATCATTATAGCAACAATCCATTAAATCGCCTAGTCGTAAAACCTTGCATGAGTTTTCAATCAGATCAAAAACTTCCATGAGTTTAGAAAGCTCCCTGTGGTAGGCAAAAATCCCACACCCCTTAATGAAAACAAAATATTTTTTGCTCTCTTGGAGTTGGCGTAAAATTTCTGTATCCGCTCTTTCTTGCCAGCTGTCATAGTCTTTGGGGTTAAAAATGGCGATTTCTTCGCCCAAAGAACGATACCCTAAATAATCTCTAGGGAGCAATCGGTTGTGGCGCAAGGAATACGCCAAGCTATAAGGAGGGCGCGCGTAAGCGATGAATTTAGCGTCCAAAAACTCCCTATACACGCTCGCATGAATGGGCGAATCCAAGCTTGCTTCTTTCCAGCGGTAATCTATCTTGTCATGCAAAACCAGTAAGGTGTTTTCATTCAATTGATCAAAAACAGCGTTTCTTTTATTGATCACAAATTGATTGGTGCCAATGCGTGCTGAAATAGAGCCTTGATAAAGCCCAAAAAAACCTTTTCTGAACATGGATAATGAAATGCTTTGGAGCGAATGAATCAGCCCGCTGTCAATGCCTCTTGTGTGTGTGTTCATGCTTGCCATGATAACAAGTTTTTTTAATAAAAGTTATTAGTTGCCCAATAGATCTAAATTAAATTAACTCTATAAAAAATCCTAATTTAATACTAGTAAATAAATTTAGTGATACAGACTAAACTTTAAAGAAAAATCGGGTAATTTTTATCACTTTTTTAAAACAAGTGATAGATTATTAACTTTTTATGCTATAATGCGAGGGTTCTTTCATCAAGAATGGTGATTGACGAGATTTTTCAAATAATGATGTTAAGAAGAATTAAAGTAGGTTCTAATTTGAATAAAAAAGAGAGTTTGTTAGATGCGTTTGTTAAAACCTATCTGCAGATTTTAGAACCCATTAGTTCTAAACGCTTAAAAGAGTTGGCAAACTTGAAAATATCTTGCGCGACGATCAGGAATTATTTTCAAATCCTTTCTAAAGAGGGCATGCTTTATCAAGCCCATTCTAGCGGTGCTAGATTGCCTACTTTTAAGGCGTTTGAAAACTATTGGCAAAAATCGTTGCGCTTTGAAGCTTTAAAGGTGAATGAAAAACGCCTGAAAAGTGCGAGTGAAAATTTTGGGCTTTTTACGCTGTTGAAAAAACCCAGTTTGGAGCGTTTAGAAAGAGTCATTGAGTGCGAAAAACGCTTTTTAATTTTGGACTTTTTGGCGTTTTCTTGTGCGGTGGGTTACAGCGTTAAAATGGAGAAGTTTTTATTAGAGCTTGTGGGTAGAAGCGTTGGAGAAGTGCGCTCAATCGCTGCTTCTGTCAATGCGTTGAGTTTGGCCAGACAATTAGAGCGTTTGGAGTATTCCAACACGCAAATTACGCGCTTTAATCTAATGGGGTTAAAAACGCTTTTAAACAGCCCTTTATTTTTTGACATTTTAGGGGGTAAGGTTTTAGAGCGTTTGAAAAAGGGTTTGCATTTTATAGAGCCTGATTGCATGCTAATAATGCGCCCTATAGAATTTCAAAACAAGCGGATGCAGCTACTTTGCGTGGGGAAATTGGAATGCGATTATGAAGGGTTTTTTCAAATGATTTCTAAGGAGGAATAATGAAAGATGAACATAACCAAGAACACGATCATTTAAGCCAAAAAAATCTAGAGTCTTGTGAAAATCCTTGCGCTTGCAAAGAACAACAAGGTGGAGAAAAACAAGAAGCGAGCGAAAAAGAATGCGAGATCAAGGAAGAATTTGAGCTTAAATATAAAGAAATGCACGAAAAATACTTAAGAGTGCATGCGGATTTTGAAAATGTGAAAAAGCGCTTAGAAAGAGACAAGAGCATGGCGTTAGAGTATGCGTATGAAAAAATCGCATTGGATCTATTGCCAGTGATTGATGCGCTTCTTGGGGCTCATAGAAGCGCTATAGAAGTGGATAAAGAGAGTGCTTTAACCAAGGGCTTGGAGCTTACGATGGAAAAGTTGCATGAAGTTTTGGCAAGGCATGGCATTGAAGGGATTGAATGCTTAGAGGAATTTGATCCCAATTTCCACAATGCGATCATGCAAGTCAAAAGCGAAGAAAAAGAAAACGGGAAAATCGTGCAAGTTTTGCAACAGGGCTACAAGTATAAGGGTAGGGTTTTGAGACCGGCAATGGTGAGCATTGCTAAAAACGATTAAAAACATTTATTTTAAAAGAAAGGATAATACTATGGGAAAAGTTATTGGAATTGATTTAGGGACAACCAACTCCGCAATGGCGGTGTACGAAGGCAATGAGGCAAAAATTATTGCCAATAAAGAGGGTAAAAACACCACTCCTTCTATTGTAGCCTTTACGGATAAGGGCGAGATTTTAGTGGGCGAGAGCGCGAAAAGACAAGCGGTAACCAACCCAGAAAAAACCATTTATTCTATTAAAAGAATCATGGGTTTGATGTTTAATGAAGATAAGGCTAAAGAAGCTGAAAAACGCTTGCCTTATAAGATTGTGGATAGGAATGGGGCTTGCGCGATTGAGATTTCGGGTAAAGTTTATACCCCTCAAGAGATTTCAGCCAAAATTTTAATGAAGCTCAAAGAAGACGCTGAAAGTTATTTAGGCGAGAGCGTTACTGAAGCGGTTATCACGGTTCCGGCTTATTTTAACGACAGCCAAAGAAAAGCGACTAAAGAAGCCGGCACGATTGCAGGGCTTAATGTTTTAAGAATCATCAATGAGCCTACAAGCGCGGCGTTAGCTTATGGCTTGGATAAAAAAGAGAGCGAAAAAATCATGGTTTATGATTTGGGTGGGGGAACTTTTGATGTTACCGTTTTAGAAACAGGCGATAATGTCGTAGAAGTTTTAGCCACAGGGGGCGATGCGTTTTTAGGGGGTGATGATTTTGACAATCGTGTGATTGATTTCTTAGCGCTTGAGTTTAAAAGCGAAACGGGCATTGAAATTAAAAACGATGTGATGGCGTTGCAACGCTTGAAAGAAGCGGCTGAAAACGCTAAAAAAGAATTGAGCTCTGCAATGGAGACTGAAATCAATTTACCCTTTATCACAGCGGACGCTACTGGGCCTAAACACTTGGTTAAAAAACTCACTAGGGCTAAATTTGAAAGCTTGACAGAAGATCTAGTGGAAGAAACGATTTCTAAAATTGAAAGCGTGATCAAAGACGCAGGGCTAACCAAAAATGAGATTTCAGAAGTGGTGATGGTAGGCGGCTCCACTCGTATCCCTAAAGTCCAAGAAAGGGTGAAAGCGTTTATCCATAAAGATTTGAATAAAAGCGTCAATCCTGATGAAGTCGTAGCGGTGGGAGCGAGCATTCAAGGGGGCGTGTTGAAAGGCGATGTGAAAGATGTGCTTTTATTAGATGTTACGCCCTTAAGCCTTGGGATTGAAACTTTAGGGGGCGTGATGACTAAAGTGATTGATAGAGGCACGACTATTCCGGCGAAAAAATCTCAAGTGTTCTCAACCGCTGAAGACAACCAGCCTGCTGTGTCCATTATGGTTTTACAAGGCGAAAGGGATTTGGCAAGGGATAATAAATCTTTGGGTAAATTTGATTTGCAAGGCATCGCTCCAGCTCCAAGAGGCGTGCCGCAAATTGAAGTAACCTTTGATATTGACGCTAACGGGATTTTAACCGTGTCAGCTCAAGATAAAAATACCGGTAAAAGCCAAGAGATTAAAATTTCTGGCTCTAGCGGGTTGTCTGATAGCGAAATTGAAAAAATGGTTAAAGACGCTGAATTGCACAAAGAAGAAGATGCTAGGAAAAAAGAAGTGATTGAAGCGAGAAACCATGCCGATAGTTTGGCGCACCAAACCCAAAAAAGCCTTGATGAGCATAAGACCAATTTGAATGAAAACGACGCTAACGAGATCCAAAACGCCATTAACGCCATTAAAGATTGCGTCAAAAACGATAACGCTACTAAAGCTGAGCTTGAAGACAAAACGAAATCATTAGTGCAAGCGGCTCAAAAATTAGGCGAAGCTATGGCGAATAAAAACAACGCCGAGCAACCCAAGAAAAAAGACGATGATGTGATTGATGCGGAAGTGGAGTGAAACGCTTTTAAAAACTTCTTTTAAGCGGGCGGTTTTAATGAAAACCCGCTTGCTTTTCTCATTTTCATCAATGGGATATTGATTGCAAAATCTAAAAAACACTCAAAGCGTTTTTTAATCAAAATACCAAAGCTTGATTTAATTAAGCGATAGCTTTCAAGGTTTAATTTAAAAAGCGTTGGCAAGATTTTAGGGAAATCCCTTATGGGGGAATTCCTTTTTTGTATAGGGTTGTTTCTCAATGGCTTTTGCTAGATGGCTCTAATTCAAAGTACGCAGCGGGGATTTGATTGAATTCGTTAGCAAAGTGTAAAAAATCGTTGGTAATATTTTCAAGATTGGCTTCTAAATCGTCATAGATCTCTTGGTAATCCCCTAAAAATATCCTGATAGCAAAAGCGATTGATGGCTCAAAGCATAGATTTATTTTACCGACACCAACATTCTACTATCAATTTTACTCCATTTAATGAGTTTAGGCATAATCGCAAAATTGAGTTATTGTTATCTTTAGGAGGAATGATGATTATCACCACCATGCAAGACGCCATAGGCCGCACTCCCGTTTTTAAATTCACCAGCAAGGATTACCCCATTCCCACAAAGTCCGCCATTTACGCCAAACTAGAGCATTTAAACCCAGGAGGGAGCGTTAAAGATCGCTTAGGCCAATACCTTATAGAAGAAGGGTTTAGAATAGGTAAAATCACTTCTAAAACGACCATCATTGAGCCTACCGCAGGCAATACCGGCATCGCTCTAGCCTTAGTCGCAATCAAGCACCACCTTAAAACCATCTTTGTTGTCCCGGAAAAATTCAGCACAGAAAAACAACAAATCATGAGGGCTTTGGGGGCTTTGGTGATCAACACACCTACTAGTGAGGGGATTTCTGGCGCTATTAAAAAAAGTAAAGAGTTAGCCGAAAGTATCCCTGATAGCTATTTGCCCTTGCAATTTGAAAACCCTGATAATCCCGCCGCTTACTACCACACCCTAGCCCCTGAGATTGTCCAAGAATTAGGCACAGGGCTTACGAGCTTTGTAGCCGGGATAGGGAGTGGTGGCACTTTTGCGGGCACGGCTAGGTATTTGAAAGAACGCATCCCTACGATTCGCTTGATTGGGGTGGAGCCAGAGGGTTCTATTTTGAATGGGGGAGAGCCTGGGCCTCATGAGATTGAGGGCATTGGCGTGGAGTTTATCCCTCCTTTTTTTGCAAACCTGGATATTGATGGCTTTGAAACGATCTCAGATGCAGAGGGTTTTAACTACACTAGGGAGTTAGCCAAGAAAAACGGCTTATTGGTGGGGAGCTCTAGCGGGGCGGCTTTTGTAGCAGCATTGAAAGAAGTGCAACGCCTCCCAGAAGGCAGCCAGGTTTTAACCATTTTCCCGGATGTTGCCGATCGTTATCTTTCTAAAGGTATTTATTCATAAATTCATAAACAAGGAAAAACCATGCGCATGCAAACAAAACTAATCCATGGGGGCATTAGTGAGGATGCGACAACGGGGGCGGTGAGCGTGCCTATTTATCAAACTTCCACCTACCGCCAAGACGCCATAGGCCGCCATAAGGGCTATGAATACTCCCGCTCAGGCAACCCCACACGCTTTGCTTTAGAAGAACTCATCGCTGATTTAGAAGGGGGGGTTAAGGGGTTTGCTTTTGCTTCTGGTTTAGCTGGGATCCACGCCGTTTTTTCCCTCTTGCAATCAGGCGATCATGTGTTATTAGGCGATGATGTTTATGGGGGGACTTTTCGCTTGTTCAACAAAGTGCTTGTCAAAAACGGGCTTTCTTACACCATTATAGACACTAGCGATATATCCCAAATCAAAAAGGCTATCAAGCCCAACACCAAAGCCCTTTATTTAGAAACCCCTAGTAACCCCTTGCTTAAAATCACGGATTTAGTGCAATGCACTAGTGTTGCTAAAGATCATGGTTTGCTCACTATCGTGGATAACACCTTTGCCACCCCCTATTGCCAAAACCCGCTTCTTTTGGGAGCAGACATTGTAGCGCATAGCGGTACAAAATACTTAGGCGGTCATAGCGATGTAGTCGCCGGGCTTGTAACCACTAATAATGAAGCGCTAGCCCAAGAAATCGCTTTTTTCCAAAACGCTATCGGTGGGGTTTTAAGTCCCCAAGACAGTTGGCTGTTGCAAAGAGGGATTAAAACGCTAGGATTACGCATGGAAGCCCATCAAAAAAACGCCCTTTGCGTGGCTGAGTTTTTAGAAAAACACCCTAAAGTAGAAAGGGTTTATTACCCGGGCTTGCCCACTCACCCTAACCACGAGCTAGCCAAAGCCCAGATGCGTGGCTTTAGTGGGATGCTCTCTTTCACTCTCAAAAATGACAGCGAGGCGCTTACTTTTGTAGAAAGCCTTAAGCTATTCATTTTAGGTGAGAGTTTGGGCGGGGTGGAAAGTTTGGTGGGGATTCCAGCGTTTATGACCCATGCGTGTATCCCTAAAACACAACGAGAAGCTGCAGGGATTAGAGATGGCCTGGTGCGCTTGTCTGTAGGGATTGAGCATGAGCAGGATTTGTTAGAAGATTTAGAGCAAGCGTTCACTAAAATAAGCTAAAGTTACTATTTATAAACTAAAGGAGTTAAAATGAAAACACCAAAAATGAATGTAGAGAGTTTTAATTTGGATCACACCAAAGTCAAAGCCCCTTATGTGCGTATCGCCGATCGCAAAAAGGGCGTTAATGGGGATTTAATCGTCAAATACGATGTGCGCTTCAAACAGCCCAACAAAGATCACATGGACATGCCAAGCTTACACTCTTTAGAGCATTTGGTCGCTGAGATTATCCGTAACCATGCCAGTTATGTTGTGGATTGGTCGCCTATGGGTTGCCAAACGGGATTTTATCTCACGGTGTTAAACCATGACAATTACACAGAGATTTTAGAGGTTTTAGAAAAGACGATGCAAGATGTGTTAAAGGCTACAGAAGTACCTGCCAGCAATGAAAAGCAATGCGGTTGGGCGGCTAACCACACTTTAGAGGGCGCGCAGAATTTAGCACGCGTTTTTTTAGACAAACGCGCTGAGTGGTCTGAAGTGGGGGTTTGATTGGCGGAGGAATGATTTTACTCCCCTACCCCCTTATCCGTTTTAGGCGTTAAACGCCAATCAAAAACCATCGTATCCGTGTTAATATGATGTAAAAATTAATGTTATGAATCTCTTTTATGGAAGGATTTCAATGAGAAAGTTGGTTTTAATCATCTTTTTAACGCTGGCACTTTCAATATCTGCAAAAGAAGTAAAAATAGTGTTTTTAGAAACTTCAGACATTCATGGGCGGCTTTTTTCGTATGATTATGCGGTGGGGGAACAAAAACCCAATAACGGCTTGACAAGGATTGCGACTTTAATCAAAAAGCAGAGGGCTGAGAATAAAAATGTGGTTTTGATTGACAGCGGGGATTTGTTGCAGGGTAATAGCGCGGAGTTGTTTAATGATGAGCCTATCCACCCGCTAGTTTTAACCGAAAATGATTTGAAATTTGATATTCGTATGCTTGGGAATCACGAGTTTAATTTCAGCAAAGATTTTTTAGAGAAAAATATTAAAGGGTTTAATGGCGATGTCGTGAATGCGAATATTATCCAAACTGCGGACAATAAGCCGTTTGTAAAACCTTATGCGATTAAAAAAATTGATGGCGTGAAGGTGGCGGTTGTGGGGTATTTGGTGCCGCATATCCCCACTTGGGAGGCCTCTACGCCTGAACATTTTGCAGGATTGGAGTTTTTGGACGCTGAAGAATCGTTAAAAAAGACTTTGAAAGAGCTAAAAGGGAAGTATGATATTTTGATTGGCGCTTTTCATTTGGGGCGAGAAGATGAGAAAGGTGGCGATGGGATACCGGATCTAGCGAAAAAATTCCCGCAATTTGACATCATTTTTGCAGGGCATGAGCATGCGGTTTATAACACTAAAGTGGGAAGGGTGCATACCATTGAGCCTGGAGCGTATGGGGCTTATCTGGCAAAGGGCGTGGTTGTATTTGACACCCAAACGAAGAAAAAAATCATAACGACTGAAAATTTACCCACAAAAGATGTTCCAGAAGATGAAGAATTAGCGAAAAAATATGAATATGTGGATAAAAAATCAAAAGAATACGCTAATGAAGTTGTCGGCGAAGTTACAAAAACCTTTATTGACAGGCCTGATTTTATCACAGGAGAAGCGAAAATCACTACAATGCCCACAGCCGCATTGCAAGAAACACCGGTAATAGAATTGATTAACCATGTGCAAAAATATTATGCAAAAGCCGATGTTTCAGCGGCAGCCTTATTCAATTTTGGGGCAAATTTGAAAAAAGGGCCTTTCAAAAGAAAAGATGTCGCCTATATTTACAAGTTCGCTAATACGCTCATTGGAGTGGATATAACGGGTGAAAATCTATTGAAATACATGGAATGGTCATACCGATTTTACAATCAGTTGCAACCAGGCGATTTGACGATCAGTTTTAATGAAAACATTCGCGGCTATAACTTTGATATGTTTTCTGGCGTGAAATACCAAGTTGATGTTACAAAACCCGCCGGATCAAGGATCATTAATCCAACAATCAACAACAAACCCATTGATCCCAAAGCGGTCTATAAATTAGCGATCAACAATTACCGATTCGGGACATTATCCAAGACATTAAATTTGGTTACAGACGCTAATAGGTATTATAATTCTTACGATGGATTGCAAGATAATGGGCAAATACGAGATCTAATCATCAAATACATCACCGAAGAAAAAGGCGGGAAGGTAACCCCTGAACTGGAACATAATTGGGAAATCATCAACTATAATTTCAAAAACCCGTTGTTGGAAAAATTGAGAGAAAAATTAAAAGAGGGGAGCGTCAAAATCCCCACTTCAAAAGACGGGAGGACTTTGAATGTCAAATCCATTAAGGAAAGTGAAGTTAAATAAGGTTTTTTATTTTTATTATGTTTATTTTTAAGCCTAACTTAAAAAAGGGTGTTCTATAATTTTAGCTTGTTTGTTCTCTGTTTACATTGGTTTTCAAACAACCGGGTTTTTAATTTTGTTTTGTGCCACCACTCATTTTTCGGGGGGGGGGTGCATTTAGAAGCTAACTCTAAAATTAGGGTTTGACTTAAAAATGATTGATAGGAGATGAATGGTGTTTTTTTCAATGTTTTCTTCGTTGGGGGCTCGTATTATATTTATCGTGCTAGCCGCTCTTTTAGGTTTAGGGGGGCTTTTTATTGGTTTTGTAAAGGTTACGCAAAAAGATGTGCTAGCGCAACTCATGGAGCATTTAGAAACCGAGCAATACAAAAAGCGTGAAAAAACGCTCGCTTACATGACAAAGCTTCTTGAACAGGGCATTCATGAGTATTACAAAAATTTTGATAATGCTACTGCAAGAAAAATGGCGTTGGATTATTTTAAACGCATTAACGATGATAAGGGCATGATTTATATCGTGGTGGTGGATAAAAATGGGGTGGTGCTGTTTGATCCGGTCAATCCTAAAACCGTAGGCCAATCAGGGCTTGACGCCCAGAGCGTTGATGGGGTGTATTATGTTAGGGGGTATTTACAAGCGGCTAAAAAAGGGGGAGGCTATACTTATTATAAAATGCCTAAATACGATGGAGGCGTGCCGGAGAAAAAATTCGCCTACTCGCATTATGATGAGGTGTCTCAAATGGTGATCGCAACGACTTCTTATTACACTGACATTAACACAGAAAATAAAGCGATCACAGAAGGCGTAGATAAGGTTTTTAATGAAAACACCACGAAATTATTCCTTTGGATACTGAGCGCGACAATAGCGTTAGTGGTTTTGACGCTCATATACGCTAAATTAAGGATCGTGAAACGCATTGATGAACTGGTCCTTAAAATCAACGCTTTTAGCCATGGAGATAAGGATTTGAGAGCCAAAATTGATGTGGATGATCGCAACGATGAAATCTCGCAAGTGGGCCGTGGGGTCAATTTGTTTGTGGAAAATGCCCGCTTGATTATGGAAGAGATTAAAGGGATTTCCACCCTCAATAAAACTTCAATGGATAAATTAGTCCAAATCACGCAAGAAACCCAAAAGAGCATGAAAGATTCATCAACCACCCTAAATTCCGTAAAAAATAAAGCCACTGATATAGCGAGCATGATGAATATTTCCATAGAGCAGTCTCAAGGGTTAAGGAAGCGTTTGATTGAAACGCAAGCGCTTGTCAAAGAGAGCAAGGATGCGATCGGGGATTTATTTTCTCAAATCACAGAGAGCGCGCACACTGAAGAGGAACTCTCTAGCCAAGTGGAGCAACTCAGCCGTAACGCTGATGATGTCAAATCCATTTTGGATATTATCAATGATATTGCCGATCAAACCAATCTTTTAGCCCTAAACG
Source organism: Helicobacter pylori (assembly GCF_001653475.1). Taxonomy (NCBI): domain Bacteria; kingdom Pseudomonadati; phylum Campylobacterota; class Epsilonproteobacteria; order Campylobacterales; family Helicobacteraceae; genus Helicobacter; species Helicobacter pylori. Next base: position 77,365 of record NZ_CP011487.1, on the reverse strand, counting down.
CCGCTATTGAAGCCGCACGGGCCGGCGAGCATGGCAGAGGCTTTGCGGTGGTGGCTGATGAAGTGAGGAATTTAGCCGGGCGCACTCAAAAGTCTTTAGCCGAAATCAATTCCACTATCATGGTGATTGTCCAAGAAATCAATACCGTAAGCTCGCAAATGAATCTCAATTCGCAAAAAATGGAGCGCTTGAGCGATATGAGTAAAAGCGTGCAAGAAACTTACGAAAAAATGAGCTCCAATTTAAGCTCAGTCGTGTCAGACAGCAATCAAAGCATGGACGATTACGCCAAATCCGGACACCAAATTGAAGCTATGGTAAGCGATTTTGTAGAAGTGGAAAAAGTGGCTTCTAAGACTTTAGCCGATTCTTCAGAGATTTTAAACATCGCTACGCATGTGAGTGGAACGACTATGAATTTAGACAAACAAGTGAATTTGTTTAAAACTTAATTGGGGGGAGTTTATCAAAAAGGGTTGGATTGTTAAAAGTTTCTGTGATCACGGCGTGTTTTAATAGCGAAAAAACCATTGAAAACACCATTCTTTCCGTGCTCAATCAAACTTATAAAAACATTGAATACATTATTATAGACGGGGCTAGCGCGGATAACACTTTAGGAATCATTCAAAAGTATAAAGACAAAATCGCTTGCGTGATAAGCGAAAAAGATAAGGGCATTTATGACGCCATGAACAAAGGCATAAAGCGTTCTAGTGGGGATATTATCGCTTTATTGAATAGCGATGATTTTTACAAAGATGAGTTTGTGGTAGAAAAAGTGGTGCATGAATTTGAAAACAAACGCTGCGATAGCGTGTATGCGGATCTGGTTTTTGTCAAACCTGATTGTTTAGAAAAAGTGGTCCGTTATTATGAAAGCGGGGAGTTTAGCCCTAAAACTTTACTTTATGGTGTGGTGCCAGCGCACCCCACGCTTTTTGTTAAAAAAGCCATTTATGAACGCTATGGCTTATACAAAACCGATTATAAGATTTCAGCGGATTTTGAGATGATTATCCGCTTGTTTGTGGTGCAAAAAATAAGCTTTTCTTATTTGAAAGAAGTGTTAGTCATCATGCGCACCGGTGGGGTTAGCGCGAGTGGGTTTAAAAGCCTTTTATTAAGGAATAAAGAAAACATACGAGCATGCCAAGAAAACGGCATTCAAGCGAATGTTTTTTCCATGCTTTTAAAATACCCTAGGAAAATAATGGGCCTATTTAAAAGGGGATCTTAAAGGGGGACTAAAACGAAACGATTAAAGAAAGGTTAGCGTTAAATCGTGGTTTGAATCTTTCTTGATGGTTGTTGTAGGTGTAAAAAACATTCCTCACTAAAGGCGTTTCAATCCCTAACTGCAAAGACAAATAGCCGATAAAATCCACGATAAAACCAAAACGAAAAGGGGCTTGAAAAAAGGTTTTCTTGGTTCTTGGGATGATTGTCGTGATAGCGCCGGATTTAATCGTATCCACTAATAACACCCCTTGCTCTAAAGCGATCCCCAAATAACTCCTAAAACGATAGGTTTTTTTATCCACAAAAATCCAAGAAAAATCTAACGCACCCCCGTAATTTTGCACCATTAGGATTTGAGGCTGGGAGAGCGAAACGGAATGGGAATAGTTATAGACGCTAAAGATTCTAAAACCGACTTTAGGGTGGTTTCTTAAAAAATGCTCCAAACCTGTAGCGGTGTTAAACCCTATGCTATTAGCCATAAGAGTCAAGTTTTGATTAGTGGTTGAATAAGCGGCTTGCGAATAGTTGTATCCAAAAATAAAGAAAAACTTAAGGCTTTTTTCTAAAGCCCTTTTTAAGATTTGCTGGTTTTTGTCTAGGATTTGCTGTTTTTCATGGTTTTTATCAATGGTTAGGGGCTTGTCGTCTTCATTCTTGTTTTTAAAATTTTCTAAGAATTGAGACCAAGTGATTTCTTTGGCTTCTAAAAAGAGTGGTTTCAACGATAAAAAGAGATAAATACTAAATAGAGTTTTCAAATACAGCCTTAAACTTTTTGTGGCTATTGTGCCTAATTATCTTAAATTAACTTTAAATCACTTATGTATTTTTACTATAACCCCCACTCACACACAACGCTATATTTTAAAATACAATCTATTGAGATTTTATCCCCATCAAGTATGGATAAGCCAACTTTAATCATTTTTAATTTTCATTACAAGAATCTATCGCTCCATTAAAATTTAGCTTATAGCAAATAAAACACTTTTTCTTCTTGAAAAATGCTTTTAATTTCTACAAAAAGGGTTTTTTCTATGCGTTCTTCTAGCACGATAATGGGGTTAATGCTCTCGCTCCCGCTCACTAACGCCCTTAAAGACAACTCTTCTTCATAATTTAAGGGGTTAAGGTTTAACTCTTTTAAATTATCGTAGTTTTTTGCCATAAGAGTATTAAGACCTTCTAAAGTTAAAAACAAGGTTTCATCTCTTTGGCTATAACCTACTAGCACGCTTAAACGCTGAGAAAAAACCCACCTTAAATCGTTGATCCTAACTCTAGCCTTATTTTTAGAACGCGCCAGAATGCAACAATTCAAAGGGTTTGAATTTTTAGAAAGCCACACGCCCCCGTTTAATAAGCGGTAAGTTGCGATCGTTTTTTGGGCTAAAAAAGGCTTATTGCCATTCTTTTTAGCCGCTTCTAATGCTCTAAAAACTTGCGTTCTTTCTTCAACGCTTGCGGGTAAAATCTGGCGTTTTAAAGGCGAGTAAAGCTCAAAGGGGCTTCTGTTTTGGGATTCTTTTTGGATTTTTAAAGCGAATTGGCAACCGCAATAATTTTGCCTGTAAAGCTCATTTTCTCTCGCCAAAGCTTGCAAGTTTAAATCCAACTCGCTCTTAAAATGTTCAAAATTATCGTTTCTGAACACCACAAATTCCAAATTGTGCCTTTGCGCGATGTGTTGTCCCTTAGTGATGAGCTGGTTAGGGTCTTTTTTAGGGCTTGTGAGTAAGGTGGTGGTGAATTTTTCTTCCCCTAATTCAAAGGCTTTTAACGCGCTCGCTTCTAATCGTAAATCAAAACACTCAAAACAGCGCTCGCTTTTTTCCCCTAACAATTCCTTACCCTTAGCCTTATCTAAAAATTTTTCTAATTCATAATCGCCTTCAAGCAATTCAATTTCTAGCATCTCGCAAGTGCGTTTCACATCTTCTAAACGCAACAAATATTCGCTATAAGGGTGGATATTGGGGTTATAAAAAAACCCTATAATTTTTTCACCCACAAAAGCCTCTTTAGCCTTTTTTAAAAAATAAAGGTTATCCACTGAGCAGCAAATATGAATGAGCATTAAAACTGCTTTTTATTCACATCTTCTAAAATGTCGTTAGAGACTTTGTCAATTTCTTGACTGATCTCTAAAGAATCGCTAGCGATTTTTAGATTGCCCTCAGTAACTGATCTTAAGGCTTCAATAGAAGCGTTGATTTCTTCTACTTCTTTAACCTGGTTTTTAATGCTTTCGCTCGTGTCTGAAATGCTTTGAACTAAAATATTAATATTGGCTTCAATTTCGCTGAGCGATTTTTGCGTCCTTTCAGCGAGCTTTCTCACTTCATCAGCCACCACCGCAAAACCTCTGCCATGCTCGCCAGCTCTTGCGGCTTCAATAGCGGCGTTTAGGGCTAATAGATTCGTTTGATCGGCAATGTCTCTAATGATTTCTACAATGCTTTTAATGTCTTGCCCTTGTTCAATCATGGATTCACTTTGAGAGCTCACGCCTTGAATGGAAGTGGTGATATTTTCTATCGTTTTAGAAGTTTCCATCAAGCTTTTGTGTTGGGAGTTTGAAGCCTTCTCTAAATTTTGCACGCATTCTTTTAAATTCGCACTATCGTTCGCTAAATCTTTGGCAAAATTAGACGAAGTCTCTAGCATTTTTTGGATTTCTTGCCCTAAAGCGTTAGTGACCAATTCCACCCTACCCGAAGCGTTTTGGATCCGACCTCTAAAATCCAAACCAGAATAGCTTTCAAAGATTTTGAAAATGCTTGGCATGTGAGTCCCTACGCTTTCTTGCAAATAATCCATGATCCCGTTTAGCGCGTCTTTCAATTCTTTCAAATCAGGGCTTGCGGGTTCAGCCGTGATGCGCACCGCAAAATTCCCTGCTTTCACATCTGAAACCACTTTAATAGTGTCTTGGACGGCTTGCTTGTCTTCTTGCATGATTTTTTGGGTTTGCAAGATATTTTTATTGATCGCTGTTTGCATGCGCCCTAATTCGTCATTAGATTGCGCTTCAACCAATTTAATATCGCTAGAATGGGCTTGATTGTTCAATAATTTAAAGAAATGAGACAAGGTGCTAGAAACGACTTCCAAACGATTGCTCACAATCGCTCGCATTAAGAGAGTGATCGCTACGATTAAGGCTAACACCATGATAGCGCTCGCTATAATCACCACAAAACGCACCGAGCCTACTTGCTCATAGACTTTGTCTTTTTCAATGATTAAAGCGATCATCCAATTAAGATTGTCTTTACTTTCTGTTTTGCCTAGCATTTTAAAGGTTTCAACGGCTAAAAAATTTTCCTTATGGCTAAAGGGATCCAGGTATTCTAAAGTCGCTTTAGAGCCGTTTTCTAAAATCGCCATCACTTCATTAGTGGCTTTAGGCACGCTCTTATAAATTTCTGTAATAGATTTGTCTTGCAAACTCTTATTCGCGCTCAAAAGCACTTTACCTTTAACGCCAATTAAAAACAAATCGCTCCTGTTTTTAGTGATTTCATTACTGAAGCCGTCAATGGAAATAAAAACTATCAAAGCCCCTACAACCTCTTGAGTGTTTTCATTCAATAAAGGTAAAAGAACATCAACCCCATAAACTTCCGCCCCATTAGGCATTTTCCTATAATAAGGCAAGCTTTTAGAAATTTCTTTATTTTTCATCGCTTTTTGCGCTAAAGGGTTATTCCCTAATGACGGATTTTCCATCAACTTAATCGCATCGTTATCCCTTAAAAGCATGAGCCTTAAATCCTCTCTGTCTTTGAAAAACATGCTCACCCCAGCGACATGCGAATTGGCTAAAATGAAGTTTTTTAACAATTGGATTTTGATTTCTCTTTTGGTGTCTTTAGGGAGCATTTCTTTGACAATACCCATGCTCGTATAAGTATTTTCAAGAACCCCTTGCACTTCCTTAACTTTAAAATGCAAACTATCTTGCATAGAATGCAGAGCGCTTTCTTTTAAAATCTCTTTCACCCTGCTGTTTAAGGACACCCCTAAAATGCTCACGCACACAATCACAATCAACGCCACGCACAATATGATTTTATTACCGATACTCAAACCTTTAGACAAAACACAACCTTACTATGATGGAATTTTTTGCCCATTTGCGGCAAAATTTTAAACCGCATTATAGTATGATAAGCATAAATCAAAAATTAAATTGGATTAAAAAGGCGATCAATCATTCTCATTAAAAAACCATTTTAAGGTTGCATTCGCTCTTTTAGGGTATGCTACGACTTGAAATTATCCAAATATAAAATAATATAAAAAGGAATCATCATGCCTTTTGTCCCCACTCGTTCTTTGAAAGAAAAAAAGATTGATTTTATTGAAGCGGTATTAAACCCCAACGCCCCAAAAGGCGGGCTTTACACTTTAGAGCATTTTGAAACATTAGAATGGCAGGATTGTCTGAATCTGAGCTATAATGAATTGGTAGAATGCGTGTTTGAGCGATTGGGTTTAGAGATTCCTAAGGGTTTATTGACAAGCGCTTTAAAACGCTATGAAAATTTTGATAACCCTAAAAATCCAGCCCCTATTTTTGCGCTTAATGAAAGGCTTTTTGTCCAAGAGCTCTACCATGGGCCTAGTTTGGCGTTTAAAGACATGGCGTTACAGCCTTTAGCGAGCTTGTTTTCTGGTCTGGCGGTAGGGAAAAATGAAAAGTATTTGATGCTCGTTTCTACAAGCGGCGATACCGGTCCTGCGACTTTAGAAAGTTTGGCGGGTATGCCTAATGTTTTTGTGGTGTGTTTATACCCCAAAGACGGCACAAGTTTAGTCCAAAAACTCCAAATGGTTACTCAAAGCGCTAGCAATTTAAAGGTCTTTGGGATCAGCGGGGACTTTGATGATGCGCAAAACGCACTCAAAAACCTTTTAAAAGACGATGGTTTTAGCGACGCTTTAAAAGCGCACCAATTAAAATTAAGCGTGGCTAATTCCGTGAATTTCGGGCGCATCGCTTTTCAAATCGTCTATCATATTTGGGGCTTTTTAGAATTGTATAAAAAAGGGGCGATCAATTCTAAAGAAAAAATCACCCTGGCCATACCTAGCGGTAATTTTGGGAACGCTTTAGGGGCGTTTTATGCCAAAAAAATGGGCTTGAATATTGCTAAAATCAAGGTTGTAACCAACAGCAATGATGTTTTAAGGGAGTTTATAGAGACAGGGCGTTACGATTTAACTCATCGTTCTTTAAAGCAAACCTACTCGCCGGCTATGGATATTTTAAAAAGCTCTAATGTGGAAAGGGCGCTTTTTAGCCTTTTTGGGTTTGAACGCACGCTAGAATTGATGCAAGCTTTAGAAGAAGAGAGATTTTATGCGTTAAAGCCTAAAGAATTAGCCCTTTTACAAGAGCATTTTTCTTGCGCGAGTTGCTCAGATGAAGATTGTTTGAAAACAATCCAAGAGGTTTATGCAGAGCACCAATACCTAATTGACCCCCACACCGCCACTGCTTTAAACGCCAGCTTGAAAACCCATGAGAAAACCCTTGTTTCTGCCACCGCTTCTTATGAAAAATTCCCTAGAACCACCCTTTTAGCCTTAAACGAGCAAAAGAAAAACAATAACGACAAAATCGCCCTAAAAACGCTTAAAAACAGCTACAATACCCCGGACAGCCAGCGTCTTGATGATTTGTTTGAAAGAGGAATCAAGCACCAAGAAGTTTTAAAACTCAATGAGATTAAATCTTCTATTCTTTTGTGGCTAGAAAGCTTGCATTAAATCTTTTTTAAGTAATAAAGTCTCCATTTTAAGTCAAACTACACTATAATAAGGGAATTCTAAACGAAGATTAAACTTTGAATGAAAGGGATTTTGATGAGAAAAATCGTTTTAGTAGCGATAGCCTTACTGATGAGTGCTTGCGCGAGCTATAAAATCACGCCTGAACATGTCACATCTTATAATAATGGGATTCAAGTGATGACTTCCACGCAAGCCAAATCTAAAGTCCAGCTAGAAATCGCTCAAAGCAAATTGAAAGGCTTGAATGCATCCCCCTTAGTGCTGTATGTAGCGGCGCAAGTTTTAGAGGGAAATCCTGTGGTGTTTAGCCGTAAAGCCATTTCGGTGTCTATCAACCAAACGAATTTACCGGTCTTAAGCTTAAGACAAGTGATGAAATCCAGTTTTGATTTTGAGGGTATTTTACAAAGTTTTAATATTGCCGTGCCGACCACCCCTATTGATAATGTCAATATGATCACCCCGCCTATGTTTTATTACGGGCAAGGGGGATTTTTAGCTTATAACGGCATGATGTATGGGGGAATGGGCATGTATGGGCCAGGCTTTGGCATGATGATGATGGATGATGTAGAAGAGCAAGAAGTCATGCAAGAAAGCCGCCAAGCTTTAAAAATCCTAGCGATCAATTACCTTAAGAAAAACACCCTTAATGTTGAAAGTAAGGCTAAGGGAGGGTTTGTGGTGGTGGATACCAAAAACCTTAAAACCCCGGGTGTGGTGGTGGTTAAAGTCTTTTTAGAAGATGAAATCCACACCTTTAAAATTGATATTTCTAAGATGTGATTATCCCCTTTAATAAAAGCCTTTGGGTCAATCCGCCTGAAGGTTTTTTTGGTTAAAAACAATCAAACCTTACTCCATTTTTTAGATTTTATTTTATGGTAAAAGGGGAGAAAAGCCAAGCCATTAAACCCCCCTTGCGTTTATTTTTGAGAAGCTAAAAAATCTTGGATATTTTCTTTGGTTTTTTCTACCAAGGTTTTCAAGCTGTCGCTATACGCCCATGCGATATGGGGGGTTAAAAGCAGTTTATTTTGGATCTTTGGGTTCAAAAACGCATGATCTTTTTCAAAAGGCTCTTTCACAAACACATCGCTCGCGTAATACAAATCTTTGGTTTCTAAAATTCCAGCTAGATCCTTTTCATTCACAATGCCCCCACGCCCCACATTGATTAAAATCGCCCCATCTTTTAGGCTTTGCAATTCTTTTAGAGCGATTAAATCGCGCGTGCTTTCATTTAAGGGGGCATGAATGCTGATAATATCGCTTGTTGTGAGCAGATCTTTTAAACTCAAGCGCTCATACTCTTCTTTTTTATCTTTAGGGGAATAATACACCACCTTTGCCCCGAAAGCTTGAGCGATCTTGGCGACTCTTTTACCGATAGTCCCTAAACCAATAACCCCCCATTGACTCCCTTTAATAAGCCCCATTTTAATATCGCTAATGTGCGTAAAAATATCGCTTCGACTATACTCCCCGCTTTTGCAATAACGATCGTAATCGTTGATCCTCCCCAATAAAGACAACGCGCACGCTAAAGTGTGCTGGGCTACGGATTCTGTAGAATAAGCGCTCACATTTTTGACTTCTATGCCTGAAGCTTTCGCGCTTTTTATATCCACATTATCCGTGCCCGTAGCGGTGATGCAAATGAGTTTGAGTTTAGGCAACTGGCTTAAAACCTCTTTAGTGATAATGACTTTATTCAATACCATTATTTCAGCTTCAATCGATCGTTCAACAATTTGATCGGGCGAAGTGATCTCATAAAAATCAAAATCTGCCACTTCTTTTAAAACTTCTAGCGCTTTTAACCCCACGCTTTTAGCATCTAAGATTACGCCTTTTTTGAATGTTTTCATCTCTTTACTCCTAGAATTAATTTTAAATTATATAATTAAACCACAAAATCCTTTTTTAAAAGAAAATGAGCATGCCAAAACCCAAGAAAAACACCCTCCCATGTAGCCCTTCTATCAAAATGTCTTATTTCATGCGCTTTCTCATTAAATGGCGCACCCGTTCTTTAAGCCATAAAATGATGACTCTCATTCAAATCTTAAGCATTCTGGCTTTAGCGAGCAAGGCCAGTGAAGATTTAGAAGAGCAACTCAAAAAAATCAAAGATTACATTTATAGAACCCTAAACGCTAAAATCGCATCTGATGTGTATAACCGAGTGCTTATTTTAGTGAATGAATATTGCACTAATGAAGAATTATTTGATAAAGAGAGCGTTAAAATTTCAGATTTACTCATTCAAGACATTCAGCTTTACGCACTAGTAGATGAAATGCTTAAAGAAGATAAATACCAAGTCCAGCACACCATTTTAAAGGGCATCATCAAGCGCAAATACGATGAAGCCTACTCGCTCAATAGCGAAGACAGGATTCTTTTAGAATACCAGGAACGCTTGCTAGAACCCTCATACGCATCTTTTTCAAATAAAAAATTCAAATGATTTAAAAGCGTTATTCCCCCACTTTTTAGGCTTTTATTGAAAAAGGGCTTTAAAATGAGCTAAAATTAGCGTTTCATTTGGAAATACAAAGGGATTGAATGGCTTTTAAGGTGGTGCAAATTTGCGGGGGGCTTGGGAATCAAATGTTTCAATACGCTTTTGCTAAAAGTTTGCAAAAACACCTTAATACGCCTGTGCTATTAGACATTACTTCTTTTGATGGGAGCAATAGGAAAATGCAATTAGAACTTTTCCCTATTGATTTGCCCTATGCGAGCGCGAAAGAAATCGCTATAGCTAAAATGCAACATCTCCCCAAGCTGGTAAGAGATGCGCTCAAATGCATGGGACTTGATAGGGTAAGCCAAGAAATCGTTTTTGAATACGAGCCTGAATTACTCAAACCAAGCCGCTTGACTTATTTTTTTGGCTATTTCCAAGATCCACGATATTTTGACGCTATATCCCCTTTAATCAAGCAAACCTTCACTCTACCCCCCCAGAAAATCATAAAAAAAAAGAGGAAGAATACCACCGCAAGCTTTCTTTGATTTTAGCCGCTAAAAACAGCGTGTTCGTGCATATAAGAAGGGGGGATTATGTGGGGATTGGCTGTCAGCTTGGTATTGACTATCAAAAAAAGGCGCTTGAGTATATGGCAAAGCGCGTGCCAAACATGGAGCTTTTTGTGTTTTGCGAAGACTTAAAATTCACGCAAAGCCTTGATCTGGGCTACCCTTTTATAGACATGACCACTAGGGATAAAGAAGAAGAGGCGTATTGGGATATGCTGCTCATGCAATCTTGTCAGCATGGCATTATCGCTAATAGCACTTATAGCTGGTGGGCGGCTTATTTGATAAAAAATCCAGAAAAAATCATTATTGGCCCCAAACACTGGCTTTTTGGGCATGAAAATATCCTTTGTAAGGAATGGGTGAAAATAGAATCCCATTTTGAGGTGAAATCCGAAAAGTATAACGCTTAAAGCGGCTTAAAAAGGGCTTATTGGAGATTTAAATCTTTGATTTTAGATTGTATCTCTTCATAGCGAGTGTCTAATTCTAATTTTCTGTTCATTGATATTTTGATAAACCCGCTTTCTTTTTCTATGCCGATAAATTCCCTCTTCAAAAGATTAGCCGCAATGCCTGTAGTAGAGCTCCCGCTAAAAGGATCGCCAATGAGAGAATTCCCATCGCTCGCCATTAAAAGCAAGCGCACTAATAAAGCGAGGGGTTTTTGAGTGGGGTGCTTGCCATTCACTTTTTCCCAAGGAGCGATCGCCGGGAAGCTCCACACATCACGCATTTGTTTATCATTATTGATCTTTTTTAAAATCTCATAATTAAAAACATGCTTGTGTTTGTGGCTTTTTCTCGCCCAAATGATTTGCTCAGCTGAGTGCGTCAAATAACGGCAACTAAAATTAGGAGGAGGGTTGGTTTTTTGCCAAGTGATGAGATTTAAAATCTTAAAATCCAATTTTTGTAACACACGCCCCAAAGAAAAAAGATTGTGGTAAGTCCCACTGATTAAAAGGCTTCCTGTGTTTTTTAAAGCCTTTTTGGCGTTGTTTATCCACCGGTAATTAAACTCATCAATATCTTTAATCCCATCTTCTTTATCCCAATCGCCTTTATTGACGCTCACAATTTTACCGCTCTGTATGCTCAAGCCGTCATTAGAAAGGAAATAAGGCGGATCAGCAAAAATCAAATCAAACTGATTTTCAAATTGGGGCAAAACCTCATTGCAATCCCCTTGATAAAGAGTGAAAAGCTTGTCTTCGCTTTTAAAAATGGGGCAAGAAAGATAAGGCACTTCCATTTTTTATTCTGCTTTAATGCCTTTGTTTTCAATGTGTTTTTGTATTTCTTCATCATCAAGTGCTTTATCAAAATATCCCTCCGTGTTGATTTGCGTATCAAATCCTTTTTCAATTTGCTTGTTAATGTACATTATAAAAGACTTAAAATCCTCCGAACTTTGTTCTACAAGTATGTTAAGTGTTGGTATATCAATCTCCCTTTCCCTAGCTTCCAACAAGATTTTTGAGCTTGAAATCTCAGATTCCAGCTTGATAACCCCTATACCAAAGCTTTGGTTGAGCCGCTTTAATTCGTTAAAAACTTTATCTTCAATCTTTTTAAAAACCACCAAATACCCCTGATTAGCCCAGCTGGAATTGCTCACCGCTTGAAAATAGCTTTTTTTAAAATTTGGAAAAATTAAGCTCTTTTTTAAGCTCAAAGGAAAAAAGCTTGTGTTTTTTTGACCGGTTATGGTGTAAAAATTTCAAAGTTTCTTCATTGTAGGGAGAATCTTTATCATAGGGAAAATACACGCCCACGATGTCAGGATAATTCCACATATATTCGCCCGCTTCGCCTTTTTTTGGGCACTTTTCATGGTAGATAGTTTTGCATAGGAGCTTGAAATTTGGATCTTCATCAAGGAATTTCACAAGCAGTGGGTGTAAATCCCTTTCATTAAAAGAGATTTTTTGTTTTTTAGCTGCACCTGAACACTCGCTCTGTTCATCGTCTTCTTCTTCTTTGGCATTTGAGATTTCTTGTGGAGGAAATTCTCTTTCACGAGATTTGAGCCAATAGAAATGGGCTTTTCTTTCTTTGCGTGCAACATAAAATTGCTTCTTTTCTTTAGGAATGTCGTGCTCACCAAGTCTACTTCCAAGACTAGCAATAGTCTGCTTTTTATCCTCTTCGATTGAGCGGCTTTTTCTTTTTCCTTTTTTGTGTTCTTTATCCAATCCCATTCCACAAGCTCTCTCCCAAATTTCTTCTTTACTCAAAGGCCTCTCTGCTTGTTCTAAAACTTTTTTACCTAATTCTCTGTAATCCATGTTCTTGTTCTTTTTTTTTGTGATTGTAAACAGAAACGATTATACTCAAAATGTTTGAAAATACCGTAGCGGGTATAGGGTTTAGGCTGGGTGTCTCTCTTCACCCAACCTAAAATTTGTATTTGTAAAATCTGTAAAAGGAGTGTCGTAAAAGGAATGCTTAGAAACTATGGTGTCTCGTTAATACATTCTAAATAAAAAGTTTTTAAAGGCAAAAAGGCTGGCGGACAGGGAGGGATTCGAACCCTCGGTAACCTTGACGGCTACGCATCCTTAGCAGGGATGTGGTTTCAGCCAACTCACCCACCTGTCCTTTAAAAAGTAGAATTATAGTAAAAATAAGTTAAAATAAACCTTAAACTTTAATGGTTTCTAAACAAAACTAAGGGCTTTTATATTACAATCTTAAATTATAGATTAATAAAATTTAAAGGATAACACCATGCGATACGCGCTATTATTTCCAGGGCAAGGCTCGCAATGTATAGGAATGGGAAAGTCATTCTATGAGAGCCACACCCTAGCCAAAGAATTGTTTGAAAGGGCTTCTAACGCGCTTAAAGTGGATATGAAAAAAACGCTTTTTGAAGAAAATGAGCTTTTAAAAGAGAGCGCTTACACCCAGCCTGCCATTTATTTAGTGAGCTATACCGCTTACCAATTGCTCAACAGGCAAGCGGATGGGGGGTTAAAACCCGTTTTTGCTTTAGGGCATTCGCTCGGCGAAGTGAGCGCGGTGTCTTTGAGTGGGGCGTTAGATTTTGAAAAAGCCCTTAAACTCACGCACCAAAGAGGCAAAATGATGCAAGAAGCGTGTGCGAATAAAGACGCGTCCATGATGGTCGTTTTGGGCGTTTCTGAAGAAAGCCTTTTGAGTTTGTGTCAAAGGACCAAAAATGTGTGGTGCGCGAATTTCAATGGTGGCATGCAAGTGGTTTTAGCCGGGATCAAAGACGATTTGAAAGCTCTAGAGCCGACTTTAAAGGAAATGGGGGCTAAAAGGGTGGTTTTTTTAGAAATGAGCGTGGCGAGCCATTGCCCTTTTTTAGAGCCTATGGTTTTTAAATTCCAGGAATTGCTAGAAAAAAGCCTGAAAGATAAATTCCATTTTGAAATCATCTCCAATGCGACTAACGAAGCGTATCACAACAAAGCAAAAGCCGTTGAATTATTGAGCTTGCAACTCACTCAGCCGGTGCGTTATCAAGACTGCGTGAAATCCAATAATGACCGAGTGGATGTCTTTTTTGAATTAGGCTGTGGGAGTGTGTTAAAGGGGCTTAACAAGCGATTGAGCAACAAACCCACCATAAGCGTGGGGGGTAATAAAGGGCTTGATGAAGCCATTGAGTTTTTAGAAGAATTCGTGTGATTGGGAGAAAATGGTGCAAAAAATTGGCATTTTGGGGGCGATGAGAGAAGAAATAACCCCTATACTAGAATTGTTTGGCGTGGATTTTGAAGAGATTCCTTTAGGGGGGAATGTTTTCCATAAAGGCGTTTATCACAACAAGGAAATCATTGTCGCTTATAGCAAGATTGGCAAGGTGCATTCCGCTTTAACCACAACGAGCATGATTTTAACGTTTTGCGTTCAAAAGGTGCTTTTTAGTGGGGTGGCTGGAAGCTTGATTAAAGACTTAAAAATCAATGATTTGTTAGTGGCTATTCAATTAGTCCAGCATGATGTGGATTTGAGCGCGTTTAACCACCCTTTAGGGTTCATCCCAGAAAGCGCGATTTTTATTGAAACTAGCGAAAGTTTAAACGCTTTGGCTAAAAAAGTCGCTAATGAGCAACATATCGCACTCAAAGAAGGCGTCATCGCATCAGGCGATCAGTTTGTGCATAGCAAAGAAAGGAAAGAGTTTTTAGTGAGCGAGTTTAAGGCGAGCGCGGTGGAAATGGAGGGGGCGAGCGTGGCGTTTGTGTGCCAAAAATTTGGCGTGCCATGCTGTGTGTTAAGGAGCATTAGCGATAACGCTGATGAGAAAGCTGGCATGAGCTTTGATGCGTTTTTAGAAAAAAGCGCTCAAACTTCAGCGAAATTCTTAAAAAGCATGGTGGATAAGCTTTAGGGCTTGTTTTTACCAAACCATTAAAACCTTATTTTTAAAGAATGGGGTTTTTAGATTTGATTTTAAACTCATTTTTTAAGAGATTATTACTTGATTAGTGTCGCACTCTCTATATGATTTTCAATATTCATTAAAACAAAACCAAATTCCAGTAAAATAATTAGAATTTAAGCTATTTTTTAGTAGAATAACAAAGGATTAGGTGTATCTTATCTTATAGACCTGGCTTTTGATTGAAAGCATGGGTTCTTATCTTATGGAGTGTCCAATGAAAAAGAAAGCTAACGAAGAGAAAGCCCCAAAAAAAGCCAAAACAGAAGCCACACAAGAAAATAAAACTAAGGAAAAAGTTAAAGAGAGTAAGGTTAAAGAAAGCAGAGCTAAAGATAATAATAAGGCTAAAGAGAGCGAAGCCAAAGAACCTGTTCCTGTTAAAAAGCTTAGTTTTAATGAAGCGTTAGAAGAATTGTTCGCTAATTCCTTAAGCGATTGCGTTTCTTATGAGTCTATCATCCAAATCAGCACGAAAATCCCCACTCTAACCCAAGTCAAAAAAATCAAAGAATTGTGCCAAAAATACCAAAAGAAATTAGTCAGCTCTTCAGAATACGCTAAAAAACTCAATGCGATTGACAAGATTAAAAACACTGAAGAAAAGCAAAAAGTTTTAGATGAAGAATTAGAAGATGGCTATGACTTTTTGAAAGAAAAGGATCTTTTAGAGTGGAGCAGAAGCGATAGCCCGGTGCGCATGTATTTGCGCGAGATGGGGGATATAAAACTTTTAAGCAAAGATGAAGAGATTGAATTGAGCAAGCAAATCCGCTTGGGCGAAGACATTATTTTAGACGCAATTTGCTCGGTGCCGTATTTGATTGATTTTATCTATGCGTATAAAGACGCTTTAATCAATCGTGAAAGAAGGGTTAAAGAGCTTTTTAGGAGCTTTGATGATGACGATGAAAATAGCGTGAGCGATTCTAAAAAAGATGATGACAGCGAAGAATATGAAGAAAACGAAGAAAGGAAAAAAGTCGTTTCTGAAAAAGACAAGAAGCGCGTAGAAAAGGTTCAAGAAAGCTTTAAAGCCCTAGATAAGGCTAAAAAAGAATGGCTCAAAGCCCTTGAAGCCCCTACAGATGAAAAAGAAGATGAGCTGGTGCGTTTATTGACCTTAACCCACAAACGCCAAACGCTCAAAGACAGACTCTATGACTTAGAGCCCACCAGCAAACTGATTAATGAATTAGTCAAAACGATGGAAACCACTTTAAAAAGCGGCGATGGGTTTGAAAAAGAGTTGAAACGCTTGGAATACAAACTGCCCTTATTCAATGACACTTTGATCGCTAACCATAAAAAAATCCTTGCTAATATCACTAACATGACTAAAGAAGATATTATCGCTCAAGTGCCAGAAGCGACTATGGTGAGCGTGTATATGGATCTCAAAAAGCTTTTTTTGACTAAAGAAGCGAGCGAAGAAGGCTTTGATTTAGACCCTAACAAGCTAAAAGAAATTTTAGAGCAAATCAAAAGAGGGAAATTGATTTCCGATCGCGCTAAAAACAAAATGGCTAAATCCAATTTAAGGTTGGTGGTGAGCATCGCTAAACGATTCACGAGCAGAGGCTTACCATTCTTGGATTTGATTCAAGAGGGTAATATCGGCTTGATGAAAGCGGTGGATAAGTTTGAGCATGAAAAGGGTTTCAAGTTTTCTACCTATGCAACCTGGTGGATCAAGCAAGCTATCAGCAGAGCCATAGCCGATCAAGCCCGCACTATCCGCATCCCCATTCACATGATTGACACCATTAATCGCATCAATAAAGTCATGCGCAAACACATTCAAGAATACGGCAAAGAGCCTGATTTGGAAGTGGTGGCTGAAGAAGTGGGGCTTTCGTTAGATAAAGTGAAGAATGTGATTAAGGTAACTAAAGAGCCTATCAGTTTGGAAACCCCAGTCGGCAATGATGATGATGGCAAATTTGGGGATTTCGTGGAAGATAAAAATATCGTTAGTTCTATTGATCACATCATGCGTGAAGATTTAAAAGCGCAAATTGAAAGCGTTTTGGATCAGTTGAATGAGCGAGAAAAAGCGGTGATCCGCATGCGTTTTGGGCTTTTAGACGATGAAAGCGATCGAACTTTAGAAGAAATTGGCAAGGAATTGAATGTTACTAGAGAAAGGGTGCGCCAAATCGAAAGCTCTGCGATTAAAAAATTGAGAAGCCCGCAATACGGGCGCATTTTAAGAAACTATTTGCGCATTTGATGTTAAGGTTTCTCTAAAGCATGCGTTACTTTCTTGTAGTTTTCTTGTTTTTGTTTGTAGGTTGCATGAAAAAGGATTTCACGCTCAAAGATTTATCCTTACCCCAAGAGGCTTCAAGCTATCTTGCAAGCTCTCAAAATGGCAGTAACAATATTGACCCCCAAGCGTTAAGAGAAAAATTAAAAAAGAGCTATCTCAAAGCGTGGTATTCCCCATGGCTAGACATGAAAGTCAAAAGCAATAAAAAAGAAGTGTTTTGGATCCTTAAGGAGATGAATAAATCCACCGGTTATGGCGAAGATCTAAAACCCAACGCCAAAGCTTTCAATGATGAGCTGATTAAAAGCATGGATATTGAGCGTTACCCGAGCGCTAAGATTAGGGCTGTTGTAGCGCGAGATAGCGATGTTAGGGCTGTGCCTACTAACAAGCCTTATTACCTCTCTCAAAAAGGCTATCCTTTTGACAGGTATCAAAATTCGCTGATTTTTCAAGGCACGCCGGTTTTGATCACGCATTTCAACACGGATAAAACTTACGCCCACATTCAAAGCAGTTTTGTTTATGGTTGGATCAAAACAAACGATTTAGCCTACATGCGCGATAAAGACATAGAGCTTTTAACCAATCTTAAAGATTATGTCATGCCTATAAAAGATAAAATCCCCCTTTATACAGACTATGGGGATTTTTACACCAGTGCCAGGGTGGGCGAATTGTTCGCTCTCATCCCCCAAAGTCAAAAAACATCTCAAAAATCCCAAAAAAAGGGATTAAAAGCCTATGGTTTTTTAAGAGACGCTAAGGGCTATGCGACTTTACAAAGCGTGATTTTAGAAGAAAAGGATTTTTTTGTTTTCCCTAAAGCTTTTACTAGCGAGAACATGGCGTATTTTATAGACACCATGCTAGGGCAAAAATACGGCTGGGGTGGGCTATTGGGTAATAGGGATTGCTCGGCTTTCACTAGGGATAGTTTTGCTAATTTTGGTATTTTGCTCCCCAGAAATTCCTATGCGCAAAGCCGTTATGCGAACAATTATGTGGATTTAAGCCCTATGAAAGCCAAAGAAAAAGAAAACTACATCCTTAAAAACGCCACTCCTTTTGGAACGCTCATCTATTTAAAAGGGCATATCATGCTCTATTTAGGTGCATACAACCATCAAGCGATAGTCGCTCACAGCATTTGGTCGGTGCAAACCCAAAAGCATTTTAAAACCTTGAGCCATAAAATAGGAGGCGTGGTGATCACTTCATTATGGTTAGCTGAAGAACATAATGGGGCGTTTTCTAAAAAGAAATTATTGATTGACAGGGTGCTTGGAATGAGCGATTTGAAAGATTTTGTCAATAAAACTTCAAGCCCTTTGAATGCGAATTGATTTTCTTATACTATGATTACGATTTATCAATTTAAAACATTTGGAGAAAGACAATGAGTAGGGAATTTGATGCTGTTATTATTGGAGGTGGGGTTTCAGGGTGTGCGACCTTTTATACTTTGAGCGAATACAGCTCCTTAAAGCGCGTGGCTATCGTGGAAAAATGCTCTAAATTAGCTCAAATCAGCTCTAGTGCTAAGGCTAATTCGCAAACCATTCATGATGGCTCTATTGAAACGAATTACACTCCCGAAAAAGCTAAAAAAGTGCGTTTGAGCGCTTACAAAACCAGGCAATACGCGCTCAATAAAGGCTTGCAAAATGAAGTGATTTTTGAAACCCAGAAAATGGCTATAGGCGTGGGCGATGAAGAATGCGAGTTCATGAAAAAACGCTACGAATCCTTTAAAGAAATCTTTGTGGGGTTAGAAGAATTTGACAAACAAAAGATTAAAGAATTAGAGCCTAATGTGATTTTAGGGGCTAATGGAATAGACAGGCATGAAAACATTATCGGGCATGGTTATCAAAAAGATTGGAGCACCATGAATTTTGCAAAGTTGAGTGAAAACTTCGTTGAAGAAGCCCTAAAATTAAAGCCTAACAACCAGGTGTTTTTGAATTTCAAAGTGAGAAAGATTGAAAAACGCAACGACACTTACGCAATCATTTCAGAAGACGCTGAAGAAGTGTATGCTAAATTCGTGCTGGTCAATGCCGGCTCTTACGCTTTGCCTTTGGCTCAGAGCATGGGCTATGGCTTAGATTTAGGGTGCTTGCCTGTGGCGGGTAGCTTTTATTTTGTGCCGGATTTATTAAGGGGTAAGGTTTATACCGTTCAAAACCCCAAGCTCCCTTTTGCAGCCGTGCATGGCGACCCTGATGCCGTCATTAAAGGAAAAACACGAATCGGGCCTACCGCTTTAACGATGCCCAAATTAGAACGCAATAAATGCTGGCTTAAGGGCATTAGCTTGGAATTGTTGAAAATGGATTTGAATAAAGATGTGTTTAAAATTGCGTTTGATTTGATGAGCGATAAAGAAATCCGTAATTATGTGTTTAAAAACATGGTTTTTGAATTGCCTATTATCGGTAAAAGGAAATTTTTAAAAGACGCTCAAAAAATCATCCCCTCTCTTAGCCTAGAAGATTTAGAATACGCTCATGGTTTTGGCGAAGTGCGCCCGCAAGTTTTAGACAGAACCAAGCGAAAACTAGAATTAGGCGAAAAAAAGATTTGCACCCATAAAGGCATCACTTTCAACATGACCCCCTCTCCAGGCGCAACGAGTTGCTTGCAAAACGCCCTTGTGGATTCCCAAGAAATCGCTGCGTATTTGGACGAAAGCTTTGAATTAGAACGCTTTTATAAAGATTTATCCCCAGAAGAATTGGAAAATTAAAAAAACGCATGCCCAAAGAACAAGAAGCCCAAGAAATCGCTAAAAAAGCCGTTAAAATCGTGTTTTTTTTAGGGCTTGTGGTGGTGCTTTTGATGATGATAAACCTTTACATGCTCATCAATCAAATCAACGCGAGTGCTCGTATGAGCCAACAAATCAAAAAGATAGAAGAAAGGCTCAATCAGGAGCAAAAATAAAGGCTTTTCTCAATTCCAATATTTTTAACACATTTGTTTTCTAAAGCTCTGTTCTATGGTAAAACTCGTTTTTTTAAGGGGATAAGAGGTGTTTTGAAACCACCCTCCCCCTTAAGATTGCACCACAAGAAACTACCGCTTGATTAAGATCAAGCTCTTTATTATTTATCTTTAAACTTTCCTTAAATTCAGTAAAATTTAAGCTTATTTCCTTATAATAGTCGCTTTAATTTTATCAAAGGATTCTTATGACAAAGACCGCTAAAGTCAATGACATCGTTCGTGATTGGGTCGTTTTAGACGCTAAAGACAAAGTTTTTGGCCGCTTGATCACTGAAATCGCTGTGCTTTTAAGAGGCAAACACCGCCCTTTTTACACCCCTAATGTGGATTGCGGGGATTTTGTGGTGGTTATCAACGCTAATAAGGTTAAATTTTCAGGCATGAAATTAGAGAATAAAGAGTATTTTACCCATTCAGGCTATTTTGGCAGCACTAAGAGCAAGACTCTCCAAGAAATGCTAGAAAAAACCCCCGAAAAGCTCTACCACTTAGCCGTTAGGGGCATGCTCCCTAAAACGAAATTAGGGAAAGCGATGATCAAAAAACTCAAAGTTTATCGTGATGATAAGCACCCTCACACCGCACAAACTAGCAAAAAGGACGCTAAATGAGAAAAATCTATGCTACCGGTAAAAGAAAAACCGCTATCGCTAAAGTGTGGCTCACTCCGGGTAAAGGCGAATTGAGTATCAATGAGCAGAGCCTGAATCAATGGTTAGGTGGGCATGAAGCCATTAAAATGAAAGTCATGCAGCCCTTACTTTTAACCAAACAAGAGCAGTCTGTGGATATTAAGGCGGTGGTTTTTGGTGGGGGCTACTCAGCGCAAGCGGAAGCCTTAAGGCATGGCATTTCTAAAGCTTTGAACGCTTATGATATTGCTTTTAGAGCCATTTTAAAACCTAAAGGCTTGCTCACTAGGGATTCAAGGGTGGTTGAACGCAAAAAATACGGCAAAAGAAAGGCCAGAAGAAGCCCGCAATTCTCTAAAAGGTAATTTTTTATCTCTCCTTTGGGGGAGCTTTGGAGGGCTTTGGCTCTCTTTTATTTTCTGCTTTTTTGTTCTCTCTTGTTTTATTAAAACTTCAAAATAATAATGTATAATAATCGTTCTCTATCGATCGTTTTAAAAGGGCAAAAGGAATGAAATCTACAAGAATTGGTTCTAAAATCGTCATGATGGTGTGCGCGGTTGTTATTATAATTAGCGCTGTTATGGGCGCTATCATCAGCTACAAGGTTGAAAGCGTGTTGCAAAGCCAAGCTACAGAATTGTTGCAAAAAAAAGCTCAGTTAGTCAGTTTTAAAATTCAAAGCATCATGAAGCGCATTTTTATTGGCGCTAATACCCTTGAAAAATTTTTAAGCGATGAAAATAGCGCTATCAACGACACCCTAAAAAGGCGCATGCTCTCTGAGTTTTTGCTGGCAAACCCTCATGTGTTGTTGATTAGTGCGATTTATACGAATAATAATGAACGAGCCATCACTGCCATGAACATGGATTCAAAAATCGCTTACCCTAATACCGTGCTCAATGAAAGCATGACAAATCAAATCCATTCGCTCAAAGATATAACCCGTTCAGATCCCTATTATAAAGAGGTTAATGGCAATAAAATCTATGGCATGGATATTACCCTCCCCCTAACGGATAAGAATCAAAAGATTATAGGCGCGCTGAATTTCTTTTTAAACATTGACGCTTTTTATACCGATGTGGTAGGCAAAAAAAAGAGCAACACCTTTTTAATGGGGAAAGATGGCAGGCTTTTGATCAGCCCTAATCGTGAGATCCAAGATAAGATTTTAAGCGCTATCAATCCGGATAAACGAGTCGCTAAAGGTGTGGAGTATTACAATCAAAACGAAGCGGGCACTTTGAGCTACCATTCATTAAGCGGGAATACAGAAACCTTTTTAGCCATACAGCCCTTTGATTTTTTTGAAGAAAAAGGGAATAACGGCAATCATTGGCGTTGGGCAATTGGGAAATATGTCAATAAATCTTTAGTCTTTAAAGAAGCGGCAAACACCAAATACATTATTATCACCACTTTGATTTTAGGCGTGCTGGTGTTAGCCTTTTTAGTCTTTATCATCATTTCTAATCTCATAACCAAACGCATCAGTAGGGTCAATAACACCCTAAATGATTTTTTCAACTTGCTTAATAACCCCAAAAATAACCATGCCATAAGCCTAACGCCCCCAAGCACCTATGATGAAATCGGGCAAATGCAAGCTTCTATTAATGAAAACATTCTTAAAACCCAAGAAAGCATTCAAGCCGATAATAAAGCCATTCAAAACAGCATTGAAGTGACAAACCATGTGGAAAACGGAGATTTCACGCAAGAAATCGCATGCGTGCCTAAAAATAAAGATTTGCAAGCCCTAAGGAATACGATTAATAGCATTATCCAGTATTTTCGTAACCAAATTGGCGCCAATATTGAAGCCCTAAATAACGCCCTAGAGCATTATAAAAACCTGGATTTCACCCACCACATCCAAAATCCTAAAGCCAACATGGAAAAAGCGCTCAACACTTTAGGGCAAGAAATTTCTAGCATGCTTAAAGCTTCTTTAGGGTTTGCAAACGCGCTCAATCATGAATCCAAAGATTTAAAAACTTGCGTGGATAATTTAACCAAAACCGCCCATAAACAAGAAAGAAGCCTGAAAAACACCACTCAATCCTTAGAAGAAATCACTAACATTATTACAACCATTGATTCTAAAAGCCAAGAGATGATCTCTCAAGGCGAAGACATTAAAAGCGTGGTGGATATGATTAGAGACATCGCTGATCAAACGAATTTATTAGCCCTAAACGCTGCTATTGAAGCCGCAAGGGCTGGCGAGCATGGCAGAGGCTTTGCGGTGGTGGCTGATGAAGTGAGAAAACTCGCTGAAAGGACGCAAAAATCGCTCAGCGAAATTGAAGCCAATATTAATATTCTCGTTCAAAGCATTGCCGATAACGCTGAGTCTATTAAAATGCAAAATAAGGGCGTAGAAAACATCCACAACTCCATTAACGCCTTGCAACAAGATGTCCAAGATAATTTGACTATCGCTAATCATTCTTTAGCAGTCAGCACTAAAATTGACGGGATTTCCCAAGATATTTTAGAAGATGTGAGCAAGAAGAAATTTTAATTTCTGCCCTAATTTTGAGCGTCTGAAATGTGAAACTGCTTTAAAGCAAGGGGCTTTCTAACTATAAAGCACCCTAACGAACGCTAATGTGAAAGGCTCTTTATTAGGGGTTAATCTCAATTCCCCATATCGCCCATATCCCCCATGTCTCCCATATCGCCACCCATATCGTCGTTCATATCCCCCATATCACCCATGTCATCGTTGCTATTGCCCATGTCGTCGTTCATATCGTTCGCGTTGTTCATGTCATCGCCCATGTCGTTGGTGTTGTTCATACCGTCATCAGCGTTACCCGTATCATCGTTGCCGTTGTTTGCGTTGCTCATATCATCAGTGTTACCGGTATCAGTATTGCCAGTGTCAGTGTTACCGGTATCTGTATTATTCATATCGCCGGTATTGTTCATGCCGCCAGCGTCTTTATCATCAGCGGGGGTGTCAGTAGTGCTAGTATCGTTTGTGGCGTTAGTATCAGTGTGGGTATCGTCAGCGTGGGTATCATCGGTGTTAGTGGCGCTGTTAGGGTTTATGAGCGCGTTACCCCCTTGATCCTTGCTATCATTTGCATGGGTGTTGCCCATGTTGTTGGTGGGTGTTTGTTGCGTAGGTTGTTGCATGGGGTTATTGATCGCATCATTCAAATCATCTCTATCATCGCCATCAATTTTCAAACTCCCGTCTAAATAATTCCCCACCACATCGCTGCTATGGCTTAATTGTTGCACGCTATCTAAGGCTTTATCCACTTGAGCTTGTTGTTCGCTTGAAAGCCCTTTTTGATCTTTTAAGTCATTGTCTAGTTGGTTTAGGTTATTGTCTAATTTGTCCCTCACTTCCATAGCTTTATTGACAACTGAATCAATCTTATTAGGGCTCGCCCCATCTTGCTTCATTTCTTTGATTTCCCCCACTAAATGGTTAAGCTCTTTGGCTTGAGAAGTTATCGCATCCACGCTTTTAGTGGGCATGGCTTTAGTGTGGAAAAGCGAATTGTCTTTGAGCATACGGCTGTTGTCTAAATTGACTAAAGCGCTATTCAAGCGGTTGGTTTGGATGCCTTTGCTGAATTTGGGATCACGATAAAAGCTCATGAGATTAGCCTGCTGTAAGGATTTGTCGTCCTTATCGTCTCTGCCATCATCAGTAGGCGTATCCAGTTGATTAGCGTCATGGTCTAAAATCTCTTCTTGATCGATCGCATACATGTAATTTTCTAACATCAAGTAATCTTGAACTTGCATCATGAAAAACATGTTAGGGTAGAATCCATACATGCCATCATAAAAGTCATAAAAATCATACATTCCCATTCCATACATGCCATACATGCCCATGCCATACATTCCATACATGCCATAATAAGGGCTATAGTAAGAGTTGTAATAGTTGTTGCTTCTATAATAAGGGCTTTGAGCCTTTTCATTCTCTTGTTGTTTTTTAAGATACGCCCCTACCACGCTCAAATCAGCGAGCATTTTTTGAGCCGTTTTTTGATCTTTTAAAGAAATGCCTAAGGGGATATAAATACCGGTGCGGTAACTATAAAAAGAATCTCTAGCGATGATTTTAAGGCAATATTTTAAATTCTTTTGCAATTTTAGGGCTTGCCTTAAACGCGCATGCGCTCTTAAATTCCCCAAGATGCCAGAGCCAAAACGCATTTTTTCTACTAGCGTGCTGAATTTTTTTGCATCGCCATTAGCCGCATTGATATAGTTTAAAGCAGTAGCTCCCCACTCTTTAGTGCTGCTTTGATAACCCCCAAAATCCACTATTTTTGGCGTTAATTCCCCTTTTAATTGCGAATCTTTTAAATCAAACAACGCCCTATTCACGCTAATAGCGTTTAGACTGAGTGTCATTATAAAAAGTATTTTTATAGTTTTCATTTATAACCTTAAAAAATATCTCTTGCGAGCATTATAGACTATTTTTAGAAATCAAAATGACTTTTAGAAAAAAGAAACCAACAGAGAGAAAACCATCTATTGGAAAGAAGAGAAAGGCTTAGAAGTTGATCATGTAGTTAAAATAGATAGAGAAATTCCTTTTATAGAACACATCTACCGATCCATCTACGCCCCTTTCTTTATAGAATTGGTTGGTGAATAAAGGCAATTTAAAGCCCATTTCAATCCCGCTGTGTTTAGAAAAATTGCTCCTAAAACCAAATTCAACAGGCATTTGGAAATAGCTCGCATTCATGCTCGCTGAACAGCCTGCAGTGTTATTGCAAATGTTCATTTGAGATTTTAAGTAGCTCTCTCCTTGAACGATAAACGAATCCCCTCCTAATCCAAAGCCTAAGAACAACCCTGCTGTGTTATAGCCCTCTTTGCTTTCATAGAAGTTATAGAGTGCATCAAAGCCCATGCCATAAGTGAAGTTATTCACTTGAGATGCGCCCTCCATGATTCCAAGCTGGCTCCCTACAAAGCTTAAATTCGCATGGTTATAGCTGTAGTATCCATAAGACCTAAAGCCAAAGCGTTTGGTTTTACCAAAGAACCACTTATACCCTGCCATCGCATCTACCCCATACATTTGCCCGTAATTATTAGTGTTAATCACGCTTGGCGTGTGGGTTGCTTGGGCTTGAGCGACAGCGGTTTGGATGTTTTTATGCACACTCATGAAAGCGTCTTTTTGAGCCGTTAGATTGGTTTTTAGCGCGCTTAAGAAATTTATGGCGTCTGTCGTTGCGCTGTTCGTTGCACTACTACCGGCAGCTACAAGCGTAACGGCTTGCGTTTTTTGCGTATCAGCTGTAAGATCGGCTAGAGCCGTATCCACTTGATTGATAGCTCTATCTAACGTGCCCACAACCGCATTAGAGCCGTTCGTCAATTGCCCGATCGTCGCGCTAGAAGAATCTAAATAGCCTTTTAAAGTGTTTTGAGCGCTTTCTAACGCACTAAACGCACTGCTTAGCCCTTGAGCATTAGAAATCACACTGCTTAAATCAGTATTACTATTCAAAAGATTGCTGATCGTTGCGGTTTGCTGAGACATGGTTTCTACCCCACTTAAAGTGGCGTTCATAGAGCTCACGCTCACACTCTTAAGACTATTAACCATAGCGGTATCTTTGGTTAGCTGGCTTGCCACGCCGCTACCGCTTGGAGTTGGTGAGCCGCTTGAAGAGGCTTTATCATCCTTTTTCTCTGGTGGGGTTGATGGAGCTGGTGTTTCTTTCTCATCTTGTAACGCCGTGCTTAAAGCATCTTGGTCTGTAGTGAGCTTATCTTCAGCCTTTTGTAAATTTGCTTCAGCGGTTTGCTCTGCTGCTTGATCCGCTGTAAAAGTTGTTTCATCAAAATCTTTAGATTTAGCATCGCCTTCAACTTTAGCTACATCGTCTTGTAAAGTTTTTTCAGCTTTTTGAACGGCTGTGTTATCGGTTTCTACTTGGTTAGCCGCATTAGCTACAGTGGTGTCAGCACTTTTTGTATCAGTTTCATCAGTTTTAGCGGTGGTTTGATCAGCAGCAGCGGTGTTTTCAAGTTTTGTCGCTTCTTGGCTGTCGCTTGCAACGGTGGATTGGGCTTGTTGTTGTGGGGTTTGTGAACTGCTATCCTTTTTATCTTTACTACCCTCACTCTTTTCAGCATAATTACCAAAAACATGCGATAGTTTTTGCAATGCTGCGTAGGTTTCTAAATCAGTAGCGTTCATGCTCCCTAAAAGCACGCTACTGGCCGCTAAAGAGACGAAGCCTAATTTTTTGAATGACTTTTTCATGACTTCCTCCCTTATTTTTTCATCCAGCTTGCGCTTGGATTGACTTTAGTGTCCGGTTTGGAAGCGCTCTGCGTTTGAGAGGCTGGAGCTGCTTGATTGTTGCCAAACATTGAAGTGTCTATCGGGGTGTTATTGTTAGCACCTGGGGTGCGGGTGGTGTTTTGGTTTTCTAAATTAGAATATTGAAACCCTCCTCCTAAAAACGCGCCGCTTTTTTCTGCCATAGACACACTAAAGGCTAATGCCATACCTAAAAAAACCTTTTTCATTTAAAACTCCTTAATGTGAGAAATCCTAGAATTTCTTTTTTTATTTCGCTCTTATAAATATTAAGCTTTGTAGTTATGTCACAAAAAATTAAATTTTTTGTTAAGAATGGGTTAAATAAAACTTTTTATTTTTTAAAAGTGAATATATATAGAATTTAAAATTATATTTAATTAGATTTTATGGAAGCTCTTACGCTGTTTTTGTGGGGCGAAAATTTGGAGCATGTTAGGGTTTTTGGTAGTAGTGGGTGGCTATCTTAAAAAATGCTTGGGTATTTTATCGCTTTTGTCGTATCGTTTGCGTATCGTTTGATGGTAAAATCTCATTCAAACTGGCTTTGAAAATGAGCGATTAAAGGGTTAATCACTTCATCTAAATTCCCTGAAAGCATGACTTCTTCTAAACTATACAGAGTTAAATTGATTCGGTGTTCGCTCAAGCGGTTTTGCGGGTAATTATAAGTGCGGATCCTTTCGCTCCTATCCCCACTACCCACTTGCTCCTTTCGGTCTTTAGCGTTAGCGAGTTGTTGCTCTTCAATTTGTTTTTCATAAAGGCGCGCTTTTAAGATTTTTAAGGCTTTATCCTTGTTTTTATGCTGGGATTTTTCATCTTGCATGCTCACGCTGATATTAGTGGGAAGGTGCGTGATGCGGACCGCAGAGTCTGTGGTATTGACGCATTGCCCCCCATGCCCGCCAGCGCGAAACACTTCAATCTTTAAATCGCTAGGGTTGATAGAAACTTCCACATCATCCACTTCAGGCATGATCGCTACTGTAATAGCGGAAGTGTGGATGCGCCCTTGAGATTCTGTCTCTGGGACTCTTTGGACTCGATGCGTGCCTGATTCAAATTTGAGCCTTGAATGCACGCCCTTGCCCTTAATCAAAGCGATGATTTCTTTATAGCCCCCTACGCTGTTTTCGCTAGAGCTCACTATCTCTACTTTCCATTTTTTCAAATCCGCATAACGGCAATACGCTTTAAACAAATCTCCTACAAAAATGCCCGCTTCATCGCCCCCCGTGCCGGCTCTTAACTCTAAATAAATGTTTTTATCATCGTTAGGATCTTTGGGGATAAGGAGTTGCTTAATGGTCGTTTCTAGATCGTTTTTTTTGATTTCTAAAATTTTTAACTCTTCTTTAGCCAGTTCGCTCAATTCCTTGTCTTCTAAAAGCTCTTTATTTTCTTTGATATTCTCTAAAACGCTCAAATACTCTTTACTCGCTATAGAGATTTCTTCAATGGAGCTTTGCTCTTTGCTCAATTCAGTGAGTTTTTTAATATCGCTAATCACTTCAATGCTAGAAAGCAACGCTGTGAGTTCGTCGTATCGCTTGAGAATGGAAGAAAGCTTTTCAGCCAGAATAGACATGCAAGACTACCTATTAAAAAGATGTGAATAAAAAGACACAACAATCTAAAAAAAACGCAAAACTTAAAAAGAAGCCCAATAATAAAAACCCATCACTGAGCTTAAAGAAGTCAAAAACGCCCCAAAACTAAGCGAGAGCGATTTTTTTCACTGAAGCGTTAAGCCTTGAGACTTTCCTAGAAGCGGTGTTTTTCTTTAAAATCCCCTTGCTGACAAATTTATGCAACTCTTTATTAGCGATTTTCAAACGCTCTTGAGCTTTTGCTACATCATTGAAAGCGACCGCTTCACGCACGGCCTTAATGATATTTTTAACTTTAGTTTTATAGAACCTGTTGCGTTCGGTTCTTTTAATGGTCTGTCTGATTCGCTTTTCTGCGGACTTATGATTTGCCATGAGCCTTTTTAATCCCCTTGTAATATAAAATTTGGCATAATTCTATCTAAAAATTGATTAAAAATAGTTTAAAAGGCATTTTATAACGATGAAAATTTTTGGGACTGATGGCGTGAGGGGTAAAGCAGGGGTGAAACTCACCCCCATGTTTGTGATGCGTTTGGGCATTGCTGCCGGATTGTATTTTAAAAAACATTCTAAAACGAATAAAATTTTAATTGGTAAAGACACCAGAAAAAGCGGCTATATGGTAGAAAATGCTTTAGTGAGTGCTTTAACTTCCATAGGCTATAATGTGATTCAAATAGGGCCTATGCCTACCCCTGCGATTGCGTTTTTAACCGAAGACATGCGCTGCGATGCGGGCATTATGATAAGCGCGAGCCACAACCCTTTTGAAGATAACGGCATTAAGTTTTTCAATTCTTATGGTTATAAGCTTAAAGAAGAAGAGGAAAAAGCGATTGAAGAAATCTTTCATGATGAAGAATTACTGCATTCTAGCTATAAAGTGGGCGAGAGTATTGGTAGCGCTAAAAGGATAGACGATGTCATAGGGCGCTATATCGCACATTTAAAACACTCTTTCCCCAAACATTTGAATTTACAGAGTTTAAGGATCGTGCTGGATACCGCTAATGGCGCGGCTTATAAGGTGGCTCCGGTAGTTTTTAGCGAGCTTGGGGCTGATGTTTTAGTGATTAATGATGAGCCTAATGGGTGTAATATTAATGAGCAATGCGGGGCTTTACACCCCAACCCATTGAGCCAGGAAGTGAAAAAATACCGCGCAGATCTGGGCTTTGCTTTTGATGGCGATGCCGATAGGCTGGTGGTGGTGGATAATTTAGGGAATATCGTGCATGGGGATAAGCTTTTAGGGGTGTTAGGGGTTTATCAAAAATCTAAAAACGCCCTTTCTTCTCAAGCGGTTGTCGCCACGAGCATGAGCAATTTAGCCCTTAAAGAATACTTAAAATCTAAAGATTTAGAATTGAAGCATTGCGCGATTGGGGATAAGTTTGTGAGCGAATGCATGCGGTTGAATAAAGCCAATTTTGGAGGCGAGCAAAGCGGGCATATCATTTTTAGCGATTACGCTAAAACAGGCGACGGCTTGGTGTGCGCTTTGCAAGTGAGCGCGTTAGTGTTAGAAAGCAAGCAGGTAAGCTCTGTTGCGTTAAACCCCTTTGAATTATACCCCCAAAGTCTAATGAATTTGAATATCCAACAAAAGCCTCCTTTAGAAAGCCTGAAAGGTTATAGCGCTCTTTTAAAAGAATTAGACAAGCTGGAAATCCGCCATTTGATCCGCTATAGCGGCACTGAAAACAAATTACGAATCCTTTTAGAAGCTAAAGATGAAAAGCTTTTAGAATCCAAAATGCAAGAATTAAAAGAGTTTTTTGAAGGGCATTTGTGCTAAAAACCACTCAAAAAAGTCTGTTGGTTTTTATAGGGGTTTTCTTCCTTATTTTTGGCGTGGATCAAGCGATTAAATACGCTATTTTAGAGGGGTTTCGCTATGAAAGTTTGATGATAGACATTGTTTTGGTGTTCAATAAAGGCGTGGCGTTTTCCTTGCTCAGTTTTTTAGAGGGGGGTTTGAAATACTTGCAAATCCTTTTGATTTTAGGGCTTTTTATCTTTTTAATACGCCAAAAGGAGCTTTTTAAAAACCATGCGATAGAGTTTGGCATGGTGTTTGGTGCTGGGGTTTCTAATGTTTTAGATCGGTTTGTGCATGGGGGCGTGGTGGATTATGTGTATTATCATTATGGCTTTGATTTTGCCATTTTTAATTTCGCTGATGTCATGATAGATGCGGGCGTGGGCGTTTTATTGTTGAGACAATTCTTTTTTAAGCAAAAACAAAACAAAATTAAGGCATAATTACCCTTTTTAAATAAAGGTCGCGTAGCTCAGTTGGTAGAGCACTACCTTGACATGGTAGTGGCCGCTGGTTCAAGTCCAGTCGTGGCCACCATTATTACTCCAATCCTAATTCTCATTTTTTTGTGGGTTTTTGATTCTATCAAAATTCTAAAGGGCATCAAACGCGCTTTTAATCACGCTTTTATAACGATTCAAAACTATAACACTAATTCATTTAAAATAATAATTAGTTAATGAATGCTTCTGTTAATCTTAGTAAATCAAAACATTGCTACAATTACTCCAACCTTGATTTCGTTATGTCTTCAAGGAAAAACACTTTAAGAATAGGAGAATGAGATGAAACTCACCCCAAAAGAGTTAGATAAGTTGATGCTCCACTATGCTGGAGAATTAGCTAGGAAACGCAAAGAAAAAGGCATTAAACTTAACTATGTGGAAGCGGTAGCTCTGATTAGTGCCCATATTATGGAAGAAGCGAGAGCTGGTAAAAAGACTGCGGCTGAATTGATGCAAGAAGGGCGCACTCTTTTAAAACCTGATGATGTGATGGATGGCGTGGCAAGCATGATCCATGAAGTGGGTATTGAAGCGATGTTTCCTGATGGGACCAAGCTCGTAACCGTGCATACCCCTATTGAGGTCAATGGTAAATTAGTTCCTGGTGAGTTGTTCTTAAAAAATGAAGACATCACTATCAACGAAGGCAAAAAAGCCGTTAGCGTGAAAGTTAAAAATGTTGGCGACAGACCGGTTCAAATCGGCTCACACTTCCATTTCTTTGAAGTGAATAGATGCTTAGACTTTGACAGAGAAAAAACTTTCGGTAAGCGCTTAGACATTGCGAGCGGGACAGCGGTAAGGTTTGAACCTGGTGAAGAAAAATCCGTAGAATTGATTGACATTGGCGGTAACAGAAGAATCTTTGGATTCAACGCATTAGTTGATAGGCAAGCGGATAATGAAAGCAAAAAAATCGCTTTACACAGAGCTAAAGAGCGTGGTTTTCATGGTGCTAAAAGCGATGATAACTATGTAAAAACAATTAAGGAGTAAGAAATGAAAAAAATTAGCAGAAAAGAATACGCATCTATGTATGGTCCTACCACAGGCGATAAAGTGAGATTGGGCGATACAGACTTGATCGCTGAAGTAGAACATGACTACACCATTTATGGCGAAGAGCTTAAATTCGGTGGCGGTAAAACCCTAAGAGAAGGCATGAGCCAATCCAACAACCCCAGCAAAGAAGAATTGGATTTAATCATCACTAACGCTTTAATCGTGGATTACACCGGTATTTATAAAGCGGATATTGGTATTAAAGATGGCAAAATCGCTGGCATTGGTAAAGGCGGTAACAAAGACATGCAAGATGGCGTTAAAAACAATCTTAGCGTGGGTCCTGCTACTGAAGCGCTAGCCGGTGAAGGTTTGATCGTAACTGCTGGTGGTATTGACACACACATCCACTTCATTTCACCCCAACAAATCCCTACAGCTTTCGCAAGCGGTGTGACAACGATGATTGGTGGCGGAACTGGCCCTGCTGATGGCACTAACGCAACCACTATCACTCCAGGCAGAAGAAATTTAAAATGGATGCTTAGAGCGGCTGAAGAATATTCCATGAACTTAGGTTTCTTGGCTAAAGGTAACGCTTCTAACGATGCGAGCTTAGCCGATCAAATTGAAGCTGGTGCGATTGGCTTTAAAATCCACGAAGACTGGGGAACAACTCCTTCTGCAATCAATCATGCGTTAGATGTTGCGGACAAATACGATGTGCAAGTCGCTATCCACACAGACACTCTGAATGAAGCCGGTTGTGTAGAAGACACTATGGCAGCCATTGCCGGACGCACTATGCACACTTTCCACACTGAAGGTGCTGGTGGCGGACACGCTCCTGATATTATTAAAGTAGCCGGTGAACACAACATTTTGCCCGCTTCCACTAACCCCACTATCCCTTTCACTGTGAATACAGAAGCAGAGCATATGGACATGCTTATGGTGTGCCACCACTTGGATAAAAGCATTAAAGAAGATGTCCAGTTCGCTGATTCAAGAATCCGCCCTCAAACCATTGCGGCTGAAGACACTTTGCATGACATGGGGATTTTCTCAATCACTAGTTCTGACTCTCAAGCTATGGGTCGTGTGGGTGAAGTTATCACCAGAACTTGGCAAACAGCTGACAAAAACAAAAAAGAATTTGGCCGCCTGAAAGAAGAAAAAGGCGATAACGACAACTTCAGGATCAAACGCTACTTGTCTAAATACACCATTAACCCAGCGATCGCTCATGGGATTAGCGAGTATGTAGGTTCTGTAGAAGTGGGCAAAGTGGCTGACTTGGTATTGTGGAGTCCAGCATTCTTTGGCGTGAAACCCAACATGATCATCAAAGGCGGGTTCATTGCATTGAGTCAAATGGGTGATGCGAACGCTTCTATCCCTACCCCACAACCAGTTTATTACAGAGAAATGTTCGCTCATCATGGTAAAGCCAAATACGATGCAAACATCACTTTTGTGTCTCAAGCGGCTTATGACAAAGGCATTAAAGAAGAATTAGGGCTTGAAAGACAAGTGTTGCCGGTTAAAAATTGCAGAAATATCACTAAAAAAGACATGCAATTCAACGACACTACCGCTCACATTGAAGTCAATCCTGAAACTTACCATGTGTTCGTGGATGGCAAAGAAGTAACTTCTAAACCAGCCAATAAAGTGAGCTTGGCGCAACTCTTTAGCATTTTCTAGGATCTTATAGGAGTCATGCTCCTTAAATCCTTATTTTTCAGCTCTCTGATTTTTTGTTTATCAAAAAATTGGGGGCTTTTTTTGTTTTTATTTTTTGTCAATTTACTATTTTTTTTTATGATTAGCTCAAGCAACAAAAGTTATTCGTAAGGTGCGTTTGTTGTAAAAATTTTGTTTGGAAGGAAAAGGCAATGCTAGGACTTGTATTGTTATATGTTGGGATTGTTTTGATCAGCAATGGGATTTGCGGTTTAACCAAAGTCGATCCTAAAAGCACTGCGGTGATGAACTTTTTTGTGGGCGGGCTTTCCATTGTTTGTAATGTGGTTGTCATCACTTATTCCGCACTCCACCCTACAGCCCCTGTAGAAGGTGCCGAAGATATCGCTCAAGTATCGCACCATTTGACTAGTTTCTATGGGCCAGCGACTGGGTTATTGTTCGGTTTTACCTACTTGTATGCAGCTATCAACCACACTTTTGGTTTGGATTGGAGGCCCTACTCTTGGTATAGCTTATTCGTAGCGATCAACACTGTTCCTGCTGCGATTTTATCCCACTATAGCGATATGCTTGATGACCACAAAGTGTTAGGCATCACTGAAGGCGATTGGTGGGCGATCATTTGGTTGGCTTGGGGTGTTTTGTGGCTTACCGCTTTCATTGAAAACATCTTGAAAATCCCTTTAGGGAAATTCACTCCATGGCTTGCTATTATCGAAGGTATTTTAACCGCTTGGATTCCTGCTTGGTTACTCTTTATCCAACACTGGGTGTGAGATGATCATAGAGCGTTTAGTGGGCAATCTAGGGGATTTAAACCCCTTGGATTTCAGCGTGGATTATGTGGATTTAGAATGGTTTGAAACGAGGAAGAAAATCGCTCGCTTTAAAACTAGGCAAGGCAAAGACATAGCCATACGCCTTAAAGACGCCCCCAAGCTAGGTCTCTCTCAAGGGGATATTTTATTTAAAGAAGAGAAGGAAATTATCGCCGTTAATATCTTGGATTCTGAAGTCATTCACATCCAAGCTAAGAGCGTGGCAGAAGTGGCGAAAATATGCTACGAAATAGGAAACCGCCATGCGGCTTTATACTATGGCGAGTCTCAATTTGAATTTAAAACACCATTTGAAAAGCCTACGCTAGCCTTATTAGAAAAGCTAGGGGTTCAAAATCATGTTTTAAGTTCAAAACTAAATTCCAAAGAACGCTTAACCGTGAGCATGCCCCATAGTGAGCCTAATTTTAAGGTCTCACTAGCGAACGATTTTAAAGTGGTTATGAAATAGAAAAATAGCAGATGGATAAAGGAAAAAGCATGAAAAGCACTAAAAAAAGCGTGGGTATGCTCCCAAAAACTCCAAAAACAGACAACAATGTCGATAGTCATCATGTGGATAATGAATTTCTGATCTTACAAGTCAATGATGCGGTGTTCCCCATTGGCTCTTACACGCATTCTTTTGGGCTAGAAACTTACATCCAGCAAAAAAAGGTTACCAATAAAGAAAGCGCTTTAGAGTATTTAAAAGCCAATCTCTCCAGCCAGTTCCTTTATACGGAAATGCTGAGCTTGAAATTAACCTATGAAAGCACCCTCCAACAAGATTTAAAAAAGATCTTAAGGGTTGAAGAAATCATTACGCTATCCACAAGCCCCATGGAATTACGATTAGCCAATCAAAAGCTAGGCAATCGTTTCATTAAAACCTTACAAGCCATGAACGGATTAGACATGGGCGAATTTTTTAGCGCTTACGCTCAAAAAACCAAAGATCCAACCCATGCCACTAGCTATGGCGTTTTTGCGGCGAGCTTGAATATTGAATTGAAAAAGGCTTTAAGGCATTATCTTTATGCACAAACTTCTAACATGGTGATCAACTGCGTTAAAAGCGTCCCTTTATCCCAAAACGACGGGCAAAGAATCTTATTGAGCTTGCAAAGCCCTTTTAACCAGCTCATAGAAAAAACCCTAGAACTAGACGAAAGCCACCTGTGTGCGGCAAGCGTTCAAAACGACATTAAGGCGATGCAGCATGAGAGTTTATACTCGCGCCTTTATATGTCTTGAATTTTAATCTCAAATTGAAAGGAATTTTATGGTAAAAATTGGAGTTTGTGGTCCTGTAGGAAGCGGTAAAACCGCCTTGATTGAGGCTTTAACACGCCACATGTCAAAAGATTATGACATGGCGGTCATCACGAATGATATTTACACTAAAGAAGACGCAGAGTTTATGTGCAAGAATTCGGTGATGCCACGAGACAGAATCATTGGCGTAGAAACAGGAGGCTGTCCGCACACAGCTATTAGAGAAGACGCTTCTATGAATTTAGAAGCCGTAGAAGAAATGCATGACCGTTTCCCTGATTTGGAATTGCTTTTGATTGAAAGCGGAGGCGATAACCTTTCGGCGACTTTTAACCCAGAGCTAGCGGACTTTACGATTTTTGTGATTGATGTGGCTGAGGGCGATAAAATCCCTAGGAAAGGCGGACCAGGAATCACGCGATCAGACTTGCTTGTCATCAATAAGATTGACTTAGCCCCCTATGTGGGAGCGGACTTGAAAGTCATGGAAAGGGATTCTAAAAAAATGCGCGGCGAAAAGCCCTTTATTTTTACGAATATCCGCGCTAAAGAAGGTTTAGATGATGTGATCGCTTGGATCAAGCGCAACGCTTTATTGGAAGATTGATGAACACTTACGCTCAAGAATCCAAGCTCAGGTTGAAAACCAAAATAGGGGCTGACGGACGGTGCGTGATTGAAGACAATTTCTTCACGCCCCCCTTTAAGCTCATGGCGCCCTTTTACCCTAAAGACGATTTAGCTGAAATCATGCTTTTAGCGGTAAGCCCTGGCATGATGAGAGGCGATGCACAAGACATGGAATTAAACATCGGTCCAAATTGCAAGCTGAGAATCACTTCGCAATCCTTTGAAAAAATCCATAACACTGAAGACGGGTTTGCCAGCAGAGACATGTGCATTGTTGTGGGGGAAAACGCTTTTTTAGACTTCGCACCTTTCCCGTTAATCCCCTTTGAAAACGCGCATTTTAAGGGCAATACCACGATTTCTTTACGCTCTAGCTCTCAATTGCTCTATAGTGAAATCATTGTCGCAGGGCGAGTGGCTCGTAATGAGTTGTTCCAATTCAACCGCTTACACACAAAAATCTCTATTTTACAAGATGAGAAACCCATTTATTATGACAACACGATTTTAGATCCAAAAACCACCGACATGAATAACATGTGCATGTTTGATGGCTATACGCATTATTTGAATCTGGTGCTTGTCAATTGCCCCATAGAGCCATCTAGCGTGCGAGAACGGATTGAAGAAAGCGAAGGAGTGGATGGGGCAGTGAGTGAAATCGCTAGTTCTCATTTATGCGTGAAAGCTTTAGCGAAAGGCTCAGAACCCTTATTGCATTTAAGAGAAAAAATCGCTCGTCTCATCACGCAAACCATCACGCAAAAGATTTAAAAGCACTTCAAAAAGATTAAATTCCTTTAGTCTTTTTAACCCCCCCTTTTTTAACACTATAAACTGAAAGGCCTGAATTCAGTATAGCCGTCTTGAGAAAGATCTACAAATAGTGCGTTGAGTTTGTTTGTTAATGGAGGTAAATCTTTTGCGATAGCGTCTAAGTTTTCCCTATTGCACTTAAAGGCCAAGCGTTGTTTGAAGTGCTCTTTTAACAACTCACTTAATGACTTGAGATTGTAATTATCTTTAATCTGTTTGAAATCATGCACAAAGATGATGCAATACTGCTCGTTGTCTGTGGCTTTTTCTAAAAACGATTTTAATTTTTCCACCCCTATTTTTTCGCACAACTCTTTGGCTTCATTCAGATTATCTATCACAAGCACGCTATTAGGGCTTATGGCGGTGTCTAGAACGCTCACTAGAGGGCTTTGCATGGGCGTGATGTTGTGTTTTTCAGCCCATCAAGTTCTCTTATAAGGCGTTTTTCAGCGTTGTAAAAGAGCAACTCTTTGTTGGCCGTCTTGAAATTTTGAGCGAAGAGCTTCATTAAGGCGATGCGAGCGTTTAAATCTTGGCTCACCACCAACAAATGCGATTCATTGCTTTCAAACTCAACCATAAAGTCCTTTTGCTCATAGTCCGCTTCTTTGCCCAGATGCAAACGCATTTCATCAGCCTTAAGGGTGTTGGGCATTTCTAAAGGCGTCTCGCCATTATAGATTTTATGATCTATGGGCACGAGATTTCTCTGGTTAAATGCTTCATGGATTTTTTTGATAAATGCTTTGAAATCATCAGGGGCTTTAGGGATAGTCATCTTGGTGTGGGATTTTTGATGCCCCCCATTGTTGTTGAAAATGCCTTCTGGCCTGACAAGCTCACAAGCCGCATCGTCACTCAAAACACTATTGCTGTCTTCGGCGTCCATAGGCAAAGCGATGCGGTTGGCGATTTGAGCCATAATGCTTCTATTGATGTCAGCACCGCGCATGGTTTGAGTGGCTAAAATTAAATGCACCCCATAGCTACGGCCCTTTTTAAGCAGAGTGTTTAAAAGCTGTTCCACGCTATCTCTCCCTTTAAGGGAGTTATCGCTAAAAAGCACCTGAAATTCATCAATCACTACGATTAGTCTGGACATTTCGCCATGCTTTCGGTAATCGCTCAAATCTTTCACATTAATTAAATTTCTTGAACTCATTGGCTCTTTCTTGCATCTCTTTACAAAGCCAGCTTAAAAAACTCATGCCATAACCTATCGAACTCGCCACGCTCACTAACCTCGCATGCTCTAAAATCGTTGGGTTTGTGTAGGCGTTAAATTCCACCCCCTCTTTATAGTCTAATAAAAAGAGTTGGACCTCATTAGGCAAATAGTAGAAGGCCAGGTTTTGGATCAATACATGCAAGAAATTGGATTTCCTGCTCCCGCTGCGCCCGCAAATGAGCGTGTGGTTTTGCGCTCCACCGATCTCAAAACACACCTCTTTGTGGTTAATATCCCACCCCACTGGCACAGACACTTCAGAATGAGAGCTTTCAGTCCAAAATTCTTCGTCTTTTTGTAAGTCTTTCAACTCCCTCTTGACTGCTTTCCTTCCCTCGTAATACGCTTTAATTTTAGTAGCGAAGTTTTGCATGTGCTGGGATTGGATACCTTGATCGTTGATCACTTCTACGCTAAGGTATTTGAAGCGTTCAAAACTTGTCCTGTCTTTAAAAAACTCCGCATAGTTTTTCAAATATTCTGCGGATTTATTGTTTTTTTCGCTCTCTAAATTGACAAAGCTCAAAACCCCATTTTTAGAGCCAAAACGCATGATTTTTTCCAGATGATAAAGTGCATCTTTACTCAAAGCATCCACCCCGCTTAAAAAAAGCGCTTTTAAAGGCAAGGGGTCTGTGGCTTTTTCATTATAATGCGCGAAATCTTTATAACCGGCTAGTTTTTCTTGCAAATTAACCTTTAAATATTCATACAAATGCTTTAGGGATTCTTCTATTTCCTTGCTCTCGGTTAAAATTCTTTGCTGGTAAATAAAATCATTGTTTTTATCTAAAAGCCTTCTTGCCAAACTGAAAATGCCTCCCAAGCTCAGCGCATCAATCAAAATCACTTCTAATTGCACTAAAGGCGTTCTGGATAGCAAGCACATGAGCATTTCTCTTAAAAACTGCCCGTCTTTTTCATGCTCTATATACAAGCTTTTAGGAGGGAAAGGATAAACTTTAGGCAAGCAAAAATCCACATTAGCGCCATTTTTGCCTTTAATTTCCAATAAACCGCAGCTTAAAAATTGGGGGTAAGCGCCGTTTCATTGAATTCTGGCGCATCTGTGAATTGCACTTGAATTTGCCTGATGCTCTTTTGGTAGTCTTCTATTGGTGAGACGATGGGTTTGAGAAAACTCTCTGGCTCTTTTTTATGGACAACTTTATCTAGGGCATCATCCAGTTTTTGCAACAATGTGTTGATTTCAATTATTTTTTATCCTCTTTTTTAAGATATTTATCATATTTTTTATTAGCTTCTCTTTCCTTCTCTTTGGATTCACGCATCAACTTATCGATCTCGCTTTTTGAATGGAAATTCATATCAATTCGCTTCATCAAAGACTCGGCGTTTTCAATTTGCTCATTGATTCTTCTTCTTTGGCTTTGAGTGTCTTGCTCTAAATTTTCTAAATCATGTGCGATTCTTAGCATGTCCTCTAACACCTCATCTCTGAGTTTCTGCCCTAAATCATCTTGCATGGCATTTTCTGTAAAATCACCACAAATCTTTTTTAATTCAAGGGTGCAACCCTCCAAATAAACTTCATGAGACATTTTAACCCCTTGATTCCAGTTTTTTAAAAAACATTTTGAGGTGCAACAACGCATGTTTTGAGCCATCATCAGTGTCTAAAAACAGCACCACATCGGTAGTCGTATTCAAAAGATAATACCCCCCATACCCGTCATTAGCGAATACAATTTCTTCAGGCTCTAACCATTCTTTCAAGCTCTGCATGAAATCAATAAATAAGCCCTTGCCCTCTAAATTGAAGTTCAAAACATGTTTGAAAGTGTAAGACTTATTACCCACCGTAAAATAACGCCATTGGCTAAAACCATAGTTTGATCGTTTGACAAAGTCCTTAAACGCATCGCTCAACCCCATTTTTAGCTGATCTTCTAACCCAATCAATGCATTTTCATTGAGCGGCTCTACAAATTCCCAAATCAGTTCTGAGTTTGTAGGAATGCTTTCCATAGTCGATATCCTTTCGTGTGTTTCACGCTTAATAATAACTCTTCTCTCACCAACGCCAAGTTCCCTAAAACATTCGCGTCAAAATGCCACAAATACCCCTTAGGAATGAAACCTTTTGCGATCTGTTCTAGTTCTGCCGCATCAAAGCCCAAATCCTTATTTTTAAGCACGGCTTCTAAAGCCTTTAGGGCATGATGAGCGCATGCGGTTTTATCCACATTCTCTAAAGGCACAATGGCACTACACAACTCATTAAATCTGACTTTTTCGGGGTAGGGGTTTTGCTCATCTATAATAAAGCCCTCTTTTTCTTTTTCTAAAAACTCGCTATAACCCAACGCTTGCCGCTTATAATCTTCATGCCGCTCTAAGACGGGCGCTATTTTTTGGCTCAAATTTTCTGTAGCACGCTCTAACTCTGTGTCCAAATTATCAAAAGCTTCTTTTACGGCGTTTGAATCGTTAGGGGATTTTTTGATTTTTTCTGTAAAATCTTTTAAAACTTTTTTGCAATGCTTTTGGGCTAACGAAAGGCCACCATCAAAAGAATACGCGTTGCTCATCAAATCTTTTCCATGCTCTTTAGCGCGTTCTAACTCACCGCTAGAATCATGGTAGAACCTGTCTTTCAAATCCGTGTATAAAGAAAAGCTAAAATCTTCCCTTAAATCTTTCAAGCACTCATCAAAAGCGCTTTTTTTAGGCTTATCAACAATCGTAGGGCTTTCAAAATCGCGCTCTTTCAAAATTTCTGGGGGCGCGATATGGTATTCGTTATCTATCGCTTCACTCACTCTGTTCAAACGCTTGATAAATTCCTTGTGTTTATCGGTATAAAAATTCAACGCTTTTTTAAGTCTCTCCCAAGCGCTTTCCACAAGTTCTCTGCTCGCTTTGGCTTGAGCCGAGTAGATTTCAAGCGCTTGTTCCAATAGCTCCACATTCCTTTCCCATTTTTCTGTGTTGTCTTTCATGTGACTCAAAGCCAATTCAGCGGCTGCAACGGCTGCAGTAGCAGCAATTATGACAGGAGGGTAAACACACATGGAATAGAAGTAAATTTAAAGCCTCCTAAAACTAATCTAGTGCCCCTTTCATCACTTTTGGCTTTTTCTAATTCTTTTATAGCGCCTTGCAGCTGGGATTCAATTTTCTTGCTTTCTGTTAGGATATTTTGTGCGTATTTATCAAGGTTTTTGATGAATTGAGCGCATTTTTCTTCTTGCAAGGTTTTTTTAAAATCCCTGCATTTTTTAACGATTTCATTGACTTCTTCTGTGTCCGTTCCATTCAGCCATGCATTATCCTTAATAGTCTTCTTCTAAAACCCTAATCCTCTCTTTAAGCCATGCGATTTGCTCTTGCGCGGCTTCATCAAACTCGTTGAAAGTGCTTCTCAAGTTGTCTAACACCTCGCTAAATTTGTCTTTCCTATCGTCTTTCCATGAATCCAAATTATGGAAATGGCTGCTCAAGCCATTCACTTCATCATTCAGTAACTCTTTAAAGCGTTCTAAATGTTCCACAAACCCTCTGACCTCTTCGGTATCCATTTGCACTCTGCTCATCTGTTATCCTTTTCTTTTAAAAATTTTCTTCACTAGAATCAGGCTTTTTATCGCCGCTGATTCTAATGCTCCCACCCCCATAGCTAGGGGGTGTTTCTGCTTGCGCTTCTAGTGCTTGGCCTCTTTCTCTTTTATACTTTTCTTGCTGGCTTTGGTGGTATGTTTTCATGCTGTCTATCACTATTTTTTGATGAGAGCTCCCTAAATCAGCGTTAGTGAGCAATTTTTTGGTGCCATTACCCAAGCTATTAGAACGCTTGTCTTCTATTGTAAGAGACAAATTCAAATCCTTAAACCTCTCTAAAGCATCCACTAGCGCTACCACAAGCTTCCTGTCCCAGACAGAATTTTTCAGCTCCTTATACAAGGAAAAAATCTCGTGCGGGAATTGTTTGTCATACAAAAACAAAAGGTCTAAATTTTCTAAAAATTCCAAATTGGAACGCTCTTTAAAATTTTTCAAAAAGCCCTCTTTTAAAGGCTCAAAGCCTTCAGTGATAGGAATTAGCCTCTTGTCTTTGGTGTGTTTAAACACCATAACGCTTTCTTCAATCACGACAAACGCATACGCGTTCTTAGCCATCATAATTTTTCTACCTCGCTTTCATAGATTAATTGGTTGTCTTTAAACAGCCCCACTTTAATGCTTTGTGAATCCACACAGCACACCTTCACATCCACTCCTTCATGCTCTTCTAGCGCTATGGAAATAAAATGCGTGTCTTGAATGTTTAAAGCGTTGGTGTTGGCTAGGGGTTTATCGCTGTAGCGTATCTCTAGCACATCAAAGCCTCCCCATTCCTCTTTAGTTTGGAACATCTGGTATTCATTAGGTTTTAAAGAATCCCGACTGATTCTCGTGTGGAATTTCCCTTCTCTCTCCATGCCCAAATCGTATTTAAACACAGGATTGGAATCTATAGAGGGCATTTCAATTCCTCCAGGTTTGTTCCTGCTTTCTAAAAGCCCGAAAGCCACCCCAGTTTTGCAAGTGGGCTTCAAATAAGCCGGGATATTAGAAGCATCTTCTCCTGTAAGCTCTGAAATCTGATCGTCTGATTCTGGCGTGCCTAGTGGATCATAAAGAATGAATGCAAAATCATCTTTAGAAGTCTTTTGCTTGTAATCTTTAAGCTGCTTTTCTTTAGCGTTTTCAAACGCTTGTTTGACCAGCACTGATCGGCTCGCATTCCCCCCTAAGAAAACATGAAACGACCGACACTGATCATCAATATTTTCAGCCATCACTTGAGAAAATCCTGCAAAGAAGTTGGCAACGCCTTCATCTATCTTGCCTTTTAAGAGGTTTAAAAGCTCTTTGCAATCCACTTTGGGTTCGGTTTCTTCTTCTTTCCCGTTCCTATCAAACAGCACGATTTTAAAATCCTTTTCAAAGTCTTTTATCTCAAACTCTTCATCTTCTTCTATCGCTTCTACGCTATCAGCGTCTAAATTTTCTAAAAAGCCGCATAATTTGGAAGCAATCTTTTGCAAATTCAAGCGCACTTCTCTGGAGTTTTGCATAAAAGATCCAAAGCGTTGCGTATCGATTCTGTCATAGTTGGGCTTAGCGATGACAATGTCTTTTTCTTTGAGCGTTTGAAAATTTTGGGCATACGCTTCCCAAGCCAATAATTCCAATAAATTTTCACCGCCTAAAAATTTATCCCCTCCGCTTCTGAAATGCGTCATTTTGTAAGCGAATTTAGGGCTAGCGTTTTTTTCCCATTTGCCAAAGTCAAAATCAGTCTTCCCGCCCCCAAAATCAAACACCCCGTAATAAATTGGCTTGTTTAATTTGTCTGATTTAAAAAACCCATAACTTTTTAAAGCGCTGATGGCATACGCGCAAGGCTCGCTCGCTCTTAATTCCACTTTGAAATTTTTAGCCGTTTTGTCATCGTCAAAAACATGCCTGGGTAAGGATTTTCTCAAGCCTTTTTCAAAACTCTCTCTGATTTTTTCAGCCTGATGCTTTTCATACTTG
Organism: Helicobacter pylori; assembly: GCF_001653475.1. NCBI lineage: Bacteria > Pseudomonadati > Campylobacterota > Epsilonproteobacteria > Campylobacterales > Helicobacteraceae > Helicobacter > Helicobacter pylori. The sequence goes on along the minus strand of NZ_CP011487.1, from coordinate 33,624 downwards.
ATGGGATAGGATAAAAAGTATTTCAAAAACACGCCATTATGCATGTTGTTGATGCAGCGGCCAACATAGTAAGCATAGATTTCTATGGGGTTAAAATCCGTGCAACTAGTAAAGCTTTTTAAAGTAAAATCCGCATGTAAATCCCTAAACTTCTGTTCTTCATCCGCTCCAGCCCATTGCTTCAATTTAGAAAAAAACCGATACAAATCATTACCTTGAACGCTTGTAAGATTCTTTTGGGCTTCATGCGCCACTTCCATATCGTCCTTATTTGTGAAAGGGCGGTGGTTTAAAGCGTTATAAGCTTTAAGAAAGGCTCCTTTGTGCCTGAACTCTACTATCGTGGGGTTTTCAAGCTTTGCAAGACTCATATCATCCACGCTCCCGCCAATAGAGAGCAAGCGGTATGTTCCGTTCTTGTCCATGTAGCTTGCAGTCGTGCTTTTAGTCCCAAAGTCAATAGCGACAATACCCCCATTGACATCTTTCAAACTTGAACGGGCATATAAATTGACTTCTTTATTGTTATGGTCCTTGGGCAAATTATCAAACCTAAAGGTTACGCTTTCTTTAGATTTAGGCATATCTAATTCCCAATGCCCCCCGTCTAAATCAAACAATCGGCTTTGACTATAACTCTTAAGGCCTACCGCTATCTCATCCACTTTGAGCATTTTCTCTTTAAACGCTTCAAAATCCACATACACACAGCTATCAGAAACGATTTTTAAGGCTTTTTCTATTCGCTCATTAGTGATCTTTTCAGCTTGCGCTAAATCCTCTATGAATTTTTGATTGTCATCAGAAAAATACCTTAAATAAGTCTCATTATAGGCAATCACATGGAGCACTCTCAAGGCTTTTTTGAACTTGATTCTATCTTCTTCTGACACTTCTTTTTTAAAATGGATCAAACTTGCCTCAATTGTTTCATTGAATGCGGCTCCATTCTTTAAAGACAGATCACACAATTCCTCTACTAAGGGGTGGCCAATAGGCAGTGTTAAACTTTGTAAGCGTGTTACCATGATATTTCCTTTATTGTGGTTTTTGTTGCTGCAATTTTTGGGGTTACTCTTTCAATTGGCGTTTTAAATCCTCTATCTCGCTTCTAAAACGACTGTTTTGCAAGTCCAACTCGTTTTTGTCTGTGTTTTTTAAGCTCAACAGACGCACCAATTCTCGCTCCAGCTCGATTTCTCGCCCCAACTTGGTGCTTGCTTTAGTTAGCCGTTCTTTTTCTCTTAATAACTCAGCTTTTTCTTTTTCTAAAACTTGTTGAGAGTTTTTTAAGTCATTCGCTTGCTTTTGTGATGCGTTAAGCTGATAGTTTAGATTTTCTTTTTCTTGGTTCGCTTGGTTTAATTGGTTTTTTGTCTTTGATAGATCTGTAGTTAGATTTTCTTTTTCTGTGGATAACCCGTTGATCTTGTTAGCTAGATCGCTGTTTGCTTTAGTCAGATTATCTTTTTCTTTTAATAATTCGGTTTTTTCTTTTTCTAAAACTTGCTGAGAGTTTTTTAAGTCATTCGCTTGCTTTTGTGATGCATTAAGCCGATTGTTTAGATTTTATTTTTCTGTGGATAACCCGTTGATTTTGTTAGTTAGCTCGGTGTTTGCTTTAGTCAGATTTTCTTTTTCTTTTAATAACTCGGTTTTTTCGTCTTGGGCTTCTTTAAGAAGTGCTTTCTTTATTTCTTGTAATTCATCATCTAATTTTTGAATGCGATCTGCAAGATTGTTAATAGAATTGTTAATAGATTTTAAAAGCTCTTCATTATTATTGGGGGGGTGGAAGCGGTCGTTTTTGAAATATTCGTATTTTCTACGATATGAGCACCACTCATAAATCTCCTTTTATCTTGTATCAATGCTAAAAAGATTGTTATTGTAATTTGAGAAAACTTAAAATGAGCTTTATTATCTCCCCCCTTTTCGCCCCCCTCTAAACAAACCCCTAGAATGTAGAATCCCAGTGGTTTAAATTAGAAGAATAAGGGTCAAAAAAGCCCTTAGGCGTGTATTGCGCTTCTTTTTTTGCAGGAGCGTCTTTTAGAGAATGGTCTTTAGGAAGACAAGCGAAACGCTGAGTATCAAAGCTAGAACAACCGCTCAATAACAACGCGCCGAGTGTGCCAATCATCATACCATTTTTAATTGTTTTCATTTTATATCCTTTGTTTTGTAAAATTCTTTTCAAATCCGTTTAATTTAAAATCGTTTAATTGAATAAGCTAAACTTTAAATTAAGCGACACGAATGATATAATTTATTTTTAAACAAAAAGTAAATGAAGCTAAAAACAATACAAATTATCACTCAAATTCTTATCATTGTGTAAAAATGCGTGATAAACTCAAAAAGATTGGAATGAGAATTAATTACCACCAGAACAAAATTTAAAATTTAAAAAACATTACCAACCCATGAGACTTAAAGCCAAGCGCTTAAAACATGCTACAATCAAGCCAAATTCTTAAATAAAAGGTCAGCTCATGCAAAAAATCATTGACGATTCACTAGAATTAGCCAAAAAACTGCAAGATAGTATCAGCAACCATTTGAGCGAGCAAGAAAAAGCGTTCCACTCTAAAATGCAAAAGCTTTTAAATAACCCTGAAAACAAAGTCATGCTCATAGAGCTTATGGATCGGAGTTTTAGATGCCTGGACAATAAAGCCCGCTTTGAAATGATTGAGCATGTTTTAGACAAATACAAAAGCCGTGAGATTTTTTCTCCGTTTGAAAAACTGCTTTTAATGGGGTTTTTGAGCTTTGGGAAAATGCTCCCTGATATGAGCGTGCCTTTCTTTGTCAATAAAATCAGAAGCGACACGAAAGCGATGGTCTTGGATCAAGAAGAAAGCCACTTAAAAGAGCGGATTTTAAAAAGAAAGAATGAAAAAATCATTTTGAATGTGAATTTTATTGGCGAAGAGGTTTTAGGCGAAGAAGAAGCTAGTGCGCGTTTTGAAAAATACTCTCAAGCTTTAAAGTCTGACTACATTCAATACATTTCCATTAAAATCACAACGATTTTTTCTCAAATCAATATCCTTGATTTTGAATACTCTAAAAAAGAGATTGTCAAACGCCTAGACGCTCTTTATGCCCTGGCTTTAGAAGAAGAAAAAAAGCAAGGCATGCCTAAATTCATCAATTTGGATATGGAAGAATTTAGGGATTTAGAGCTCACGGTGGAGTCTTTTATGGAGTCCATCGCTAAATTTGATTTGAGCGCTGGTATTGTGTTGCAAGCCTATATCCCTGATTCTTATGAATATTTGAAAAAACTGCACGCTTTTTCTAAAGAAAGGGTTTTAAAAGGGTTAAAGCCCATTAAAATCCGCTTCGTTAAGGGAGCGAACATGGAGAGCGAAGAGACTATCGCTTCCGTGAAAGATTGGGCGTTACCCACATTTTCCAATAAGCAAGACACTGATTCTAATTACAATAAGATGCTGGATTTTGTTTTAGAGGGCGATAATTATAAATACATTCATATTGGCACAGCAAGCCATAATATTTTTGAAATCGCTTATGTCTATACGCGCATCCATGCCATTAACGACCCTGTTGTGTTGGAGCATTTTAGCTTTGAAATGCTAGAGGGCATGAGCTTGCAAGCGAGCCAGGAACTAAAAGAGATGCACCAACTCATTCTTTATGCGCCGGTGTGCGATGAAGCGCATTTTAACAATGCGATCGCTTACTTGGTAAGGCGACTAGATGAGAACACCTCAAGCGATAATTTCATGAAAGCTTTCTTCAACCTCAAAGTAGGCACGAACGAATGGAAAGACCAAGAGCAACGCTTTTTAAACAGCCTTAAAGGAATCGCTGCTTTAGACAATGCCACCCACAGGACTCAAGACAGAAACGCCAAACAAAGCGGGCATACCACCTACCCAAACCACTCCTTTAAAAACGAAAGCGATACCGATTTTATTTTAAAAGCCAACCGAGAATGGGCTAAAAAAGTGCGCGAGAAAATGCATAACGCCCCTATTTTAGAGCTTTACCCAGAAATGGATGGGAGGTTTGAAGATCCTAATTTAACCCCTTTAGAAGTCTTTGATAAAATCCGTCATAAAAAAATCGCTAGCGTGCATCTAGCGGATAAGGAAGCGATTTTAAAAGCCCTAGAAGTGGCTAAAAGCGATAAGAGCCGTTTCAGTCAAAAAAGCTTTACAGAAATCCATGCCTTAATGAGTCAAACCGCCCAGCTTTTTAGAGAAAGGAGAGGCGATCTAATAGGGATTTCGGCTTTAGAAGTGGGTAAGACTTTCGCTGAAACGGACGCTGAAGTGAGCGAAGCCATTGATTTTTTAGAGTTTTACCCTTATAGTTTAAGGGTGTTACAAGAGCAAAACCCAAAAACGAAATTCACCCCCAAAGGCGTGGGTGTGGTCATTGCCCCATGGAATTTCCCTGTGGGCATTTCTGTAGGCACTATCGCTGCTCCCCTAGCCGCTGGCAATCGGGTGATTTACAAGCCCTCAAGTTTGTCTAGCGTAACGGGTTATAAGCTTTGTGAGTGCTTTTGGGATGCGGGCGTGCCTAGAGACGCGCTCATTTACTTGCCCTCTAAAGGGAGCGATATTAGCGAACATCTTTTAAAAGATGAAAGCATCAAGTTTGCCATTTTAACCGGGGGCGAAGACACCGCTTATAAAATGCTAGAGGCTAACCCCACTTTAGCCTTGAGCGCCGAAACAGGCGGTAAAAACGCCACTATTGTGAGCAAAATGGCAGACAGAGACCAAGCGATTAAAAATGTCATCCATTCCGCTTTTAGCAATTCTGGGCAAAAATGCTCCGCCACTTCGCTTTTAGTGTTGGAAAAAGAAGTCTATGAAGATGAGAACTTTAAAAAGACTTTGATAGATGCGACTCTAAGCCTTAGCGTGGGCGATCCTTTTGATTTCAAAAACAAAATCGGCGCTCTAGCACACAAGCCTAATGAAAAGGTCATCAAAGCCATAGATGAATTGAAAAGCTATGAAAATTACGAAATCCCGGTAAGCTTTGCCAATGATAACCCCTATTTGATGAAGCCAAGCATCAAATACGGCACTAAAAAAGGCGATTTCACACACCAAAATGAGCTTTTTACGCCCATTTTATCCGTGATGAAAGCGCAAGATCTAAACGAAGCGATAGAGATAGTCAATTCTACCGGTTACGGGCTGACTAGCGCGTTAGAGTCTTTGGACGAAAGGGAGTGGGAGTATTATTTAGAGCACATTGAAGCCGGTAATATCTATATCAACAAACCCACCACAGGAGCGATTGTTTTGCGCCAGCCTTTTGGGGGGGTTAAAAAATCCGCTGTGGGATTTGGGAGAAAGGTAGGCATTTTTAACTATATCACGCAATTTGTGAATACCCACCAAGAAGAAGAAGATGAAAACGCCTTAATTAACCCCTTAAGCGAAGCTTTAGAGGGCTTGACTCAAAAAGGCTATGATGAGCATACGCATGAGTTGAAGCGCGCGATTTTTATGGCAAAGAGCTACGCTTATCATTATAAGCATGAATTCAGCCAAACTAAAGACTATGTCAAAATCAGAGGCGAAGACAACCTTTTTTCCTACACTAAAGTTAAAAGCGTGGGCTATCGCATCACCGAAAAGGACACTTTAAGCGATATGTTAGGCGTCGCTTTAGCATGTTTAATTTCTCAAATCCCTTTAACGCTCAGCACCGAAAACGAACGAGCGAACAAAGATTTAACATTTTTTTTAGAATGCTTAAAAGCGCTCCAAGCAAACGCCCCTATTGTTTATGAAAGCTTGCAAAAATTCAGCGAGAAATTGAACGCTTTCAATCGTGTCCGTTATTTAAAAAGCGGTTTGGATTTATTGCATAAACAAGCGAGCGCTTTAGGGATTGTTTTAGCCACGGCTAAACCCTGCTTAAACGGGCGTTTTGAATTGCTGTATTACCACTTAGAGCGATCGGTTAGCATCTCTTATCATCGTTACGGGAATTTAGGTTCAAGGGTTTTAAGGCAACCCGCTTGCCACAAATCATGTTGTGCTGAAAAATAAATATTGTATTAAATAAGGAGATCAAAATGGGACATGTTGTTTTAAGCACCCCTATTGTTACGATGTTTGTCGTTTATTCGCTGTTAATGCTCTATATTGGTTTTTATTTTTACAAACAAAATGAAACGACTGAAGATTATTTTTTAGGCGATCGCTCTATGGGCCCTGTGATTAGCGCTTTGAGCGCGGGAGCGAGTGATATGAGCGGGTGGCTTTTAATGGGATTACCTGGAGCTTTATATGTGGGGGGCTTAATCAACTCACACATCGCCATAGGGTTGAGTTTGGGTGCCTTGATTAACTGGGTTTTTGTGGCTAAACGCTTACGCATTTATACGAGTGTGATCGCTAATTCTATTACCATTTCAGATTATTTTGAAACGCGCTTTAGCGATGACAGACACATCTTGCGTTTGATTTCAGCTTTGGTGATTTTAATCTTTTTTATTTTTTACATTTCTTCAGGGCTAGTAAGTGGGGCTAAACTCTTTGAAGCGACCTTTGGCATTCAATACACCTACGCTTTAAGCATTGGCACGCTGATTATCGTCTCTTACACCTTTTTAGGGGGGTATAAGGCGGTGTGTTGGACGGATTTGATTCAAGGGCTTTTGATGATGAGCGCTTTAATCGTGGTACCGATCGTTATGATAATCCAAATTGGAGGGGTTGGAGAGGGGATTAAAATCATTAGAGAAATCAAGCCTGAAAACCTTTCTTTCTTGCAAGGCTCTAGTATAGTCGCTATTATTTCAAGCCTTGCTTGGGGGTTAGGCTATTTTGGGCAACCCCATATTTTAGTGCGTTTCATGTCTATCCGCTCCATTAGAGATGTGCCTAAAGCGACCACTATTGGGATTTCTTGGATGGTTATTTCTTTGATTGGGGCATGCGTTATGGGGCTTTTAGGCGTTGCGTATGCACATAAATTTGACTTGAGCTTGCAAGACCCTGAAAAGATCTTCATTGTGATGAGTCAATTGCTCTTTAACCCTTGGATCACAGGTATTTTATTGAGCGCGATTTTAGCGGCGGTGATGAGCACGGCCAGTTCGCAACTGCTTGTAAGCTCTTCTACCATTGCTGAAGATTTCTATGCGACAATTTTCAATAAAAACGCCCCCCAAAAATTAGTGATGGTTATTTCTAGGCTTTCGGTTTTAGGGGTGGCTTGCATCGCTTTTTTTATTTCAACAGATAGAAACGCCAGCATTCTCAGCATCGTGAGTTACGCATGGGCTGGCTTTGGTGCGAGCTTTGGCTCTGTGATTTTGTTTTCACTTTTTTGGTCAAGAATGACACGCATTGGCGCGATTGCTGGCATGCTCTCTGGGGCTAGCACGGTGATTTTATACGATAAATTTGGCAAAAGCTTTTTGGATATTTATGAAATCGTTCCGGGCTTTATTGCAGCGAGCGTAGCTATTGTTGTGTTTAGTTTGTTTTCTAGCGTGCGAGCAGGCACTAAAGAGGCTTTTGAAACCATGCTTAAAGAAATTGAAAGCTTGAAACATTAATGCTTCAAATGAGTGTGGTTTAATCCTTAAATTCCCCTATGCTCTTTAATCAAACCTTAACCTGTATTTCTTTATTTTTTGGAGGCAGGAGTGGGGCACTATGGGCTTTTAGGAAGGGTTTGAAGGTGTTGCTACCAATGAAATTTTAGAAAAACGCTTGAATACCTAAAGGATTAATCGCAAATGCAAATCAGATGAAAGCTATGATTAGTGGGGGCATTAAAAAGCCAAAAACAAAAGAAAAAATTTTAAAACAAATTGAATTTTCAAGCTAAAATTTTAACAAGTTTTATTGAAACTGGCTATAAAAACCCGCTTGACTTATTTTATCCTTTTCTTAAGCCATGGCTTTGTTAGTAGCATGGATAAAACCTTTAAACAAAAACTAATAAGCGCTATCTTATAATCCTTTTAAAAAATGAAAGGTTATTGTTGCTTGTTTCTCGCTTTTTAAACTCTATTGATCCTTTTAATTTAGGGGTATTGTTGAGCCGTTTCCAAATTAAAAATGGTTGTATTTATGGGGTGTGTTCTTATAAGACTTCAAAATTTGTCCATGACTATGAAGAAAGCAAAACGCAAGTTTTAAACGCTCTCAATCGTTTAAGCGTGCATCAAATTTGGCAGTTCAATCAAGAGAGTGTTACAAAAATCAAAGGAACTTTTGTTTTCATTTTAGAAAACGACTTGCATTTAGATGAAAACTCTTTTTACAAGAAACTTTTAAACTCGCTCATAGACAATTTTTCTTGTTACGCATCTATTCCAATGACAGATAAAGAATATAAAATAGCAACAAATGAATATAAAAGACTCTTTTTGAGCGGGCTTTTTGAAAGCAGGGGCAGCATTGATACGAAACGAAGCTTTTTAACTTTAGATTACTTCTTTCATAACCCTTTAGAGTTTAACAAGTTCCATTATTTAATTGATTTTTTCAATATCCCTAGCGAAGCGCTGAATTTCAATTTCAGGGAATTACAACCTGAATATGTGCAAGTCATTAACCAACGAAACGCTCAATTTAGGATTTATTTAAATTGGTATTCACACTATATCGGTCTGTTTAACCCCTATAAAGCACGAATCGCTAGCGTTACACTTGAAACCGATCTTAAGAAATATGATGGTATTTATTTCAAATTAAGAGTTCTACCAAAAACAGAATATCGTGGCAATAGCTTTATAGAACGCGCTCATTTTTATTTGAAAAATGTTTATCAACAAGATTTAGATGATAAAAGCATTGAAAAATTAAGGGAGCAGTTAGGATTGATTCAAAAGAGTTGGGAGTTTAAACGAGATAGCAAAATCATCAATTTTTATCGTATTTCAACGCCTAATGTTTGCAACGCATGTTGCGGTGATTATGACATTAAAGAAAGAAGTTTTATTTCTTTACCTTTGTATAAAATCACTCAAGATCCTAATTCCTACTATACTGAAATACACCATGTGATTTCTTTAGGCAAAAACAAAGAATTAGATGTTTTAGCCAATCTTGCTAAACTTTGCCCCGCTTGTCATAGGGCTTTAAAAAAAGGGGCTAGCGAAGAGGGGTTTCAAAAACGCTTGATTGGAAATATTCTCAATCACAATAAAGACAACTTAGAATTTGCGCAATTGCGTTTTGAAACTGATGATTTTCCAACGCTTATTAATCGTATTTATGAAAGCTTAAGATGAATTATAAAATTTTAGATTTATTTTGTGGGGCTGGGGGTTTTAGCGCTGGGTTAGAGTATTTAAAAGAGTTTGACGCTTTAATAGGTCTAGATTGCGATAAACAAGCCCTAATCACTTTTGAAAACAACCATAAAAACGCTATGGGTGTTTGTGGGGATATCACTCAAACCGCAATTAAAGAAAAAGTCATCAAACTAGCCCAAACATTAGAAATCAACATGATCATTGGCGGACCTCTCTGTCAAGGCTTTTCTAATAAAGGGAAAAATTTAGGGCTAAAAGATCCTAGGAATTTTTTATTCTTAGAATATATAGAAATAGTGAAAGCCATAAAACCAGAAATTTTTATCATTGAAAATGTGAAAAATCTCATCTCTTGCGCTAAAGGCTATTTTTTAGAAGAAATTAAAGAAAGATTGAACGCTTTAGGGTATCAATTAAGCTATCAAATCCTAAACGCTAAAGATTATGGCGTGCCTCAAAATAGAGAGAGGGCCTTTATTGTAGGGGCTACTCGTTTTAGTTTTGATTTTAATCTTTTAGAGCCTTCTCAAAGCGTGAATATTCAAGATGCAATAAGCGATTTAGCCTATCTTTGTTCTAATGAGGGGGCGTTTGAGAGCGATTATTTAAACCCTATCCAATCAAGTTATCAGGCCTTGATGCGAAAAGATAGCCCTAAATTATACAACCATCAAGCCACCAACCACTCGCAAGCCGCTTTAGAGAAATTAAAGCTCATTGACAAAGAGCAGGGCAAAGAATGCTTGCCTAAAAACTTGCATGGCAAACAGCAATTCAAAAGCACATGGGGGCGTTTGAATTGGAATAAAATCAGTCCCACCATAGACACACGATTTGACACTCCAAGCAATGGCACCAACTCCCACCCTGAATTGCACTGCTCTATCACGCCTAGAGAAGCCACCAGGATACAAAGTTTTAGCGATAATTATATCTTTTATGGCAATAAAACGAGTGTTTGCAAGCAAATCGGTAACGCTGTGCCTCCTCTTCTAGCCCTAGCTTTAGGCAAAGCGATCTTAAAAAGCTTAAGAAAATGATACAAATTTATCACGCTAACGCTTTTGAAATCATCAAAGATTTTTACCAGCAAAATTTAAAAGTGGATGCGATCATCACTGACCCTCCTTACAACATTTCGGTTAAAAACAATTTTTCCACCCTAAAGAGCACTAAAAGGCAAGGCATAGATTTTGGGGAATGGGATAAAAATTTCAAGCTTTTAGAATGGATCGCACGCTACGCCCCCTTAGTCAATCCAAACGGCTGCATGATTATTTTTTGCTCTTACAGGTTTATAAGCTATATCGCTGATTTTTTAGAAGAAAACGGCTTTGTGGTCAAAGACTTTATCCAATGGGTTAAAAATAATCCCATGCCAAGAAATCTTAACCGGCGCTATGTCCAGGACACGGAATTTGCCCTGTGGGCGGTTAAAAAGAAAGCTAAATGGGTGTTTAACAAACCAAAAAATGAAAAATATTTACGGCCCTTGATTTTAAAAAGCCCTATAGTGAGCGGGAATGAAAAAACGCCTCACCCCACGCAAAAAAGCCTGGCTTTAATGGAAAAAATCATTTCCATCCACACAAACCCTAATGACATCGTTCTAGATCCTTTCATGGGGAGCGGCACCACCGGCTTAGCGTGCAAGCGTTTAAAACGAAATTTTATCGGTATCGAATCAGAAAAAGAATATTTTCAAATCGCCAAAAAGCGTTTGAATTTGTTTTAAAAACGCTATTTGAATGAGATTGTGTTATAGTTGCTTAAAAGGATATTTTTAATGAAAAGAATGTTAGCGGAGTTTGAAAAAATCCAAGCGATTTTAATGGCGTTCCCCCATGAGTTTGGCGACTGGGCGTATTGCATCAAAGAGGCGAGAGAAACTTTTTTAAACATCATTCAAACCATAGCCAAACATGCCAAAGTGTTAGTGTGCGTCCATACTAGCGACACTATCGGCTATGAGACGCTTAAAAACTTATCTGGTGTAGAGATCGCCAGGATTGACACTAACGACACATGGGCTAGGGATTTTGGAGCGATCAGCATTGAAAATCATGGCGTTTTAGAATGCTTAGATTTTGGATTTAACGGCTGGGGGTTAAAATACCCGTCCAATTTAGACAATCAGGTGAATTCCAAGCTCAAAAATTTAGGGTTTTTAAAACACCCTTTAAAAACGATGCCCTATATTTTAGAGGGCGGGAGCATAGAAAGCGATGGGGCCGGGAGTATTTTAACCAACACCCAATGCCTGTTAGAAAAGAATCGTAACCCCCATTTGAATCAAAATGGAATAGAAAACATGCTTAAAAAGGAATTAGGGGCTAAACAAGTGCTGTGGTATTCTTATGGCTATCTCAAAGGCGATGACACCAATAGCCATACCGACACGCTCGCTCGCTTTTTAGATAAAGACACCATTGTTTATAGCGCATGCGAGGATAAAAACGATGAGCATTACACAGCCTTAAAAAAAATGCAAGAAGAATTAAAAACCTTTAAAAAACTGGATGGAACGCCCTATAAACTCATCCCCCTAGAAATCCCCAAAGCCATTTTTGATGCAAACCAACAACGCTTGCCGGCGACTTATGTGAATTTTTTATTGTGCAATAACGCTCTCATCGTGCCCACTTACAACGACCCTAAAGACATGCTCATTTTAAACACCTTAAAACAACACACGCCCTTAGAAGTGATAGGGATTGATTGCAATACCTTAATCAAACAGCATGGAAGCTTGCATTGTGTAACGATGCAACTTTATTGAACAAAATCACGCTTTTTGGCGTGGTTCAAGGCGTGGGCATGCGCCCTTTTATTTACACCCTAGCTCAAGAATTAGAGCTTGTAGGCTTTGTGCGTAACACCCAAGCGGCTTTAGAAATCGTCTTACCCGTCCATCAAACAGAGTCTTTTTTAAACGCCCTAAAAAAAGGGTTGCCCCCTTTAGCGTTGGTTGGAAAAATCCTTATTAACCCTTATGATAAGGCACTCAAATCCAATGATTTTAGGATTTTAGAAAGCAAGAACCACCCCTTAAATTTGCTCAGTCAGATCCCTAAAGATTTAGGCGTGTGTGAGGATTGCTTGCGCGAAATTAGAGATAAAAACTCCCCCTATTTTCGTTACGCTTTCAATTCTTGCGCGAAGTGTGGGGCAAGATACAGCCTTTTAAACGCCCTACCCTATGACAGAGAAAACTCCGCCCTAAAACCTTTCAAACTCTGTGGGTTTTGCGCATTCGTTTATAAAGATGCCACTAACAAACGATTCCACATTCAAGGCATAAGCTGCAAAAAGTGCGGTATCACGCTCAATTATAAGCGATTTAAAAACGATGACGCTCTTTTAGAATGCGCTAAAGACATTCAAAAGGGTAAAATCATCGCTCTTAAAGGTTTGGGAGGCTTTGCTTTGGTGTGCGATGCGAGGAACTTTCAAACCATAGAAAGATTACGGCTTTTAAAAAACCGCCCCCTAAAACCTTTTGCGCTCATGTTTAAAGATTTAAACACCGCCAAACAGCATGCGTTTTTGGATGCATTAGAATGCGAGAGTTTAAATTCTGCAAGCACCCCCATTCTTTTAGCGCGTAAAAAACCTAATACGCAATTAGCCCAAAATATCGCTAAAAACTCCCCCTTTTATGGCGTCATCTTACCCTATACCCCTTTGCATGCTTTATTACTGGATTTATTGGATTTCCCTATTGTTTTTACGAGCGCAAATTTCAGCTCCCTCCCTTTAGCGAGCGATGAAAAAGAAATCGATTCGCTTCATTTTATTTTTGATTTTAAGCTCACGCACAACCGCGCTATTATTCACAGGATTGATGATAGTATCGCGCAGCGTGTGGATAATGTGATTCGCCCCATGCGTTTGGCTAGGGGGTTTGCCCCACTTTATCTCACTTTGCCCAAACGCTCTAATTGTTCGCCTAAAAAGATTTTAGCGCTTGGAGCGGAGCAAAAAGGGCATTTTAGCCTATTAGATAGCGCGACTTCCATTCTTTTACTCTCGCCTTTTTGTGGGAATTTGAGCGTTTTAGAAAATGAAAAACACTTTAAAGAAACTTTGAATTTTTTCTTAAAAACCTATGATTTTAAACCCACGCTATTAGCTTGCGATAAGCATAAAAACTACACCACCACTAAAATGGCTTTTGATTTTAATACGCCCTTGTTGCAAGTCCAGCACCACCATGCCCACTTTTTAGCGAGTGTCTTAGACGCGTTGTTGCAAGACCCGCATTTAAACCATCCTTTTATAGGAATCATCTGGGATGGGAGTGGGGCTTATGAAAATAAGATTTATGGGGCGGAGTGTTTTGTGGGGGATTTTGAATGCATTAAAGAAACCGCTAGGTTTGAAGAATTTCTGCTTTTAGGGGGGCAAAAAGCGATCAAAGAGCCTAAACGCTTGGTTTTAGAAATTGCTTTAAAACACCAACTCAATAAGCTTTTCAAGCGCATTCAAAAACATTTTAAAGAAGATGAATTAGAAATTTTTCAGCAAATGCATGACAGAGGAATTCAAAGCGTCGCTACCAATTCCATAGGGCGTTTGTTTGATATAGTAGCGTTTAGTTTGGATTTAGTGGGAACGATTAGCTTTGAAGCCGAGAGCGGGCAGGTTTTAGAAAATCTAGCCTTACAAAGCGATGAAATCGCCTTTTACCCTTTTAAAATCAAAAACGGCGTGGTGTGTTTGAAAGAATTTTATCAAGCATTTGAAAAGGATTTGGGCGTTTTAGAGCCTGAACGCATCGCTAAGAAATTTTTTAACAGCTTAACAGAAATCATTAGCGCTTTGATTGCGCCTTTTAAAGAGCATGTGGTGGTGTGCAGTGGGGGTGTGTTTTGCAACCAATTATTGTGCGAACAATTAGCCAAACGATTCAAAAACTTTCAAAGGAAGTATTTTTTCCATAAGCATTTCCCCCCTAACGATAGCAGTATCCCTGTCGGTCAAGCCTTAATGGCGTATTTCAACCCTACAATCATCAAAAAAGGATAAAAATGGATAGCGTAACTCTGGCATGCGGGAACGGAGGGAAAGAAACAAACGCTTTAATTGAGCGAGTCTTTATGCCCTATTTAAAAGAATGGATTAGCGCGTTTGATGAAGACGCCCCTAAATTTAAAGCTCATGGGGAATATTGCGTGAGCACGGATAGTTTTGTCATCACGCCCTTAATTTTTAATGGGGGCGATATAGGCAAGCTTTGCGTTTGCGGGAGCGCGAATGATGTGAGCGTGCAAGGGGGCGAACCTTTGTATTTGAATATGGGTTTTATTTTAGAAGAAGGCTTAGAAATCCCTCTTTTAAAACACATTCTACAATCCATACAAAAAGAATTGTTTAAAGCCAACCTAAAACTCCTCTCCCTAGACACTAAAGTCGTTCCAAAGGGGAGCGTGGATAAGCTTTTTATCAACACAACCTGTATTGGTAAAATCATCAAGCCAGGGATTTCTTCGCGCCATTTAAAACAAGGACAAGCCATTATCATAAGCGACACTATCGCTAACCATGGGGCAAGCTTGTTTGCGATGCGTCATGAAATCAAGCTTAAAACTGATCTGCAAAGCGACTGCCAACTGCTCTATCCCTTATTAAAACCCCTATTTTTAAGCGATCTCAAAATCCATGCCTTAAGAGATGCAACTAGGGGCGGGTTAGCGAGCGTGCTAAACGAATGGGCGAACAGCTCTAGAGTGAAAATCGTTATAGAAGAAGAAAAAATCCCCTTAAAAGAAGAAACTAAAGGGATTTGTGAGATTTTAGGGCTAGAACCCTACGCGTTAGCCAATGAGGGGGTGTTTGTTTTAGCGCTCCATCAAAAAGACGCCCCTAAAGCCTTAGAAATTTTAAAAATTAACGAAAAAGCTAAAAACGCTTGCATGATTGGCGAAGTGTTTGAAAACCCTTATCCTAGCGTGGTTTTAAAGAACGCATGGGGTTTTGAAAGGATCTTAGAAACGCCAGAAGGCGAATTATTGCCTAGAATTTGTTAAGGCTAAGGCGCTTTTTAAAAGCCCCACCACGCTTTTGAAAACACTTGAGAGCGAAGCAGGCACCAAACCCTTTTAATGGTTCAAGGTTTGTTTGAAGCCAAACAACCACCAATCGTAACTACCGCTAGCCCAACGCTTAATAGCGGAGCGTTTTTATAGCCCTATTATAAGGGCCTTGATTTTATTTCAAACCTCTAAAAGCTTCAAATAATACTCATAAGCTTCCTTGATGCCTTGTTCTAGAGGGATTTCTAATTCCCATTTTAAAGCCTTTTGTTTGGAAATATCCATAAGCTTTTGCTGCATGCCCACAGGTTTGGATAAGTCTTTCACAAACACGCCCTTATAGTCTAAAACCTGAGCGACTTTTTCGTAATACTCTTCAATGCTGTAATCCACTCCAGAGCCGACATTCATCACGCTAGGCATTGAAGCGATATTATCATAAGCTAGAGCGATGAATCTCGCTAAATCTTTAGCGTTTAGATATTCTCTTCTGGCAGTGCCATCGCCCCACATCGCAAAATTTTTTTCACCCTTTAATTTAGCGGTGTGCATCCTGGCAATAAGCCCTGGTATCATGTGTGCTATTTTTTCTTCAAATTTGTCAAACTCGCCATAAAGGTTACAAGGCACTAAGGTTTTATAAAAAACGCCTTTTTCAGCACTCACATACTCGCAATACTTCATCACAGAGAGTTTGGCTAAAGCGTAGCCTTCGTTCGTTGGCTCTAAAGAGCCGTTCAATAAATCGCTTTCTTTTAAAGGGTTAGGGGCGAATTTAGGATAAGCGCAAGAGCTCGCCAGATTAATGGCTTTTTTCACGCCCAAATCCAAAGCGCTAGAAAAAAGATACAAGCCCATCAGTAAATTCTCAACCATGTAAGTTGAAAGATCGTTCATGTTAGCGACAATACCCCCCACTCTCCCGGCGCAATGGATAATGCCTGTAGGCTTGTATTCTTTCAAATAAGCTTGAACATTGTCTTTATCCAATAAATACAATTCGCTCTTTTTAGGGGTGAGTAAAGTAACATCAGGCTTATTTTTTTTAAAATACAACGCCGTGTTCTGCCCCACCATGCCATAGGCACCGGTGATTAAAATAACCTCATTCATAAAAATTCCTTAAAATATAACCCCCATCTTGCAAGTAAAGGCTTTTCTGGCATTCTTTTAAATCGTATTCTAACATGTCCTTAACCAACTCTTTTAAATCGTATTCCCTAACCCAGCCTAGCTCTTTTTCTGCCTTAGTGGGATCGCCTAAAAGCAAATCCACTTCAGTGGGTCTGAAATAGCGCTCGTCTATGCGCACCACGATTTTGCCCGTTTTTAAATGGCTTAAGTTTAATTTTAAAGCGTCCGCTCTTTTTCCATCAACGCTTTTAATCAAACCGATTTCTTTAATCCCTGTATTTTGAAATTCTAAACCAATACCGATAAATTCAAAGCTCATTTTCACAAAATCGCGCACGCTTGTGGTCTTCCCTGTAGCGATCACATAATCTTGTGGGGTGGGTGCTTGGAGCATTAAATGCATCATTTTCACATAATCTTTGGCATGCCCCCAATCTCTTTTAGCGTCTAAATTCCCTAAATACAAGCAATCCGTTAAGTTATACGCTATCGCGCTAGCGGCTCGTGTGATTTTACGAGTGACAAAAGTTTCGCCCCTTACCCTACTCTCATGGTTAAAAAGAATGCCATTAACCGCAAACAAGTTATAAGCCTCTCTGTAATTTTTGGTGATGTAAAAGGCATACATTTTAGCGACCGCATAGGGGCTTCGCGGGTTAAAGGGGGTGTTTTCATTTTGTGGGGTTTCTAAAACTTCGCCATACAATTCGCTCGTGCTGGCTTGATAAAATCGTGTTTTATTTTCTAATCCTAAAATCCGCATGGCCTCTAAAATCCTTAGCGTGCCAATACCATCAGCGTTAGCGGTGTATTCTGGGGTTTCAAAAGAGACTTTCACATGGCTTTGAGCGGCTAAATTATAAATCTCTGTAGGCTTAGTGGTAGCGATTAAATGGATGAGATTAGAACTATCGGTCATATCCCCATAATGCAAGAAGAAACGCCTTTGGTGTTCGCTGTGTAAATCTTCATACAGATGATCGATCCTAGAAGTGTTGATGCTAGAAGAGCGCCTTTTTAACCCATGCACTTCATAACCCAAATTGAGCAAGTGTTCAGCCAGATAGCTCCCATCTTGGCCGGTAACCCCAGTGATTAAAGCGATTTTTTCCTTCATTGAATTTCCTTATATTAAATTTTCTTGATTTTGTCTGTTAAAATCATCATCAACCCTTACAATATCGTCTTCACCGACATATTCGCCCACTTGAACTTCTATGATGGTTAAAGGGATTTTGCCATAATTAGCCAAGCGGTGTAAGGTGTTTTTAGGGATATAAGTGGATTCATTAGCTTGCAATTCAAACGATTGGCGATCCAACTCCACGCTCGCCATCCCGCTAATCACCACCCAGTGTTCGCTCCTGTGGAAATGCTTTTGTAAAGAAAGCCTTGCGTTAGGTTTGACTTCTAAAATCTTAACCTTGTAACAACCACTCTCATGCAAGACTTCATAGCTCCCCCAAGGGCGATACACTTTAGTGTGCGTTTGCAACAATTCTTGGTTATGCGTTTCTACCTCGCTCACTAAAACTTTTAAATCTTTAGCCTTGTCTTTATGAGCGATTAAAAGAGCGTCTTTAGTGTCAATAATCGCTAAATCCTCAACGCCTAAAAGAGCGCTCACTTTATGAGAAAACACTAAATTATTCTGGCTCTCTTTGGCAAAAACAGGAGTTTGATTCAGGCTGACATTTTCTTTAGGCTCGTTAGCCACTTCTTCAAAAAGAGCGTTAAAATTCCCTAAATCGCTCCATTTGGCGTTTAATCCTACCATTTTGATTTTGTGGCTTTTTTGCATTAAAGCTATATCCACGCTCACATCTTCTAAATCTTGCATGCTCTTTTCGCTCAAACGAGCGATCTTTTTTTCAAAAAAATACGCGTTTTCCAAAGATTCAAACGCTCTTTCACACCCCTTTAAAATATTAGGGGCATGCTTTTTCAATTCGTCTAAAAAAACGCCTACTTGGAAAACAAACATGCCGCTATTGAAATAAAAACCTCCGCTTTTTTGAAACTCTATCGCTCTTTCTAGGCTTGGCTTTTCAACGAATCGCTTGACATCTAAACCATTAGGACTTTCAATATACCCAAACTCCGTGTTGGGCTTTTCAATATTGATCCCAAAAGTGACTAAAAAACCTTTTTGGGCTAAATCAATCGCTTTTTTTATTGCATTTTCATACGCTTGAATGTCTTTAATCAAATGATCGCTTGGCGTAACAATGAGCAAATCTTCACTATCGCTCATTAAAGCGCTCAAAGCAATGGCGTTAGCGGTGTTTTTACTCAAACTCTCTAATAAAAAACCCACGCTTTTGTTTTTGATTTCGCTTTCTATTTCTTCTAGGGCCAAAAAATAATGCTTTTCATTGCACACAATGAGCGTTTCATCTACTAAGGAAGCGTTTCTTTTAAAACTCAATTCAAACAAGCTTTCATTGCCAAAAAGCTTTAAAAATTGCTTAGGGTATAGGCTACGGCTTAAAGGCCACAGGCGTTTTCCGCTCCCCCCACTCAGTAAGATATTTTTAATTTTCATGCGTTTTCTTGTCAGGCTCTCTTTTGTTTTTTAGGGTTATTATAGCGTTTTTAATCTGGCATTTTTGAGTTACTTCAAAAACTCAGCGATGACTTCATTCTCTCTGGGTATAGGAAAGAAGATGTCAGTATTAGGCGAAATGAAAACCCTACTCCCCTCTCTAATCACCACAATAGGAGCGATCTTGCTCTTGTCTCTTAAAATTTGATTGACCACTTGATTGATCCCCATGCCGCTTTGCCTCATCAATTGCAATAAAAGATAATCCCCAAAGAAATTAGTCACCTCTTCTTTATTGCCCCTGTTGTTTAAAGCCGAAGTGATCCCAATCAATAAGCCGTTAGTGAGAGTAGAAAGCAGTAATGGCACGCCATAGCGCTGGAAATTCCTTTCAATCAATTCCCCCACTAATCCGTTATAGCCTTTAATGTCCGCCCCTTTAGCGTTAGTGAGCATGATATTGATGCCATGGGGAGTGATGATGCGGCTCCATACAATATCCAAGCGGTATTCGCCCATTTTGTTATTGTTGCTGTAATAGCCTATGACTTTAGAGCCTTTGAGGATTAAGACGGCCTTGCCCATGTGAGCAAAAATATCGCTCTCCACTTGCGCGATGACTTTACCAGCGATCTGGCTAGAAATAGGCGTGATCAAAAAGGCGGGTATCATTTTATCGGCTGTAATGGTGCGTAAAAGCTTGTTTTCATTAGTGGCAATGTCTTTTTCTTTAAGGTTAGTAAAACCATCAATGCCTTTAGGGTTATCCATGGGGAAAATCAGGTTTTCTTCGTAATTTTTAGGGCTTTGTTTGAAAGGGGTGATGCGAGCGGCTAGTAAATCCAATTGCTTTAAAGAAAAGTCTTTTTTAGGGGGGGTTGTGTTTGTTTTTGGATCTATGGAAGGGTTCTTAAAAGTTTCTTCTTTAGAATAGCTCATTTCTTTGGAGTTTAGGGCTTTTAAAGCGGCTTTTAGCTGTTCTTGTAAGGCTTTGATGGTAGCGTCTTTGGAGCTTTCTGTAGGAATTGGCTGCGGGCTTTGAGTGAAGGTGTAGTCTTGTAAGGGGTATTTCACCTCATCGTCATTCAAAAGGTTAGATTGGTTATTTAGAGGGGCTTTTGGCTTTTGATGATAGATTAAAGAAATTGTTATAATCGCTGCGAAACCCCCTACAAAAACAAGCGCCCCCTTAACCCACTTATTCATTTTTACCCTTTTTGATAAAACGAATACACAAATAGTCCTTGCCCAGCCTTAAAGTCCATTTAGCCGAGACATCTTCAGCGATAATGTAATCGCCCACAATCCTTGTATTCACCGGGTTATCATAGCCATCAACGACTTTATAAATCACTGGGAATTTAGAGAGCGCTAATTTTTTGTCAAATTTAAAATAAGTGAATTGCTTGTCGTTAAAAATTTCTTCAGGCATCAAGGAGAGTTTGGATTTTTTAGAACAAATCCCTAAACAATACCATTTCCTTTGAGAGCTTTTTAAAGCCCTATAGCCTTTTTGAATGTCTTTTTTAACGATTTTCATGGCATTAGTGTTATCGCCAATGGTTATAGTCTCTTCTTCTTTTTCTTTGGTTTCTTCTTTTAAGGGTTTGTTGTTTTTAAGGGCATTTTCAAGGATATTTTCTTTATTTTGCGGCTTCATAAAAGCGTTGGAATAATAATTTTTATCTTCTATGAAAACCTGTAAATTAGGGTGTTTGGAGCTAGTGAAAGTGGTAGAAAACACATAGAAAGAAAAAATCTTACCCTCATTATCAATCACGCTGACATTAGAATCCACGCCAATTTGTAAGGGTTTGATAAGTAAAATGCGATCGTTACTTTCTAAGATTTTCGCATCAAAGCCCACCTTATCCCCTAAAACAAAATCGCTAATGGGTTTTGAAAAAAACAATAAGGTCGCCATCGCATAACGCAAGCGGATTTTATAGGTTTGCCCTTGAAAGTAATCAATGTTCAAAGTGTTGGACATTTTTGAGCGGTTTTTATCAAAAAAGCTCCCTTGAATGGCGTTTAAATCCTGCATGGGGTGGTTTAAATTCGCCGGGGCTGTTTCGTTAGCCTCTTCTAAAAAATCATCGGCTTTTAAAGCGCTAAAAGCCAACAAAAAACCCGCAAGAGCGTATAAAACCTTACGCATCAATCGCCCCTATTAATCGGCGCGATTTCAGTGATGCTGTAGCGAGTGATTTTAAAGCCAGTAGGGTTTTTAGGCATGGAAGCGTAATCAAAATCCGGGGTGTCAAACAAATAACTCAGCACGATTTTATAACGCTTTTCATACACCAACTTGTTTTCGTTCATGAGTTTAGCTGCAATAGAGACGCTCGCAATGGGGTTATTGTCTTGCTGATAGATCGCAATATTGACGATATGGACTTCTCTTTCCAAATGGCTTTGCGTATAAATGCTGTTTTGCGCTTTAATCAAATCTTCAAAGCGTTGCCACACTTTAGAACTGCTTTGCAAGCGCACCAATTCATAGCGCGATTTATCGTCAATGCGGTTAATGCTCTCTCGGTTTAACACATACGCCCCAATGAGCGAGCGAGCCAACGCTTCATTACTAGAAATGCTTTTATCCGCTCTTTGGATAATGGCGTAATGCTTGTCCTGGTTTAAAAAATCCACGAAATGGTGTTCGGTTTTTTGTAGGGGTAAAACACTGATTAACACGATCGCTAAAACAAGAGCGATAAAACTCATCAAGCCTAAGAGTTTATAAGCGATTTTCAAGCGGTTCCTCTCCAGTCTAAACACGCTTTGCATGTCCAAATCATTCACCGAAAAACCAGAAAGCTTGTTTTCTAAATGCTTTTCTTGGTGGCTTAAAAGCTCTTCTAAATAGATCAATTGCTCGCTATTGAAAGGCTTTTCTTTCATGCGAGATTCAACCTGTTTTCATACAATGTGCAAGGGCTTTTTTTCATCTCATGCACCTTACTGGTGCAACCAAACAACATGAGTCCCATAATAACAAAAAAAATTCTCATTAAATTCCCATTTATTTAAATTTCATTTTTTGTATTTATTGTATCCTTTTTAACCTTTTTTTGCTTGAAATTTGGAATTTTTACATCTAATTGAGTGGTTTCTACCTTAAATGTGGGGGAATGCGTTTCTTTTTCTTTAGAGACGCTTTCGCTCATAGAAGAAACGCTAGAAGGAGCGGGTGGGGTCGTGATGTATTGTAAGGAATTAAGGGCGTTTTGGCTGAGGTTAGCGCTCAAATTTGTGGCGAGTTTATAAGTTTCTTTAAGGCTGTTTTGCACCCTAAACAAAGCGTTGATGAAAAAAGGCACGCCTATGATAAAAACGCAACACAAAAATAACGCTACCACCAATAAAAGGCTTAAGTCTTGTTTTTCTTGCATATGAGCGTCTATTAAAGCCTTAGTAACCGACACATTCAAAAACCCCACCAACAACAAAAAAGGCTTGTAAAATCCAAGAGCGAAGCATTTTTTTAAGCATGCCACCACAATGCTCCTCCAGGTCTTAAAAAACCCAAACGCTAAAAACAGCACCCCTAAAGAGCACCACACATGCACTTCTAAATACACTAAAATGATGATCGCAAACAGCACGCTCAAAAAAAGGGCTTGCAAGATACTTAAAAAAAGCCACACAGACATTTCATTATGGCTCAAATCGCTGATAAAACTAAGGGCATAAAAACCATGATTAAAGATAAAATCTAAAGAAAGCGCGTGGTTAGAAAAGTTACTCAAGCTTTGAGAGAGACTTTGCACGATCATGTTAGGTGCAATAAAAATAGCGTTTTGGAAAAATTCGTAAAAATGCATGGGATTTTTTAAAGCGTAGTTAAAAAGCGCAAAAAACCCCACAAATAATAACGCTTCTAAAAGCGCGCTGGCGCTGAAGAAATTCTGTTCTTTCATGCTCCTATAAGCAAAGAGCATGAACGCCAAAGCGACCATGCTATTAAACACCAATTGCGCATGCAAAGTATAGAGAAAAAATTCAGCGAAACGCCCTAAAATCGCCGTGAGAGGCGTGATAAACCAAGAAAGAATGATCTCATAAGCGTCATTTTTCATCAATTTCAACGGACTTTAATGTAAAATTCAAAGCCTTTACGCCACATTAATAATTCAATTTTAGTCGCGCTTAACGCTTCTCTTAAAGCTTTCGGGTTGAACGCCACATTTTTACGATTCACCCATAAAATCCTATCCCCAAGCTTTAAAAAATCCAAGCCTTTGGGTAAATGACTGCCTATTTTAGTGATGATAAAACGCTCATCTAAAGCGATGCCATAGCGCTCTAAAAAAGTGTCTTTGAGTAAAAACCCCCCATAACGCTTATTGGCTTTAAGCGTTACTTCTTTGATTTTATGGTTTCGTTTGATGGTTACTTTTACAAGGCTTTGGTATTCAAGATTGCTCACCATCCATTCAAACTCCGCTAATGAGTGGATCTTTTGATGGTTGATCGCTAGGATTTCATCGTTTTTTAAAAAAGGGTTTTTAGGGAAAAAGGGATCAAATTGCGCTACCACTAAACGCTTATTATCCTCTTCTAAACGCACCCCAATATCCCCATAATAAGGCTCTTGCTGGTTTAAAAAGCGCTTGATAAATTTCGTTTCTATAAAGCCATTCCCCCCTACCCCTAGCCCTAACATTTGATAGCAAATATTACTGATAACGCCATTTTTTTGGATCTCTTGTGAAATTTGGGCGTAGCGATCATAGCCTTTTTGTTTAAAAAGCAATCGTGCTTCTATGGCTTGATTATCCCCTATACTAGCCATTGGCCTTATAAGGGCGTTTTTGTCTAAATCCCTTAATGTATAAACATACTCGCTTGGTGTGCTTTGCAACAAATACAACCCCACAAAAGGATCGGATTTGATGACTTTGGCGTGTTTAGGGTAGGTTTTGGAATAATACAAATACACGCCCTTAGGCAATTCTTTTAAAGCCACGCCCCCTTTTTGAAGGCTCGCTTTTTTAAAAAAAGCCTGACAATGCTTGAAATCATAAGCCCCTAAGCCATTCAAAAAAAAACATAGAATGATAAGGGCTTTGTGAAACATCACAATTTAGCAAAATTCCCCAACATATTAAAGGCTAAATTTTTTCGGTTTTCTTCTACGGCTTTATACCCGTCATTCAAAGCGCTCATCAAATAGATTTGCATCGCTTCTTTATCTTCTAACAGGCTGTCATCAATTTGCAAATCCACTAACTCCCCCACCCCATTAAAACTCACGCTCACCATTCCCCCACCGCTTTTGGAAGTGTGGATCGTGTCTTTATTCTTTTCTTCTAGTTGAGAAAACTCTTTTTTCATGCCGTCTAGTAACCCACCCAATTGACTAAAATCCATCTCTAACCCCTTATTTTTCTAAAATTTCATTCTTTTCACCCACCAGCACAATGCATGGCTTGTGCGCGTTGATTTCATCTTCATTCATGCTCGCATAAGCTAAAATGATCACCACATCGCCTATGGCCACCTTTCTGGCTGCTGCGCCATTGACGCAAATTTCGCCCCTTTTTTTCCCTAAAATCACATAGGTGCTGAAGCGTTCGCCGTTATTGACATCCACGATTTCTACCTTCATACCCTCTCTGAGCTTGGCGAGCTTGGCTAAATCCTCATCTATAGTGATCGAACCTACATAATTGAGATTAGCGTCTGTGATAGTAGCCCTATGGATTTTACTATAAAGCATTTCAAAAGTCATTTTCTTTCACTTTTTGTGCACGCTTGATTTCTTTTAAAGCCAATTGGTTTTTTTCTAGCAAGCAAGCGATCTTACAAGGTTTTTTAAACGATTGCAAGAGCAGTAGATCGCTTAATTGGGTTTTGATTTCATTGTGAATGATTTTTTTAATTTCTCTCGCTCCTAAAGTCGTTTGATAGCTTTTTTGCGCAATGAATTTCAAAACTTCTTTATGGAATTTTAAGGCTATGTCTTGCTCTAGCGCTAGGGCTTTTAATTTGTCTAATTCTACAGAGACAATGCGTTCAAAATCCTCCAAACTGAGCGCGTTAAAGGGCACGATCGCATCAATCCTAGAGCGTAATTCAGGGGTCAAAAGCTCTTTAACGGCTTTATCATGCTTGGTGTTTTTAGCGCTAAAAAACCCTAGCGTATCCTTATCCTTACTCCCCACATTGGAAGTCATGATCAAAATCACATGCTTAAAACTCGCCTGATTGCCTAAACTATCGCTCAAAGTGGCGTTATCCATCACTTGCAACAACAAATCATACACATTAGAATGGGCTTTTTCTATTTCATCTAAAAGCAGCAAACAATGCGGGTGTTTTTTAATCGCATTCACCAATAGCCCCCCTTGCTCAAACCCCACATAACCGCTAGGACTCCCGATGAGTTTTGCCACGCTATGGGCTTCTTTGTATTCGCTCATGTCAAAGCGTTCAAAATGCAAATCCAAATTCAAGGCCAATTCTTTAGCCAACTCTGTTTTCCCCACCCCACTAGGCCCTACGAATAAAAAGCTCCCCACAGGCTTATTCTTTGCAGAAAGCCCACAATACTGGATTTTAATCGCATTGCTAACGAGATTGATCGCTTCTGCTTGGGCAAAAATCTTATTTTTAAGCGATTTTTCTAAATTCCTTAAAAGGGCTTTTTTATCGTTGCTCAAACGCATTTTAGGGATTTTAAGCTTTAGAGCGAGCGTTTCTTTCACATCATCAACGCCGATTTTTTTGCCCTTCTTAGGGTTGATTTTTTTCCTCGATCCCACCTCATCTAGTAATTCAATCGCTTTATCCGGCAAGAATTTATCATGCATGTAATAACTCGTTAAATCCACGCATGCCTTAAACACGCTCTCATCATAACGCACCTGGTGGTGTTCTTCATAAAGGGGAGCGATCTTTTTTAAAATCAAGTAACACGCCTCTTTAGAAGGCTCTTCAACTTTTATTACTGAAAAGCGCCTGTTGAAAGCCTTGTCTTTTTCAAACACGCTGCGGTATTCTTCAAAAGTGGTCGCTCCTAAACATTTCAAGCTCCCGTCCGTTAAAACCGGTTTTAATATATTCGCCGCATCCAAGTTCCCAGCGTTACTGCTCCCTGCGCCTAAAAGGGTGTGGATTTCATCAATGAATAAAATGATA
Organism: Helicobacter pylori; assembly: GCF_001653475.1. Classification (NCBI taxonomy): domain Bacteria; kingdom Pseudomonadati; phylum Campylobacterota; class Epsilonproteobacteria; order Campylobacterales; family Helicobacteraceae; genus Helicobacter; species Helicobacter pylori. The sequence continues at coordinate 7,487 of NZ_CP011487.1, read as the reverse complement.
CGACCGTTTTGTTGGATTTCTTTGAGCGTTTTTTTCAAGCGTTTTTCAAAATCCCCTCTGTATTTTGTCCCAGCCACCATTAAAGCCACATCCAAAGAATAGACTTCATATTCTTGCAAAAACTCCGGCACTTCTTTTTGAGCGATTTTTAAAGCCAAAGCTTCAGCGATGGAGGTTTTCCCTACGCCCGCTTCGCCAATTAAAAGCGGGTTATTCTTTTTTCTGCGCCCTAAAATTTCTATCACTCTTAGAATCTCTTCTTCTCTGCCAATGACGGGATCTAAAGCGTTATCTTGGGCTAAAGCGCTCAAATTTTTAGCGTATTTTTTTAGGGGAGTGTTTTTGGGCGCTTCTTCATTATTAATGTCATTAGGGATACCATGGTTGTCCAAATCCAATAAAGCAGGATTGGAATACAAACGAGCGATGCCAAAACTATCCATGAGTTTTGAAGCGTAACAATCAGGGTGATCCAGCATTAAAATAAGCAATTCTTCCACGCCCACGCTCTCAAAACAACTCGCATACATTCTTTTAAGCATTCTTAATAGCACAAAACTCCTGTCAGGCATTTTGGCTGGATCACTCTTTAAGGGCACATATTGCAACAAATAGTCTTTAAGGATTTGCTTCATTTGATCATAGTCATCTCTTTCTAAAGCGCCAATCATCTTTGCCCCGCTCTCATGCTCTAAAATAACCAATAGCACATGCTCTGTGGTGCAAAGGGCGTGGTTAAGATCCAAGGCTAAATTTAAAGCTTGGTTTAGAACTTCATTTAGATCTTGATTGAATTTAGCCATTATTTTATCTCTTCTACCAATAGTTTTAAAGGGAGATCTAACGCTCTGGCTGTGAGAGCTTGAGCCTCTTCCAAAGACTTGTCAAAAAAATCCCTCAAAGCAGAGATTACAAATTCCGCTGTCGTAATGGGGTCATCCACCATGATCACCTGCGACATGGTGGGGGTAGGTATGTTATACATTTTCATGCTACTTAGCGATCACAACAGGGATACTGGATTGTTCAACAAGGCTATTTTGGTGTGAAATGAACAAACGATACAACAAATTCGATTCGCTCGCTCCAATCAATAACAAATCATAATCCTTAGCCATATCCAAGACCACATCAATCAAATCACCGCTTTTTAGAACGCTCTCGCACTCTATATTTTCTTTTTTGAAAGCGTCTTCAAATTGCTTTAACAAAGCCTTAGCTTTTTCTTCTTCTAAGGCTTCTGTCTGGCCATAATCCATCATCCCGCTTTCGCTATAAATAAACACTTCCATGCTCACATGCAATAAGGTAAAACGGACCTCTTTAAGCGAATGGGCTAATTTGACAGCGAATTTAATAGCGTTATAACATTCTTGCGTGTCGCTAATCCCAAATAAAATATTCATAAGAACCAACCTTAAATGAAGTTTTGATATTATACCAAATAAACCCTAATTACCGCTGAAAGCTCAAAGATAAAGCGTTATAATCTCGCTCAAAAAAGGACACAAAATGCTATTGAGTTACGACTTTTTAGAATTTGTTGATGAGCCACAAAGAAACACTTCTTTGACAGGAGCTATTGATAAGGCTTTAGCGGACAAGAAGTTAGCTAGACAAAATAAACCTGAAGTTAGGGTGCTTGGTAAGAGCATGCCCTTAAGCAAGTTTTTAGATGCATTTGGCGATGAAATCTCACGACTTAAATACGATATGAGCCACAAAACCATCAAAGGCTCTACAATTGAGAGTTCTAATCTTGTCAGCATTTATAAAAAGATTGCTAGCGGACTACCTTTTGGGATCATCTCGGCGTTTAGACCTTTTAAAGACGCTTTTATTAAAGACTTTACTGAAAAGGAACAAGAATTATTAGTAGAAGCTTATAAGAGCGGTTTTAAGGTTTCTCAATTAGACAAAGTAGCTAAAAAATGGAATGGCGACCCTAACCCCATAGACGCTTCTCATCTTGCTGACGCCTTTTTGAGAGAGTATAGGACTATCGCTCTCAAACTATCCACAGCATTAGGCAAGTCTTTTGTTAGTAAATTCTTAAACCCTAAAAGTGAAGCCACAATGAAAGACCTTATGTCTAGTAAAGAATTTATTGAGAGATACCGCTACACTAAAAAGGACAATATGGATAGAACACGACAGCTAAAAGGGATATTGGATAGTAAGCGAGATTTCATTGGTTACATTGAAGTGCTAGGATATTGGAAAGACAACCCTAAAGACAATATTTTACCAGATAAAGAAGTTAGCTTTTTTGTATTCCAAAACGAACCTAGTAGCGCATTTGATTTGAAAGACCACTTATTATTATGGGGGAAAAAATTCAATCAAGCAGCGATTTGTTATTGTGAAAATAGTGTCTATAATAACAAAGACAGATACTATGTGGAATTGGTGAGCGCTCTACCAGAGGATTTTGGTAAGGTGTGGGCTAAATTTAATAACATCACATTCTCTAGCCCTAGTCAATTACCAAAATCTCTCACAAGACTAAAAAATCAAGTCTATACATTCTTTGAGAAAAAACCTGAAAAAGACAATTATGGTATAGCTTTTAAAGACATTGTTAAGACACAATTAAAAGCGACTTATATGCCTCACATTATTGGCAACCTTACAGACACATTTGAAAATGAAATTAAAGGATTTATTGAAAGGACACAAAGTAGGGTTCGGGCTTATGGGTATCCCAAGATTTTCACTATTGATGAGATAGAAAATTGGGAGCGACAAGGTATTGATAACAGAGAAAGACTAAAATGCTCTACAAGTAAAAGCTTTAGACAGAGTTACAACCACAACATTAAAGTCAATAACCTTTTTAAAGCTATGCGACAAGGTAAAAAAGTGAGTTCTACACTCATTGCTAAAGCGCTTGCTAACACTATAGACACCGATGTGGGTTATTGCTTTATCTCACCGACAGATTTAGTGACACAACTTGATAACATCAGCCCTAGACTATCTAAAAGCATATTTGATGGGGCTTACCAATTTAAAAGTTAAACCATGCTCTTTATCAGCGCGACTAACACTAATGCCGGCAAAACCACATGCGCTAGACTATTAGCCCAATATTGCAACGCTTGTGGCGTCAGAACGATTCTATTAAAGCCCATTGAAACAGGCGTTAATGACACGACCAACCACTTTAGCGATGCGCATTTGTTCTTGCAAGATAACCGCCTTTTAGATCGCTCTTTAACCTTAAAAGACATTTCATTCTATCGTTACACTAAAGCTTCAGCCCCCCTCATCGCCCAACAAGAAGAAAACCAAAACACCCCCATTGATACCAATAATTTAATCCAGCGCCTCCAAAATTTCACCAAAACTTATGATTTAGTCATCGTTGAAGGGGCTGGAGGGCTATGCGTGCCTATCACTTTAGAAGAAAACATGCTGGATTTTGCCCTAAAATTAAAAGCTAAAATGCTTTTGATTAGCCATGACAATTTGGGCTTGATTAACGATTGTTTGCTGAATGATTTTTTATTGAAATCCCACCAACTAGACTATAAAATCGCTATCAATTTGAGAGGAAACAACACCGCTTTTCACAGCATCAGCTTGCCCTATATTGAGCTTTTTAATGAACGCTCCAATAACCCCATTGTGATTTTCCAACAAAGCCTAAAAGATTTAATGAGCTTTGCCCTTAAATAAAGCGCAAACAGAACCCACGCTGATAAAAAAGACCACTAACAGCAAAGCGTATAAAATCCAGCTAAAAATGGGCTTTGAAATGCCAGCACTCTCTTTTAGGGGCTTTAAAAAAATCGCATTAGGGAACATGTCTAGCGTGTTGATCCGCCAGCCATAGTATTGCACTTCCACTTGCTGATTGACTAAACTTTGAGCGAGAGCCGAAATATCAGCCGAATTAAACTTAAAATAAAAAGGGAAGCCAAAGCGCGTGTCTTCATTGCGATAGACTTTCACGCTCTGTTTGTCTTTGGGGTCGTAAGTTTGTATAAAATAAACATCTCTAGTAGGGCTTTTTAACGCCTTATTGGGCGTGTTTTCATTTTCATTCATTCTTTTGACTTCCACCCCGCTAATGACAGCCACGCTATAATGGGGCATGAAATAGCTCACTAAAAGCATGAGCGCTAAAAAGATCGCCGTTAAAATGAACAAAACCACATTACGCACAAATTTTACCAACTTCATTCCTTATGATAGTATTAGTGTTTTTTTCGCATTCAAACACCATTTAAGAGCTTAAAAAACGCTCTTTCACATGTTTTCAATCATCACGCTAGCAAATTCAGAGCATTTCACTTCTTTAGCCCCATCCATCAAACGAGCGAAATCATAAGTGACTTTCTTGCTTTTAATCGCTTTTTCCATAGCAGAAACGATCAGATCAGCCGCTTCCACCCAACCCATATGCCTTAACATCATTTCCGCGCTCAAAATAATAGACCCCGGATTGACTTTATCTAGCCCGGTGTATTTAGGAGCGGTGCCATGGGTGGCTTCAAACATGCCCACTGTGTCATTGAGATTAGCCCCAGGAGCGATACCAATACCCCCCACCATCGCCGCTAACGCATCAGAGATATAATCCCCATTCAAATTCATGGTCGCAATGACGCTGTATTCGCTAGGGCGTAATAAGATTTGTTGCAAAAAGGCATCAGCGATCATGTCTTTAATGATGATTTCTTTACCGGTTTTAGGGTTTTTCAAAGAACACCATGGACCTTTATCAATGACTTGAGCGTTAAATTCTTTTTGAGCGAGTGCATAGCCCCATTTCATGAACGCCCCCTCAGTGTATTTCATGATATTACCTTTATGCACAAAAGTTACGCTTGGCTTGTCGTTATCAATAGCGTATTCAATCGCCTTCCTCACCAGCCTCTCTGTGCCTTCTTTACTAATGGGTTTTACCCCTATGCCACTGCTTTCAGGGAAGCGGATTTTTTTAACCTTTAATTCATTTTGTAAAAAATGGATGAGTTTTTTCGCTTCCGTGCTGCCTTCTTGCCACTCAATGCCCGCATAAATATCTTCAGAATTTTCTCTAAAAATCACCATATCCACTTTTTCTGGTTCTTTAACCGGGCTCGGGCTCCCATACCATCTTACCGGTCTCAAACACACATACAAATCCATTTTTTGGCGTAACGCTACATTCAAAGATCTAAACCCCTCACCAATAGGCGTGGTCAAAGGCCCTTTAATAGAGACTTTATAATGGTTAATCGCTTCAATAGTGTCCGGTAACAGCCATTGCTCTTCTGGGCTTAATTCTTTATGATCTTTAAATTTTTGATAGCATTTTTCGCCCACAAACACCTCATACCATGCGATTTTTTTCTCGCCCTTATACGCTTTTTGAACCGCGCTATCCACGACTTTAATCATCGCAGGGGTAATATCCGATCCAATGCCATCGCCCTCAATGAAAGGGATAATGGGGTGGTTTGGCACATGCAATTTGCCGTCTTTAATCGTAATTTCTTCGCCCTCTTTAGGCTTTTGTAAAATTTTAGGGTTGTAAGCCATCTCTCGTCCTTTTTATAAAATTTAAGTAACTATACTAGCACAAAAATACTATATAACCCCTAAAAATCTTTTTTTGAATGCGTGTTTAAAAGTAGCGTTTAGAAATAACTTGAAAAAACGGAATGTTTTTAAAAAGAAATCATTTAATTTTTTGGCTTATAATTGGGAGCTGAATACCATTAAATACTTAAGGAAATTGGATGTCTATTACTTTAATCAATAATGAAAATAATGAACGCTATGAATTTGAAACGATTGAATGCACTCGTGGGCCTAAAGCGGTGGATTTTTCCAAGCTTTTTGAAACGACCGGGTTTTTTTCTTACGATCCAGGGTATTCTTCTACCGCTGGGTGTCAGTCTAAGATCAGCTATATCAATGGCAAAAAAGGCGAATTGTATTACAGAGGGCATAGAATAGAAGATTTAGTCGCCAAATACAAATATGTAGATGTGTGCAAATTGCTTCTCACAGGGGAATTGCCCAAAAATCAAGATGAAAGCTTGGAATTTGAATTGGAATTACGGCACAGAAGCTTTGTGCATGAGAGCTTGTTGAACATGTTTTCAGCTTTCCCTAGTAACGCCCACCCTATGGCGAAACTCTCTAGCGGTGTGTCTATTTTATCCACCCTTTATTCCACGCACCAAAACATGCACACTGAAGAAGATTACCAGACTATGGCTAGAAGGATTGTCGCTAAAATCCCCACGCTTGCGGCTATTTGCTATCGTAATGAAGTGGGAGCGCCCATTATTTATCCGGATATCGCACGCTCTTATGTGGAAAATATCCTTTTCATGCTGAGAGGATATCCTTACAGCCGATTGAAACACACCACTCAAGGCGAAGTGGAAATCACGCCCCTAGAAGTGGAAGCCTTTGATAAAATCCTAACCTTGCACGCTGACCATGGGCAAAACGCCTCTTCTACCACGGTAAGGAATGTCGCTAGCACCGGTGTACATCCTTATGCAGCCATTAGTGCGGGCATTAGCGCTTTATGGGGGCATTTGCATGGTGGGGCGAACGAAAAAGTGCTTTTGCAATTAGAAGAAATTGGCGATGTGAAAAATGTGGATAAAACCATCGCACGCGTGAAAGACAAGAACGACAATTTCAAACTCATGGGCTTTGGGCATAGAGTGTATAAAAGCTATGATCCGCGCGCAAAAATCTTAAAAGGCTTAAAAGACGAACTACACAAAAAAGGCGTTAAAATGGATGAGAGATTGAGCGAAATCGCTGCGAAAGTAGAAGAAATTGCGCTAAAAGACGAGTATTTCATTGAAAGGAATCTCTACCCTAATGTGGATTTCTACTCTGGCACGATTTTAAGGGCTTTAAAAATCCCCGTGCGTTTCTTCACGCCGGTGTTTGTCATTGGCAGAACCGTAGGTTGGTGCGCTCAGCTTTTAGAGCATGTCAAAAGCCCGCAAGCCAGGATCACACGCCCAAGACAAGTCTATGTAGGGGGTTAGGTTTTGTCCTAACAAATCGTTAATGATAGTTTTAAGAAACGCTCAAAACCTTGTTTAAAGAGTAGGCATCTTGCACCAAGCAAGCGATAATCTATCAATAACCGCATGCAAACGCCCCAAAACTCAAGGATAACTCCGCTTTTACAAGCAAGCCCTTGAGTTTTTGGGGAAAATAATTATAAAACACTTCTCTTAAGAAAATTTAAGAAATTATTTTTACAACAAACCAGAAACAATCAAAGTTAAAAAACCCCCCTTTTTTTATAACTACCCCTATTCAACAACCTCATTTTTTTAAAATTACTTTTATTGGTTTAATATTTGTTCCAAAACACCCCAAAAACCTTTTTTTTTTTTTTGAAACAACAAAACGCCCGATTAGTGCAAAAATCTTATCAATATATGCTATATTAACGAAATCTTGTGATAGGATCTCATACTTTTACGAGACTTATCTAACCATTTTAATTTCAA